>NZ_VFTM01000003.1:0-240918 GCF_006439555.1 Mesorhizobium sp. B3-1-6 | reverse complement strand
GCGATCGCCTGCGTTTTAGAAGGAGCGGGGCGCCGAAGCTGCTGATCTCCCCCCTTGTGGGGGAGATGTCCGGCAGGACAGAGGGGGGCGCTGTCCCGCCGGCGTCTCAAAGGGTAAGCTTTCGCGGCCAGGTTCTCTTTGATTGACACAAACGCCGCGTTCCTTCGCGCCCCCCTCTGCCCTGCCGGGCATCTCCCCCACAAGGGGGGAGATTACGCACTTCACCCGTGCTCTACTCCCTCGGAGGACCTCGCCATGATTCGCGCTCTGCTCGCCTTCCTTCTCCTCACCTCGCCGGCCTTCGCCGCCGACATGTCGGTCTTCGTCCGCAACCAGCGTTCGGACGGCGTCGCGGTCGAGCTGTTCGGCCGCGACAGCGGCAAAGTCTGGCCGGGCGACGACAAGGTGTTTCTCATCCGGCCGAAGGCGCGGAAATCCGTGCCGATCTCCTGCGAGCCCGGCGAGCACATCTGCTGGGGCGCCTGGGTGAACGGCGACGATTCCGTCACCGTCGGCGTCGGCCCCGACAACGACCAGCCCTGCGACACCTGCTGCTTCATCTGCACCGAGCACTCGACCGAGACGGTCGATCTGGCGGAGTAGCGGGGCGTTGAAGCTGCCAATCTCCCCCTCTTGGGGGGAGATCAGCCAATCGCCACAGCCTCAACAATCACACCCAATTCCGTCAGCCATTTTCGCTGCCGCCCCTTGGCATACGCGCCGGCCATGTCATCATCCAACCATCGGCCGTGGGGGCCGATTCGTCATCGGGGGTTTTCATGTCTTTGCTATCCGCGCGCCGCTTTGCCGCCGCGTTTTCGCTTGCCGTCCTGTTTTCGCCTGCCGCTCATGCCGGCGACGTCACCTTCCAGATCAAGAACAGCCATCCCAATGCCATGCGGCTCGAGCTCTACAGCCAGGACCGCGACTATGTCTGGCCGGGCAACGGCAAGGATTTCTACCTCGACGACGGCGAGACCAAAGAGCTGCCGATCTCCTGCAACGAGGGCGAATCCATCTGCTACGGCGCCTGGGTCGACGGCGACGAGGCGACCTATTGGGGCGTCGGCCCCGGCAACAAGGAAAAATGCGAAGACTGCTGCTACACCTGCAGCGGCGGCGAGACCCAGGAGATCGATCTGGAGGAGTAGGGTGGCGCCTTCTTCCCCTTCTCGCACAGGGGCCCACAGGGAGAAGGAGCAGGTTGTGCCTCCGGCCAGCTTGACGCCCCTCTCGCCCCCGCCCTAGCCTCGTCTCCACCCACCAACAGGAGACCCCACCCAAATGGCAGGCACGGTCGAAGGCGAGAAGATCGACGTTTCTTTCAGCGGCAAGCGCTGCATCCATTCGCGCAATTGCGTGCTCGGCAACCCGCATGTCTTCGTGCCCAACGCGCCGGGCGAATGGATCCATCCGGAAGCGGCCAGCGTCGAGCAGGTCGTGGCGCTGGCGCAGAACTGCCCGTCGGGCGCCATCA
Organism: Mesorhizobium sp. B3-1-6; assembly: GCF_006439555.1. Taxonomy (NCBI): domain Bacteria; kingdom Pseudomonadati; phylum Pseudomonadota; class Alphaproteobacteria; order Hyphomicrobiales; family Phyllobacteriaceae; genus Mesorhizobium; species Mesorhizobium sp. B3-1-6. Next base: position 239,441 of record NZ_VFTM01000003.1, on the reverse strand, counting down.
CCTACACCAGAAAGGATGGCGGACCGCAGGAGAAGCCGCCGGTGGTCAACACGGTGCGGTTGAGGGAAAACGGCCCGCTGGCGGTGCATGCCGAGATCGTGCTGGGTGACGAAACCGTCTTTCGCGCCACGCTCTGCCGTTGCGGCCTCTCCCAGAACAAGCCGTTCTGCGACAACAGCCACATCAAGGCCGGCTTCACCGCCACCGGCGAGCCGCCGCTGAAGGAAGCGCAGGTGCTGGAAGCGCGGGATGGCCCGCTGACGGTGACGCCCACGGTCAACGGACCGCTCAAGGTCGAAGGCAATGCCGAGATCGTCACCGGGACAGGACATACGATCGCCCGCACCACCAAGGTGTTTCTCTGCCGCTGCGGGCACTCGGCCAACAAGCCGTTCTGCGACGGGAGCCATAAAAGGGTGGGGTTTGTGGGGTAGGCGTCGAAGCTGCCAATCTCCCCCCTCGTGGGGGAGATGTCCGGCAGGACAGAGGGGGGCGCCGTAGAGCGCGAACCTTAACAATCACCGAGCGATGCAAATGCCCCATACGCCGCTGTCACCAAAACACCGTGCCAACGCCAGATCAATGCGCAAGGTGATGACAGGAGCCGAATTGAAGCTTTGGAACGAGCTTCGCGCCCATCGGTTGATGGGCCTAGGCTTCCGGCGCCAGTTCCCGATCGCCGGATATATCGTAGACTTCGCTTGCCCGCAGAAGAAGCTCGTCGTCGAGGTCGACGGGTCTCAGCACGGAGAAGCCGATGCCGTCGCAGGCGATGAGGCACGGACTGCGAGGCTGGAGAAAGATGGCTGGACCGTTCTGCGGTTCTGGAACGAAGATGTCATTCGCGACATCGATAATGTTTGCCAGCATATCGTGATCGTGACCGGGCTTGGAAGTCCATCCGAATAGCGCGGTCAGGTCAGCGGGACAGCGCCCCCCTCTGGCCTGCCGGCCATCTCCCCCACAAGGGGGGAGATTAGCTCTTCCCCCTGGCCCACCTCTCCCGCCTTTATCGGCCAGCCCGTATCGGCTAAGGGCTTCGCGACAAAGCCCTCTTGCCCGGACCGCCCGCCCAAAATGACCGCCAAGCCTCACCCCCTCTTCCTCGGCATCGACACCGGCGGCACCTACACCGATGCCGTGCTGTGGTCCGAGGGAGGCGGACCCAAGGGAAAAGTCCTGGCCAAGGCCAAATCGCTGACCACGCGGCACGACCTCGCCGTCGGCATTTCCGGCGCGGTGGATGCGGTGCTTCAGGAATCCGCCACCGATCCGGCCGCCATCAAGCTGGTCTCGATGTCCACCACTCTGGCCACCAACGCGCTGGTCGAGGGCCAGGGCGGGCGCGTGGCGCTGGTCATGATCGGCTTTTCCGAGGCCGACCTTGCCCGCGACGGGTTGAAGACGGCGCTCGGCACCGACCCGGTGGTGTTCTGCCCCGGCGGCCATGACGTGCATGGCAATGCGGCGAAACTCGACCTGTCCGGCCTCGAGGCGGCGCTCCCCGAGCTTGGCGGCTCGGTGTCGGGCTTTGCCGTCTGCGCCTATTTCGCCACCCGCAACCCGGCGCATGAGCTCGCGGCCCGCGACCTGATACGCGACAAGACCGGCCTGCCGGTCACCGCCAGCCACGAGTTGTCGGCCAAGCTCGGCGGCCCGCGCCGGGCGCTGACCACCTTGCTCAACGCCCGACTGATCTCGATGATCGACCGGCTGGTCGCTGCGACCGAAGGTTTTCTTGGCCATCGCGGCATCGCAGCACCCCTGATGGTGGTGCGCGGCGACGGCGCGCTGGTCTCGGCGGCCTTTGCCCGCCAGCGGCCGATCGAGACGATCCTGTCCGGCCCGGCCGCCAGCCTTGTCGGCGCCCGCCACATGACCGGGCTGGACGACGCCATGGTCTCGGATATCGGCGGCACCACGACGGACGTCGCCGTGCTCGACGGCGGCCGTCCGCGGCTCGATCCGGAAGGCGCCACCGTCGGTGGCTTCCGCACCATGGTCGAGGCGGTCGCGATGCGCACCTTCGGCCTCGGCGGTGATTCCGAAGTCACGCTGGAAGACGGCGCGCTCGACCCGAAAATCCTGCTTGGCCCGCGCCGCCTGGTGCCGCTGGCGCTTTCCGGCATGGTGCATGGCGAGGCGGTGACGTCGGAGCTGGAGCGCCAGCTGCGCGCGCCGAACCCCGGCCGCATGGACGGGCGCTTTGCCGTGCGCACCGGCGTGCCGGACCGGCTCGCCGCCGGCCTCACCGCGCCGGAAGCGAAGCTGTACGAGACGATCGGCGCCACCCCGCTGGCGCTCGACAGGCTTTTGTCGTCGAATGCCCAGAACGCCACGCTGAACCGGCTGGTCGCGCGCGGGCTCGTGCATATCTCAGGCTTCACACCGTCCGACGCCGCCCATGTCGTGGGAAAACAGTCCAATTGGGACGCCGCCGCCGCCCACCTCGGCGCCGAGCTCTTCGCCCGCCGCCGCGACGGCCGCGGCCAGACGATCGCGGCGACGCCGGAGGCCATCGCCGAGCGCGTGCTGGTGACGCTGACCCGCTGGTCGGCCGAATACATCCTCGAAACCGCCTTCGCCGAGGACGGGCTGGACGGCGCCGCCACCGTCGCGCACGCGCTGGTGCAGCGCGCGGTCGACGCCCATCCCGGCATCGCCCGCTTCACCGTCGCGCTCGACCGCCCGGTGATCGGCCTCGGCGCGTCGGCGCCGCTGCACTATGCCGGCTTGGCCGTGCTGGTCGGCAATGGCTGCATCGTGCCGGAAGACACAGACGTCGCCAACGCGCTCGGCGCCGTGGTCGGCCAGGTGCGCGTCTCGGCCGAAGCCCGCGTCAGCCAGCCCAAGGAAGGCCTGTTCCGCCTCGCCTCGGGCCAGACGGTGCGCGACTTCACCGAAGAGGACAAGGCGATCGCGGCGGCTGAGGCCGATGTGCGGGCATTGGCGGCCGAGCGCGCGAAGGACGCCGGTACCGACAGCGCCGAGATCGAAATCGCCACCGAGTTCAAGGTCTCGACCATCGAAGGCCAGCGCATGTTCATCGAAGCGCATGTCGTGGCGGTGGCGTCGGGACGGCCGCGGATTGCGGTGTAGCGAGAGCGTAATCTCCCCGCTTGTGGGGGAGATGGCCGGCAGGCCAGAGGGGGGCGCTGTCCCGCCAGCGTCTCCGTTCTTCCGCCTCTCCGACAGCCAGTCTGGGTGACATTTGCACGGGATAGAAAGTGACGAGATTGGCGTTCCTTCGCGCCCCCCTCTGCCCTGCCGGGCATCTCCCCCACGAGGGGGGAGATCAGCAGCTTCGCCGCCCCGCCAAATCCTCCCTACATCCTAAGCCGAATTGACCCCGCAACCCCAAACATGCCAAAGGCCCCCGCTAACAAGGCCAAAGCCTACTATCTGGAGACGTGTAGATGACCGACCGCATCGAGATCGCCGGGTTGCGGATTGCCCGGGAGCTCCATGACTTCGTGGCCGAGGAGGCGGCAGTCGGCATCGGCATCGACCCGGAGAAATTCTGGACCGGCTTTTCAGAGATCGTCCACGACCTCGCGCCGAAGAACCGGGCGCTGCTGGCAAAACGCGACGCCATGCAGGAAAAGCTCGACGGTTGGTACCGCGAAAACGGCGCGCCGATCGACATGGAGGCCTACAAAGGCTTCCTGAAGGAGATCGGCTACCTGGTGCCGGAAGGCCCGGCCTTCAGCGTCTCGACCGTCAATGTCGATCCCGAGATCGCCGTCGTCGCCGGACCGCAGCTGGTCGTGCCGGTGATGAACGCGCGCTATGCGCTCAACGCCGCCAATGCCCGCTGGGGCTCGCTCTATGACGCGCTCTACGGCACCGACGCCATTCCCGAGACCGGCGGCGCCGAGAAGGGCAAGGGTTTCAACCCGGCGCGCGGCGCCAAGGTGATTGCCTGGGCCAGGGATTTTCTCGACCAGTCGGTGCCGCTGACCACGGGCAAATGGGCCGGCGTCAACGGGCTCTCGGTCGCCAATGGCGCGCTCAAGGTGGGCGAAGGCGCCGGCGCCACGACGCTGGCCGACCCAAAACAGTTCGCCGGCTATCGCGGCGATGCCGCCAATCCCGAAGCGGTGCTGCTGGTGAAGAACGGCCTGCATATCGAGATCGTGATCGACCGCGCCAACCAGATCGGCAGGACCGATCCCGCGGGCATCGCCGACGTCATCCTGGAATCGGCCTTGACCACCATCCAGGACTGTGAGGATTCGGTCGCGGCCGTGGATGCGCAGGACAAGGTCGTCGTCTACCGCAACTGGCTCGGCCTGATGAAGGGCGACCTTGCCGAAGAGATCACCAAGGGCGGCAAGACGTTTACCCGCAAGCTCAATCCCGACCGCCGCTACACGGCGCCGAATGGCGGCCAGCTCTTGCTGCCGGGGCGCTCGCTGATGCTGGTGCGCAATGTCGGCCACCTGATGACCAATCCGGCGATCCTGGATCGCGAGGGGCACGAGATGCCGGAAGGCATCATGGACGCCGCCATCACCGCGTTGATCGCGCTGCACGATGTCGGCGACAACGGCCGCCGCGCCAATTCCCGCGCCGGCTCGATGTATGTTGTGAAGCCGAAAATGCACGGGCCGGACGAAGTCGCCTTCGCCGTCGAGATTTTCGACCGAGTCGAGGCGCTGCTCGGCATGGCCACGAACACCATCAAGATGGGCATCATGGACGAGGAGCGGCGCACCACCGTCAACCTCAAGGAAGCGATCCGCGCCGCAAGAGAGCGCGTGGTGTTCATCAACACCGGTTTCCTCGACCGCACCGGCGACGAGATCCACACCTCGATGGAAGCCGGCCCGATGATCCGCAAGGGCGACATGAAGCAGGCCGCCTGGATTTCCGCCTATGAGGCGTGGAATGTCGACACGGGCCTGGAATGCGGGCTCGCCGGCCACGCCCAGATCGGCAAGGGCATGTGGGCGATGCCGGACCTGATGGCGGCGATGCTGGTCGAGAAGATCGCGCATCCCAAGGCCGGCGCCAACACCGCCTGGGTGCCGTCGCCGACGGCCGCCACCCTGCATGCCACGCACTATCACAAGGTCGACGTGCACGCCGTGCAGGCGGCGCTGAAGAGCCGGCCGAAGGCCAAGCTCGACGACATCCTGTCGGTGCCGGTCGCGGTGCGGCCGAACTGGACGCCGGACGAGATCCAGCGCGAGCTCGACAACAACGCGCAAGGCATCCTGGGCTATGTCGTGCGCTGGATCGACCAGGGCGTCGGCTGTTCGAAAGTGCCCGATATCAACGATGTCGGCCTGATGGAGGACCGCGCCACGCTGCGCATCTCCTCGCAGCACATCGCCAACTGGCTGCGCCACAAGGTCTGCTCGGAAATCCAGGTCCGCGATTCGCTGCAGCGCATGGCGGCGATCGTCGACCGCCAGAATGTCGGCGACCCGCTCTACCGGCCGATGGCGCCCGATTTCGACAATTCCGTCGCCTTCCAGGCCGCCTGCGACCTGGTGTTCAAAGGGGCGAGCCAGCCCAACGGCTACACCGAGCCGGTGCTGCATACGCGGCGGCTGGAGCTGAAGGCGCGCGACAGGCAGGACTCTGCTTGAGTCTGCTGGCTTACCGCCGGCTGGTCGGCGGCTGCGGCCCTCACCCGCCTTTGATCGTGCGCGACAGGAAGACGTCCGTGTGCCTGACATGCGCGGGCGTGTCGCGAAACGGCGCGCAGGGCCTGAAGCCGAACGCCTCGTACACGGCAATCGCGCTTTCCATATAGAAAGTGGTGTGGATCAGCACCATGCGGGCCGGGCTCTTGTCGATCTCCGCCAGGACCGCGCCCATCAGCGCGCGACCTATGCCTTGTCCCCGGAAGGATGCATCGACGAAGAACTTGTGAAGTTCCGCCGTGCCATCGCCGAACGGACCGAAGGCGAGGCAGCCCGCCGGCACGTTGCCCGATCGCGCAATGAAGGCCATGGCATCCGGCACACCGAATTGCATTGCCAGTTTATGGCCGCTGGTGCCGGGCTGGAAGAGCATCCTTATATCCTCCTCCGAGACACCATGGGGCGCGGACGCGTCGACATCCCACTGCGCTAGCCTGCCGCAGAGCATGGCCATGGTCTCGAAGTCTTCGGCGCTGCGCGCCGGCAGAACTGAAATCATCCTTCGCCCCCGCGCGGATCGGTTCCACCATACCACGCAGTTACCGGGATGCGAACGCATCGTCGAGCGCTCAACGAGGCGGCGACCTCGCAAATCGCTTGACGAACGTTGATCTACCTACTAGTAGGTTGGTGCCGACTCTCCAGGAAAGGTATCCGTCATGTCTTCACAAATGAGCGGCCAGAACCGCGCCCGGTCCTCAAACGGCTGGCTCAAAAGCTACTACTATCTACGGTTTGCCGTATCGGCGGCCTGGGTCGCGGTAGCCTTCACCGTCGCTAAGTCGGTTCCGCCGCTCGCCGCCGTCATGCTGGTGGCCTACCCCGCCTGGGACGCGCTCGCGAACTATGTCGACGCGCAGCGCAGCGGCGGGCTCGGCCGCAACAAGTCGCAGCTCCTCAATTTCGCCGTCAGCATCCTCACCGCGATCGCGGTCGCCCTCGCGCTTGGCCGCGGCATGAACGCGGTGCTTGCGGTCTATGGGGTCTGGGCGGTCGTCTCCGGCGCATTTCAGCTCCTCACCGCCCTACGCCGCTGGAAGACCAACGGCGCCCAATGGGCGATGATCCTGAGCGGCGCCCAGTCAGCGCTGGCCGGCCTCTTCTTCGTCAAGATGGCGGGCGGCGCGGAGGCCATCGGCATCGCCAATGTCGCGCCCTACGCCGCCTTCGGCGCCTTCTACTTCCTGGTGTCCGCCGTGTGGCTTTCCGTCAGCGATATGCTTCGCAAGTCGCGGCAGGTGGCGAGTTGAGCTTTCTTCCGTCGGACGTTAGGCATGTCTATGGATAAGCCCTCGAACACCGCCGATGACATCCTGGCCGCCGCGCGAAGCTTCATCGTCGCCGGCGGCTATAACGGGTTCAGCTATGCCGACATTGCCGAGGTGGTTGGTATCCGCAAAGCCAGCATCCATCATCATTTCCCCAGCAAAGTCGACCTCGTGCAGACCCTGGTCAGGCGCTACCTCGAGGATGCCGTGACGGGCATGACGGAGCTTGAGCGCAATGTGCCTGCGCCGCCGGAATTGCTGCGAACCTATGCCGGCTTCTGGGCGCAGTGCATCGAGGACGCGAGCCGGCCGATCTGCGTCTGCGCCTTGCTCGCCAGCGAGCTTCCCGCCCTTCCGCCGGAGGTTGCCGTGGAGGTCCGGGTGTATTTTCAGTTTCTCTCGGGGTGGCTGACCGGCGTCATCGAGCGCGGTGCCGCGCAGGGCGCATTGACGATCTCCGCCGCCCCGCGCGCGGAAGCGGAGGCATTCATGGCGACCGTGCACGGGGCGATGATTTCCGCCCGGGCCTACGGCGATGTCCTGACCTTCGGCATGATCCTGGCACCGACGCTGCAGAAGCTGATCCCGGCGACCGATTGAGGAGGAGATCGGCCGGCATCCGCGCCCCTTTCCGGCGATAAGTTCACGCATGAAGCCGAGCGTCCCGTTGGCGTCCTTACCGGCATCAATTGCCGCTTCAGCACTTTGTCCGCCGATCAGAAAGTGTTCCGCCTTGGACGTTCGGCAATCCCCATTTCCCGCATTGAGTGACTGTTTTGCTACAGGTTTATTAGACAATTAAGATTAAGCTCTTTGCAGTGGCGGCGATAACGAGCGACGCTTGGGAGACAATCGATGCGTTCTATCCTTGGGACTTTCCTGGTTCTGGGCGTGGCCATGACTGGGGCCAATGCCGCTGACATCGTCCAACCCGTGGCCTCCATGGAAGTTCCCTATTCCTGGACCGGCCTTTATGTTGGTGCGAATGCGGGTGGGGCCTTCGGAAAGGTCGATGGCGATTTCATCGGCATTCCTGGGTCGGCAGACATCGGCAATTTCACCGGCGGCGCTTTGGTTGGCGCCAATTATCAGTACGGTCAGTGGGTTCTCGGTATCGAAGGCGATATCAACTACCTGGGTTTCAAGAAAGAATTCTCGCCGGGGGTTGGCGGCGGCGGCCTTGGCGCAGAAGCGAGCGTCGATGCCTTCGGAACGATCCGGGGCCGCGTCGGCTACGCCTTTGATCGCTGGCTTCCTTATGTCACGGCCGGCGTTGCGATGGGTGATGTGAAGATCGATGAGCACGTCTTCGGTGTAGCCAGGACCAAATTCCAGACAGGATATGCAGTCGGCGGCGGTGTTGAATACGCTTTCAGCAACAATTGGACCGCCCGTGCGGAATATCTCTATGTCGACCTCGGCAAGAAAGACTTCGGGTTTGACCCGATCGATCCGTATAACGTGAAGACGAACTTCAGTGTCGTTCGCGCTGCCTTAGCCTACAAATTCTGATTCCGGGCATCGCAATTTGCTCATGATGATGCCGGCGCGGCTGCACGCCAAATCGCGCCGCCGTCAGGAATTGCCTTGAACAAAAAATGACAGAGCTCTTCCCCGTTCCGGCGGCATCAGGTCGCTTCATCAAGCCGCCTGCGCCATCCGCTCCGCGCTCATCCGGTAGGAAATCGCCTCGGCCAGATGAATGCGGCCGACCGTCTCGCTGGCGTCGAGGTCGGCCAGCGTGCGCGCCACCTTCAGCACGCGATGATAGGCGCGCGCCGAAAAGCCGAGCTTTTCGCTGGCGTCCTTGAGCAGCGTCAGACCGGCGGTATCGGGCTTGGCGATCTCCTCGATGATCGAAGGCGGGCAATGCGCGTTGGTGGTCGCGCCGGCGCCGAGCTTCTCCAGCCGTTCGCGCTGCATGGCGCGCGCACGCGCCACGCGCTGCGCCACCGCGGCACTTGTCTCGGCCTTGTCCGGCCGGATCAGGTCGCTCGCCGAGACCGCCGGCACCTCGATCCGAAGGTCGATGCGGTCGAGCAGCGGGCCGGAAATGCGCGCCTGGTATTCGGTGCGGCAGCGGTCGCCGCGCAAGCAGCGATAGCCGGGCTCGCCCGACATGCCGCAACGACATGGGTTCATCGCCGCCACCAGCTGGATGCGGGCCGGATAGGTGACGCGGTGGTTGGCCCGCGCGATCATGCAGTCGCCCGTTTCCAGCGGCTGGCGCAGCGCGTCGAGCGTCTGCGGCGTGAATTCCGGCAACTCGTCGAGGAACAGAACGCCGTGATGGGCGAGCGAGACCTCGCCTGGCCGCGCGCGCAGCCCGCCGCCCACCATCGCCGCCATCGAGGCGGAGTGATGCGGGGCGCGGAACGGCCGCCGGTCGGTCAGCTTGCCTTCGCCGAGCTCGCCGGCAACGGAAGCGATCATCGACACTTCGAGCAGTTCCTTCGGCGCCAGCGGCGGCAGGATCGAGGGCAGGCGCTGCGCCAGCATCGACTTGCCCGAGCCAGGCGGTCCGACCATCAAGAGGTTGTGTCCGCCGGCGGCAGCCACTTCGAGCGCCCGCTTGGCACTCTCCTGGCCCTTGATGTCGGCGAGGTCCGGCAGGTCGCGCGCGGCGAGCTTTATGCCGGCCTCGGGCCGCGACAGCACCTGCGTGCCGCGGAAATGGTTGGCGACCGCGATCAGGCTGCGTGGCGCGAGAATGTCGAAATCCTTGCCGGCCCACGCCGCTTCCGGCCCGCAGGCGAAGGGGCAGATCAGGCCCTTGCCTTCGGCATTGGCGCCGATCGCCGCCGGCAGCGCGCCCGCCACGCCGGCGATGGTGCCGTCGAGCGACAATTCGCCAAGCACCACATAGCCGGCGAGCATGTCGCCCGGGATGGCGCCGAGCGCCGCCATCAGGCCAAGCGCGATCGGCAGGTCGTAATGGCTGCCTTCCTTGGGAAGATCGGCCGGCGCGAGGTTCACCGTCACCTTCTTCGAAGGCATCGACAGGCCCGATGCGTGCAGCGCCGCTTGCACGCGCTCGCGGCTTTCGGCCACCGCCTTGTCCGGCAGGCCGACGATCTGCATGCCGACCTTGCCCGGCCCGACCATCACCTGGACATCGACCGGCACGGCCTCGATGCCCTGGAAAGCCACCGTGCGAACCCGCGCCACCATGTTTCCCGCCCCCGGATTCAGGCTCCTGCACGGCGCTGCGATCAGCCCGCCCAAGGCCTCACGCCAGACAACCACAGATTTGTCGCTGAGGCAAGAACATTACAAGAACATCGATTCGGCCGCGGCAACGGTGCGTGGCCGAACCGGTATATTGTCGCCTCCCCAGCCTACCGGTCCAGCCACACCTTCTCGAAATGCTGCTCGAGATTGGGATGCGCCGGATTGTCCTTCACCGCCGCCACCGAATGGGTGAACAGCGAGCGCCAGTAAGGCTGGATGAGGATGCCGGAATCCTGGAGGATCTGCTCGACATCCTTCATGATCCCCTTGCGCTTTTCGGCATCCGGCACGGCAAGCGCCTCGTCGAGCTTCTTGTCGAACGCGGGATTGGCGTAGCCGGATTCGTTCCAGGCCTCGCCGCTGCGATAGGCGAGCGCGAGGTTCTGGACGCCCAGCGGCCGCATGCCCCACGACGTCATCGAGAAGGGATATTTGGTCCAGTTGTTCCAGAAGGTCGAGCCCGGCAGCACGGTGCGCTTCACCTTGAAGCCGGCCTCGCGCAGTTGCGCGGCGATGGCGTCTCCGGTGCTGCGGTGCCAGTCCTCGTCGCCGGTGATCAGCTCGTGCTCGAAATCGAGCTGCCCGGCCTCCGCCATCAGCTTTTTGGCGCCTTCGAGGTCGCGCGTCTTCTTCGGCAGTGCGTAATATTCCGGATGCAGCGGGCTGACATGGTGGTGCTCGGCGACCGTGCCCTTGCCGCCATAGCCGAGCGTCAGCACGGCCTGATTGTCGGTCGCCATTTGCAGGGCGCGGCGCACGCGTATGTCGTCATAGGGCTTGTTGGTCACATTGGTGCGGGCAAGGATCGTCGCCGCCGTCACCACTTCCGACTTCACCAGCCCCAGGCCGTCCATGATCGCGACATAGTCGGCGGTGGTCTCGAAATTGGTGTCGATCTCGCCGGCTTCGAAGGCGCTCACCCAGGCGGCCGGATCGGTGCCGTAGTCGATGAACTCGATGCCGTCGAGATAGGCCTCGCCACCCCACCACTTGCCGTTCTGGCGCCGCTTGACGACGGCCTTGGTGCCGACGTCGTAGGAGACCAGTTCGAAAGCGCCGGTGCCGACCGGATGCGCGATGAGGTTGGCGCCGGCCTTCTCGTAGCCGCGATGCACGATCAGCGCGGAATATTCCGTCATCGACGGTATGATCGAGATGTCGGACGAGGACAGTTTCAGCATCACCGTGTGGTCGTCGGTGCTGATGATGGCGCCGTCGCGCGCCTTGCCGGTCTTGGCGTCGATCAGCGCGGTCATGCGGCCGGCCATGGAATTGCCTTCGGCCGCCTTGTCGCACCAGCGCTCGAGGTTGAAGACCACGTCCTCGGCGGTGAAGTCGTCGCCATTGTTCCAGGTCACGCCGCGCCGCAGATTGAGCGTGTATTCGGTGGCGTCGTCATTGACCTTCCAGCTTTCGAGCAGCGAAGGCTTGAACGTGTAGTCGGTGTCGTAGCGCACCAGCGTGTCGAGGAACTGGCGCGCGATATTGGCCATTTCCGGCCAGTCATAGGCGCGCGGGTCCTTCTGCTCCTTGACGAAGGTGGAAACGCGCAGCACGCCGCCCTTCTTCGGCTCGGCGGCTCGCGCCGGCGTCGGCGCGGCGAGCCCGATCAGGCCATAGGCGGCCACCGCCGATGCGCCGAAAATGCTTGCCATCGCCAGGAACTCGCGCCGGTGAAGGCATCCGCCCCGGACCTCCGCCGCCAGGCCCTCGACCAGCGCATGATGGCGGTCGAATTCGCAATGCTCGCTATCCTGCCCCATTTATCTCCCAGCTCCGAAAAGATCGACGAACCAGTCCCAGAAGCCGTCGACGTCGATATCGACGGCCACCCGCGCGTTTGGCGGCCTCTTTGATACATTGTTGAAATCGGCGATGGTCATGCCGCGGGTGACCTCGCCGCCGGTTTCCAGATGCACGTAATAGCTTTCGAACCTGAACAGCGACGGTTTTACGATCGCGGCGAGCGCAATCACGTCATGCAGGTTCGGGTCGTCGGCGCCGAATTCGTCCTTGCGCCGCATCATGAAGTCCAGCACCCGCGCCACCACATCCGCCTGCGGACCTGATGCAGCCCTTATCCGGTCGAACACATGGCGCGGCAGCTCCGGCTTCAGCGTGACGTCGAGGCCGACCATCGTCAGCGCGCAGCCGGATTCGAAGACGATGCGTGCGGCTTCGGGATCGCAATAGAGATTGAACTCCGAGGCCAGGGTCATGTTGCCGCCGCGGATGGCGCCGCCCATGATGGTGATGCGTTTGATCAGCGACGGCAGCTCAGGGTGTTCGATCAGTGCGGTGGCGATGTTGGTCAGCGGCCCGACGGCGAGGATCTCGAGCCTGCCCGGGTGCTGCTTCGCCGCCTCGTGGATCAATTCCGTTACGCCGCCCCCGGTAAAGCCGCGTCGCGCGGCGGGCAGCACCACGTCGCCCAGTCCGGTCGTGCCGTGGCTGACGGCGGTGCACAATGGCCTGGCGAGCGGGCGAGAAGCGCCGACATGCACGGGCGCGTCGCAGCCGAGAAAATCGATCAGATCCAGCGTGTTCCTGGCCGTCTTCTCGATCTCGACATTGCCGCAGACGGCGCCGATCCCGACCAGCTCGATCCTGTCCGCGCAGAGCGTCGCCGCCGCGATGCAGACGGCATCGTCGGTGCCGGTGTCGACATCCATCACCAGCGGGATCCTGGAAAGCATGGTCACGTCGCGGTCTCTTGCGTTGCCGGGCTTGCACTGTGGGACAGCGGAACGGGCATTGGAAAGTCTCATATATCGAGGAAGTTAAACGTTTACCTAAGGCAATACCGGCCAGCTGTCAACACGATCGGCCGGCCGGAGCTCCTGCTCGCCACCTGGCCTGTCGACTTTGCCGACGTAAGAGGCTACGGGATCAGGGCGACGGCGCTTGACAAGCAATGCGAGGACATGTGGCGGCGACCATCAAGGATATTGCGAGAGGTGCCGGCGTATCCATCGCCACCGTCTCCAAGGTCCTCAACCGCAAGGACGCCTTTATCAGCGAGGAAACGCGCAGCCGCATCTGGTCGCTGGCGCGCGAGCTCAACTACACGCCCAACTCCATCGCCCGCTCGCTGGTCACCCGTCGCTCGCAGGTCCTCGGCATCATCGTTCCGGATATTCTCAATCCCTATTTCACCGAGCTGGTTCGCGCCTGCGACGACGCTGCCCGGCAGCGCGGCTATACGACGATCCTGTGCAACTCGGATGGCATTCCGGATAAGGAGGAGGCGCATCTGGCCTTCCTCGCCGGCCATGGCGTGGACGGCATCGTGCTGGCGGCGAGCGGCGTGATCCCGAATGCCGGCCTGCTGCGGGGCCTGAACATCCCGTTCGTGTCGATGGACCGCGAGGTCCCGGAGCTCGATTGCCTGGCGGCGACCGTCGATACCGACTATCGCAACGGCGCCTTCCAGTCGGCCGGCTACCTGATCGCCAAGGGCCACACCCGCATCGCCTTCCTGAGCGGTTCGGCGGAAAGCTCGAACACCAGGATCAGGCTCGCCGGCTTCGAGGAAGCGCACCGCCAGGCCGGCATCGCCGTCGATCGAAACCTCATCCGCTGCGGCGAATTCCAGCACAGTTTCGGGCGCCAGGCGACATTGGAGCTTCTGGAAGCCACCCGGTTTTCGGCCATCTGCTGCATGAGCGACATGCTGGCCATCGGCGCCACGGTTGCGCTCCGCGAAAAGGGGCTTGTTGTCCCCGACGACTGCGCCGTCATGGGCTTCGACAACATCTATCTGGCGCCGTTGCTGGAACGCCCGCTGTCGACGATCGACCGCCGCATCTTCGAAGCAGGCACCATCGCCATCGACGCGCTGGTCGACTTCCTCGAAGGGCCCGACCGGCGCCGCGCGGCGATCGTGATGGAGCCCAGCGTGGTCGAGCGCAAGACGGCCTAATTGGCGCAGTGGGACGACGCCCGGAGCGCTACCTAATGCATGTCGCGCAAAACCGAGGTCACTTTTGCGCGACATGCATTAGGCGGTGATGAAGGCATCGACCGTACCTGAAAGCGATCGATCGATTGCGATGTGGGGTGGAAGCCACTCCATGACAGGATATCGGAAAGGCCAAGGCATGGCGATCCGGCGCAAAGAGCCGCTTTCCAGAAAAATCTCATTTACAAGGTCTATGAACCGCCCGCGGTCTCGTTCAACTCGTTTCAAAGTTTGCGAACGAATATAAGCCCGGGGGATTCGTCGCTCCTTCAGCGCTAAGACAGCCTCCGCGATGGATCGAGGATCGGGTGGAACTGTAAGCGAATAATCGTCACCCAGATAAAGGTCTCGGCCACCATGGTTCGGGGTCGTGACAACAGGTAGCCCCGCGAGAAGATATTCTGTGCTGGCGAACATTGGTCCCTCCATTTCAGAGAGACAAATTCCCACGGCTGCACGATTTAGATGCATGTTCACGTGAGCCGGCGCCAATCGGACAGGCTTGCCGGTGCTGTCAAACTCATTGATAAACACGTGACCCGGCGCGAACTCCTTGTGCCGATTTATTCGCGCCCTTTCCGACTCCGTCGTAGATGACCCGACTAAATCACGATAAAAGACAAATGCGCAACGCTCGATGCCAAGAGACAAGTCGTGGCGTTTCCACGAAGCCAGTTGCGCATTGTAGATTGCATCAAATTCTACAGGGACGTTCTTGAGGGGCCTGAATATGTATTCGGAGGTTGTTGAAGTCTTGTTGTGCAGGACGGCCGCCTCACCGGACTGGTTCAAGAGGTCAGCCTCGGCTTGTGTGTTGGATAGGAAGATCAGCGAGTGACGGGGGTTCCTAAGTCTATGCAGAACGGCATAGGTCCGGATCGTTTTGACGCTGGAATTGTTTTCGATGGACCAGGTTGGCGAGATGAGAAACCAGGCACGGTGGCTGCGTGGAAGGAGAGGCATGTGACTTGCCAATCCGAGGGGCGTGCCGGACATTCCCGAATAGGATATGAACGGATCGCCCGACAGCAAACTTGCCTGAAGAGCAGGTTGCGACTTCGCCGAAGGGTACCCTTTCCGGAGATAGCGGCGATGACGCAACATTGCTCCGACAATCTCGAATACGGTAGGAGGGCGATACCCGTGCTGTAGAGTCAACATGCGGCAATTACGCGGCCGACTTCAGCCGCTTCTCCTCCACGCAATCCCAGAACAGGGCAGCTATATCGGCGCCGCCGAAACGCTGCACCTCGCGCACGCCGGTCGGCGAGGTCACGTTGATCTCGGTCATGTAGTCGCCGATCACGTCGATGCCGACCAGGATGAAGCCGCGTTCCCTGAGCGCCGGCCCGATGCGGGCGCAGATCTCGCGCTCGCGTTCCGTCAGCTCGGTTTTTTCGGCGCGGCCGCCGACATGCATGTTGGAGCGGGAATCGTGATCGGCCGGCACGCGGTTGATGGCGCCCACCGGCTCGCCGTCGATCAGGATGATGCGCTTGTCGCCCCTGAGTTCCGAGAACTCGGTGACGAAGATCTTTTTCCGGGCGACCGTGCGAATCCGCGCCACCATCTTTTCTCAAGCCCCCGGATACCGGCTCGCTCGCGGCCCTGCGTCAGGTTGCGAGCGAGATCAAGCCAGACAACCACAGATTTTTGCTTTGGGCAAGAACATTACGGGAACATATCGACGCTGAGGTTATGCCAGCCACGCACGATCCTAACGGTGTCCAAGCTGGGGCGGGAGGCACGCGAAAGTCGCGGCATCAACGGCCTCGCCAAAGAAAAACCCTTGTCCGAAGCGGCAATTCATATCCCGTAGACGTGCGCAGTCATCGCCCGTTTGTATCCCCTCCGCTACGACACGAAATCCGAGTTCGTTCGAGATCCTGATGATCGATTCGACGATGATCTGCTTGGAGCGGCTCTCTCCAAGCCCCGTGATAAAGGTGCGATCGATTTTGATCTCCGTAATTGGAAGCTCTTCCAGGTAGCGCAGGTTCGCGTAGCCCGTCCCGAAGTCATCGATCGAGAGCCCGACCCCAAGTTGACGAAGGTCTCTCATTATCGACAGCATTTCAGCGGAGCTTTCGACCATCAAGCCCTCGGTAAGCTCAAGCGTGATCCAGGCGGGATTGACCTCGCGTTCCGACAGAACCTCGGAAACGAATTGCGGCATATCGCGAAGCTTGAATTCGATCGCCGAGACGTTCATCGAGAACTTGAGCGCAGTCGACCGGCCGTCGTTTGTCCGCTGCGCATAGTCCACGACTGCCCGCAAACCGCGGAACCCGATGTCAAGTATGAGGCCCGTGTCTTCGGCGTGCTCGATGAATCTACCGGGCTGCTGAGTTCCGAACAGGCCGTGATGCCATCGCAACAAAGCCTCACCACCGACCAGAGTTCCCGTGTCCAGCTCGACCTGCGGCTGATAATAAAAACCGAATTCGTCATTGGCCAATGCCTGCTGCATTTCGCGGGTCAGGCGCAGCCGATTGCGGGCCTGCCGCTCATCCTCGGGTTTGAATTCGCGAACCTCCAGGAAAGCCGATGATTTTGATCTGCGCAAGGCAACGCCGGCTTGGCGGGCCAGAGTCATCGCATCGGCCTTCGGGTGTCCGACGACATAACCCATGGCGAACCGCATGTTGATGGTGGCGCCGGCAACGACGAAGCTTTGCGAAAGGACCGACCGGATCGTCGCATTGGTGGTCTCAGCACTTTGGCCGGGTGTCAGCGGATGCGCGACGCCAAATTCGTCTGAGCCGGTCCGCGAGACGACGGCGATGCTCGCTCTGGCGAGCCGCTGCGCAATCTGTTTCAGGACCTGATCGCCGACGTCGTAGCCGTAGCCTTCGTTGATGTCATGGAACCCTGCCATGTCGATCTTGGCGATCAGGATCTGTTCCTGCCGGCCAACCAGGAGATTTCCAATTTCCTCGATAAAGGCATACCGATTGAGGGCCCCGGTCAGAAGGTCTGAGCGCGCACTATGCTCGATCTGCTCAGCGGCGTTCTTCCCTGCGGTCACATTGCGGATCAATCCGATGTAGTGCGTTGCCTCCTGCCCATCCGCACTGACCGGCACGAGCCGAAGATCATTCCAGAACAGACTGCCGTCTTTGCGATAGTTCCTCAAAGTGACGGATATGCTCGTCCGCCTCGCAATTGCCTCGCTAACCGCATGTATTTCAGGCTGGAGCCGGTCGCTACCTTGCAGAAAGCGGCAGTTTTTCCCGACAAGCTCGCTGCTGACGTAGCCTGTAATCTCCTGGAAGGCCCGGTTGACGTACACCAGCGCGCAATCCTTGTCGCGGAGATCACTGATGGCCACGCCGTCTCGTGAGAGATCAGGCAGCCTATTCGTGATTGTTTCCGGTAAGTGGTCGCGAAGCCAGTCCGAGCGTTCATTCCCTGTCGAGGTAACCAGCGCGCCGAAACCGGCCTTGAATTTTGGTGGCATGGCTCGCCTGCAAGACATGTGGGTTCAGGCAGAAAGTATCAGCCGCCGTCACACTTTCTACTGGGAGGAATAACAGGGCAGATGTTCACGTCCAGCGTAGCGACGCCAGTCTGGTGCGCCACGTGGTGAGGCGGGAGCGCGAAAAATGAGTACTCCGCTGGCAGACTGGCGGAACTTCCGAAGTCCGTCCTTGCTGTGTTCGTTCGCGCTAATCGCTCAGGACGATGCGAAGCAGGTCGACGGTGCTCCTCGCCCCGGTCTTCTTGATGAGGTTCTCGCGGTGAAACTCGACGGTTCGGGGGGCGATGTTCAAGATGCGGGCGATCTCCTTGCTTGAGTGCCCTTTGACGATCTGGGCCAGCACCGTGCGCTCTCTTGACGTCAGCGCATCATGTCCCGGAAATGAATTCGGCAGCATGTCCGGCGCGCCGTTGGGCTTCTTTCCGCCCTGCTGTTTTGGTTGCCTGAGCTCAGGGGACTCAAGAAACTCCCAATCATTGTTTTGCCTGATAATCGTGCCCTGATGGGCGCGCGCCACCTCGAGAAGGTCCACGATCCCGCTTTTCGCCATGGAATAAGTGCACAAGACGAGCATTTTCTGGCCCTCGACGGACCGGTCCAGGTCGCGCTCATATTCGCAAAACTTCTCCCAATGGTCGGTGCCGAGCCAGAATGCGTTCCCGCTGATCCGTATTCCGTCATAGCCTTTCGTCAGTGCGTTCCCAAGCTTTTCGTTCCAGCTTCGGATAATCCGTTTCAGGTCAAATTCACCGCCGGGCAGGTACCACTCGGCAGCACACACCATTTCGATCTGGCCGGCAGATAGGCGCGCGTCGATATCGGGAATGGAACCTCGCAGCGCGTTTCTGGCTTCTTCCTCTGTGATCGGCTCGGAGATCGCCCATAGGCAAAACTCGTTGTTCTCCAACCCGGCCTGAAAGTATGCGGCATTGGCATCTAGCAAATCTTGTGCGGCTTCGTAGAAAACGCACATATGCATGCCCCAAGAAATCTCGCCGAAAACGCCTATCCCTGACTTGCGCTGTGGGCCGGTCCCATCGTCGTCATGCCATTCTGAGGAGTGCCTGGAGGTCATCGGAAAATCACCTGCAGCGCAGGCGTTGCATATCCTTAATCGCAACATAGGGTCGCACATGGACCGGAAAGCGACGAGGCGCTCGCCGCGACATGAAAACCCAAGATGGGCATCCCTTGCCTATCACTCAAATAGATTATACTAATGCCATTAAGCGATTTGATAGCTTAATTAAAGGACGCTTCCTTGGAAATTCGACAGCTGCAGCATTTCGTCGCCGTGGCGGAGGAAAAGCACTTCACCCGGGCCGCGCAGCGCGTGAACATCGTGCAGTCGGCGCTTTCAAATTCGATCCGGTTGCTCGAGGAAGAACTCGACGCCAAATTGTTTATCCGGAGCACGCGTCAAGTAAGGCTGACCGACGCTGGACGAATGTTGCTCGACAAGGCGAGGAGTGCGCTGGATTCCATCCGGGATGCGCGCGAGTCTGTTGCAGCTGTCCGCAATCTGGAACGAGGAACATTGAGCATCGGTACGGTCCAAAGTCTGCCGGCGTTTCTTGATCTGCCCTCGCTCATCGAAAAATTCCACGCCTTGCATCCCGGCGTTGAGGTCAAACTCCGCCAAGGCAGCTCTTCGGAACTCATCGAAAGAATGAGGAACGGTCGTCTCGATCTGGCGTTTTTCCCCCTCAGCGAGTCACCAGCCGATATCAAGACCGATATGATTGCCTGCGAGCCTCTCGTCCTGGCATGTGCTCCAGGGCATCCCCTCGCGGGGGCGCAAGGCGTCTCTTTTGCTGCTCTGAAAGATGAGCCCTTTGTCGATTTCGAACCGACCTGGGGGACGCGATGGCTGGTTGACCAAGGATTTCTCGGCGCCGGCATTGGCCGACACATTGCCTTCGAGGTCAGCGATCTCGAAACTCTCTTCGAGTTGGTGAGGCGAGGCATGGGCGTGGCTCTTTTACCCGAAGCGATCGCGGAAGCTCGTCTCCCCTCGCTCGGAATTGCTCAACTCGCCGGGCCGGAGATTTGCTGGGAACTCGTGGTGGCCTACCAGACAGTAGAAGGCGACGATGAGGGACCGCCAGATCATGCTGCGCGAGCCTTTTTGAATCTATTGGATATGCCATAGGGTCGGTCGAATGCCACTGCCCGAACTGACCCATAGCGCGGGCCGAAGCTACCCCCGCTTCTCCTCCACGCAATCCCAGAACAGGGCAGCTATATCGGCGCCGCCGAAACGCTGCACCTCGCGCACGCCGGTCGGCGAGGTCACGTTGATCTCGGTCATGTAGTCGCCGATCACGTCGATGCCGACCAGGATGAAGCCGCGTTCCCTGAGCGCCGGCCCGATGCGGGCGCAGATCTCGCGCTCGCGTTCCGTCAGCTCGGTTTTTTCGGCGCGGCCGCCGACATGCATGTTGGAGCGGGAATCGTGATCGGCCGGCACGCGGTTGATGGCGCCCACCGGCTCGCCGTCGATCAGGATGATGCGCTTGTCGCCCTTGCGCACGTCCTTGAGATAGCGCTGCACGATATAGGGCTCGCGGAACAGCTGGCCGAACATCTCGAGCAGCGAGGCGAGATTGCGGTCGGCTTCTAGCAGATGGAAGATGCCGGCGCCGCCATTGCCGTAGAGCGGCTTGACGATGATGTCGCCGAATTGCTTGCGGAAGGCGGCCACCTCCTGAGAGTCCTTGGTGATCAGCGTCTCCGGCATCAGGTCCGGGAATTCGGTGACGAAGATCTTTTCCGGGCTGTTGCGCACCCAGGCCGGGTCGTTGATCACCAGCGTCTTCGGATGGATGCGCTCCAGTATATGCGTGGTGGTGATGTAGTTCATGTCGAAGGGCGGATCCTGCCTCAGCAGCACCACGTCCATCTCGGAGAGGTCGGTGCGCACCTTCTCGCCGAGCGAATAGTGGTTGCCCTTCTCGTCGCGCACCTGCATCTCCTCGATGCGCGCGAACACCTTGCCGCCCAGCATCGACAGCCGGTCCGGCGTGTAGTGAAAAAGCTTGTGGCCGCGCCGCTGCGCCTCCAGCGACAGCGCGAAGCTGGTGTCGCCGGCGATCGACACGGTGGAGACATGGTCCATCTGGACGGCGATCTTCAGCGGCATTTGCGGTCTCCGGGGAACTCAGACGCCCGATATAAGGAAATCGGCGGCGCCTGCCAATCGTGCTCGCTTGGTGCAGAAGCTCAGAGACCCGTTTCGAAATTCGCTCTGGCGAGTCATATGGTGGTTGTTTCGAGAACCGGAGCGGAGCGGACGTTTGGGTCCGTGAGCACCGGAAGCGCAGAAACCGCCATCAGATGGCCGCCAGAGTAGAATTTCCAAACGGTCTCAGCGGTCGAAGACCAGCCTGGAATAGCCCAGGAAGGACAGCGTCATCGCGACGACCGAGGCGACGCCAAGGGCCGCCAGCGGCGTCAGCGCAGGCAGCGCGAAGAGCAGCGCGCAATAAACCAGGTAGTTGACGATGCCGGTGGCGATGCCGACGCCGCCATAGCGCGCGCCTTCCTGCGCCAAGCCTCGGCTCGACGGCGAGAAGGTCAAATGGCGGTTGATCTGCCAGGTGACGCAGAGCGCGAAGCCGATCGACAGCACGCGCGCCGCTATCGGGCCGAGCGGCGTGGTGGCAAGCAGCAGCCAGAGCGCCGCCGCGTCGGCGACGAAACCGATGCCGCCGGTAAGGATGAAGCGGACGAGGCGGCCCACTATGCCGCCCGCGAGGCCTTGCCCGGCTCGCTTTTCGATGAGGCCTGCCCGGATATCCCGCGCTCGGCCCGGCCGGAGGAAATCGACAGGTAGAAGATGCGCTTCTGCTCGGCCCGGCCGCGCGACACCGAATCGAGGATCAGCCCGGTCATCATCGAAAGCATGGCCAGAAGCAGCATGCCGATCGACAGCACCCAGGTCGGCATGCGCGGCACCAGTCCTGTCTCGGCGAATTCGACCAGCACGGGTATCATCAGGCCGACGCTCGCCGCCAGGAAGAACAGCGCGAACGTGCCGAAGAAGCGCAGCGGCTGCGTCTCCTTCACCAGCATGGCGAACATCCACAGGATCCTGGCGCCGTCGCGGAAAGTCGACAGTTTCGACGACGAGCCCTCCGGGCGGCGGCCGTA
The DNA here is from genome assembly GCF_006439555.1 of Mesorhizobium sp. B3-1-6. Lineage (NCBI taxonomy): Bacteria > Pseudomonadati > Pseudomonadota > Alphaproteobacteria > Hyphomicrobiales > Phyllobacteriaceae > Mesorhizobium > Mesorhizobium sp. B3-1-6. Next base: position 217,694 of record NZ_VFTM01000003.1, on the reverse strand, counting down.
ATCGAGCGCCATCTCGCTCACCGGCAGCTTGAGCTGCGAGGCATGCACCGACATCTCGGTCTCGATCTCGAAGCCGCCGGACACGGCCGGGAAACTCTTGACGAAGCGGCGCGAAAACACCCGGTAGCCGGAGAAGATGTCGGTGAAGTCGGTCCCGAACAGGCCCTTGTAAAGGCGGTTGAAGACGCGGTTGCCGAAGGCGTGGCCGTTGCGGCCGGCATCGTCGGTGACGCCGCGCCTGGTGCCCACCACCATGTCGGAGCGCTCCGTCTGCAGCACATTGATCAGCTGCGGCGCATCTTCCGGCGCGTAGGTGCCGTCGCCGTCGGCCATCACATAGATGTCCGCGTCGATGTCGGCGAACATGCGCCGCACCACATTGCCCTTGCCCTGGCGCGGTTCGCGCACGACGGTGGCGCCGGCCGCGCGAGCTTTCAGCGCCGTGAGGTCCTTGGAATTGTTGTCGTAGACATAGATCGCGGCCGAAGGCAGCGTCTCGCGGAAGCGCAGCACGACCTCGCCGATCGTCAGCTCCTCATTGTAGCAAGGCAGGAGCACGGCAATAACCGGCTCGTGGCGGACTGCATGCGGCATGTCTGTCTCCGGACGCTCGACCAGCCTCCAGCCGTCCCTGTGCCGGCCCCTCGAGCCGTTTTACTATTTATTGAAGCCGTTAAGGCTAGGTTTAAAACCGATCCTCTCCCTGCAAAGGCCACTGCAATGGGCACAACCGAGACCGGCGCCGCCACCTGGAAGTCCGATCTGGTGCTGGCGCTGCTTGCGGCCCTGCTCGCCTTCGCCGTCGATGCGTGGGCCGGCTTTGGCCAACTGACCGATGCCGGCGGCGACAACGACAATCTGCTGCGCCTCGTCGAGGTCCGCGACCTGCTGGCCGGCCAGGGCTGGTTCGACCTGCACCAGTACCGGATGGGGCTGGAAGGCGGCTTCGTCATGCACTGGTCGAGGCTGGTCGACGCGCCGATCGCGGCCATCGCGCTTGCCGCTTCCGCGCTCACCGGCAGCAGGCCGGTTGGCGAGGACGTGGCGCAGGTGCTGTGGCCGGCGCTGCTGCTTTGGTCGACCTTGTTCTTCACCGCCCGCGCCGCGCGCAGCTTCGGCGGCGGCGGCGCGGTGCTGCCCGCCATCCTGATTGGCGCGGCCGGCTACTATTTCATCGGCATCTACGACCCCGGCGCGCTCGATCATCACAACGTCCAGCTGATGCTCACCATGGCGAGCCTAGCTTTGCTGCTCGAGGCGCCTTCCCGGCGCTGGGCCGCGCTGTTGTCCGGCCTCTGCGCCGCGCTGACGCTCGCCGTCGGCATGGAAACCGTGCCCTACGTCGCCACCATCGGCCTTTGCGTGTCGCTGTTGTTCGTCGCCGATCCGGGCGGCGAGCGGGCGATCGCCCGGGATTTCGGCCTCGGCTTCGCCGGCGTCGCGGCGCTTGTCTTCCTGGTCACCATCCGTCCGTCTGATTGGGGCGCGGCGCAGTGCGATGCCTTCTCGGTGGCGCAGTTCGTCGTCGCGGCCATTGCCGGCATCGGCCTGGCGGCAATCGCCGCTGTCGAGCCCGCCGCAGGCAGCTGGCGGCGCAGATTGGCGTCGCTTGCCGCGCTGGGCGTCGTGCTCGGCGTGGTCGTGGCGGTGCTGTTCCCGCAATGCCTCTCGGCGCCCTACGCCTCGCTCGACCCGCGCCTCAAGGAATTGTGGCTCGACCATATCGACGAGGCCCAGTCGCTGTTCACGCTGCTTGTCCGCGATCCGGCGCGTGTCGCGGCGCGTTACGCCACGCCGCTGGTCGCGATCGTCCTGATGGCGCTGCATCTGCGCCGCGGCGGCTGGCGGCGGCAGGACAGCCTCGTCGCGGCACTGCTCGCCGTCGCTTTCGTGGTCGGCGCCTGGCAGGTGCGCGGCACCACCTTCTCGATCGCCTTCGCGGTCGTCCCGCTGTCGGCCTGGATCGCCAAATGGCGGGCGCGGGCCGAAACCAGTTCCTCATTTAGCGTGGCGCTGCGCCTTGCGGCTGTCTGGCTGGTCTCGATCAATCCGGTATGGACGGGCGTCGCCGCGGCCGCCTCGGTCGCGTTCGAAAAAGGCAAGGCCGTCGCCGACGGCAGCGCAACGGACAAGACCTGCGAGAAGAAGGCCACCTTCACGCCGCTTGGCGCCATGGCCGATACCACCGTGCTCACGATTTCCAATCTTGGAGCGCCCGTCCTCGTCTATAGCGACCATCGCGTCTTCGCCGGTCCCTATCACCGCAATGTCGCCGGCAATCTCCTGGCGCTGGACGCCTTTCTCGGCTCGGCCGACAACGCGCGCGCAATCGTCGAGGCGCATCGTGTCGGCCTCGTCGCCGTCTGCCCCGGCAATGTCGAGACCCTGATCCTGACCCGGAAAGCCCCGCAGGGCTTCCTTGCCGGCCTGCTGCGCGGCTCCGTGCCGGACTGGCTCGAGCCGGTCAGCGGGAAAGGCAGCCCGATCGAACTCTACCGCGTAAAGCAAGCCGGCTAAAGCAATGTCCCGAAAGGCGCGAAGCGGCCATCCGTTCGCCTTAACCGGGAGCATCCCGGAAAAGGTCGTTCGATATTTCTATTAGAGATTACGCATGAACGACTATTTGGGGCTAGATTACCGCTTTTTGCCCGAAGCTGAACAGCCGCCGGCGAGGCAAGCAACTTTTGCATAACAGAAAATCGATTTTCCGATACTTTTCCTAAACGCTTTGCTGCCAGTGTGGCCGAAAATACCGACATCAGAACAGAGGCATGATGCAAACGACGTTTGGCACCGGTCAGCCAGGCAAGGAAAATACGGATCTGGCCTTCACGGATTCGTTGACCGGGCTCGGCAACCATCGTCGCTTCTTCGACAAGGTCGATCGCCTGATCAGCGACCGCGCCGACGATCCCGCGCCGTTCACCGTCGGCATCCTCGACCTCGACGGCTTCAAGCCGATTAACGACCTGTTCGGCCACAAGGCCGGCGACGACATCCTGATCCAGGTGGCGATGCGGCTGCGCGCCTCGATGGATGGCTACTCCACCGTCTGCCGCATCGGCGCCGACGAGTTCGCCTACCTCTACCCGATGGTGTTCTCGGAGGAGCAGGCGGCCGAGAAGTCGCGCATGCTGATCGAGATTCTGTCGGCGCCCTATGATGTCGGCGAACGCACCGCCAGGCTTTCGGCCTCGGTCGGCTGCTCACTGTTCTATTCCGGCGACGAGACCACCGAGATCCTCATCAATAAGGCCGAGACCGCGCTCTATCACGCCAAGCGCTCGGGCCGCGGCCGCGTCGTCGTCTACACCCGCGAGATGGAAGAGGCGGCCAAGCGCGTCACCCGCATCGAGCAGGCGCTGCGCCGCGCCGTCTCGGCCGGCGAGGTCGAACCGCATTTCCAGCCGATCGTCGACTTGAACAGCCGCCGCACCATCGGCTTCGAGACGCTGGCGCGCTGGACCGACCGCGACCTCGGCGTCGTGCCGCCATCCGTCTTCATCCCGATCGCCGAGGAACGCGGCATCATCGGCCCGCTGTCGCAGCTGGTGCTGCGCAAGGCGACCGAGGCGGCGCGCAGCTGGCCGAAGGAATTGTTCCTGTCCTTCAACCTGTCGCCGTCGCAGCTCGTCGACCAGAACACCGGCCTGCATATCCTGGCCATCCTCGACCGCACCGGCTTCGATCCGCGCCGGCTGGAGATCGAGATCACCGAGACCGGCCTGATGAACGATCCGGCCTCGGCCGAGAAGATCGTCGAGGATCTGCGCCGCGTCGGCATCCGTGTCTCGCTCGACGATTTCGGCACCGGCCAGTCGTCGCTCGGCCGCCTGCGCGAGTTCCATTTCGACAAGCTCAAGATCGATCGCGCCTTCGTCTCCTCCATCCTCGACGACCGCCCGTCCGAGCACATCATCCGCGCCATTCTTGCCATGTGCGAGGGGCTCGGCATGGATGTCGTCGCCGAAGGCATCGAGGACGAGGCGCAGGCCGACCGCCTCGTCCAGTTCGGCTGCGCCGGCGGACAGGGCTATCTGTTCGGCAAGCCGGCCGATGCCGACGCCACGCTCGGCTATCTGCGCGATTCCTATCGCGGAGCGCTGCACGCCAAGGCAATCTGACAAGGTCTGTTGATATTCAGGTGAGGCCGGTCTGCAAATGGCGGTCTCCTGCGCTTCCGGTGCTCACGTACTTTAGGTACGCTCCGCTCCGGTTCTCGGAACCCACCATTTTCGATTCGGCCTGACCTGAATCTCAACAAACCTTGAGCTGCTTCCGGGAGGCGGAGGTGCAGACCTCATTTGTCGGACATAAGCTTCCGAAATCCGACGTTTCTCCCTTGCTCCCGCGCTTTGTCTGGCTAGGATGCGCGCCGGCAAAACGGGAGAACGGATCATGATGCCATCGGCGCGTTTCGCCGACCTTGACGGCGCCTCGGTGCTGATCACCGGCGGCGGCTCCGGCATCGGCGCCGCGTTGACGGAAGGCTTCATGCGGCAGAACGCGAAAGTCGCCTTCATCGATATCGCCGACAAGCCAAGCACTGCCCTTGCCGACCGGCTGGAGAATGAGATTGGCCGCCGCCCGCTCTATCTCAAGGCCGATCTGCGCGACATCGAGGCGCTGCGCGCCGCCGCGGCCAGGGCGGCTGAAGCGCATGGCGACGTCACGGTGCTGGTCAACAATGCCGCGCTCGACGAGCGTCACGCGGTGGAAGACGTCACCGTCGAGTTCTGGGACAACAATCTCGCCGTCAATCTGCGGCCGCATTTCTTCACCGCGCAGGCGGTGGCGCCCGGCATGAAGCGCGCCGGCGGCGGCTCGATCATCAACTTCACCTCCACCTCCTATCTGATCAACCACCCCGACATGCCGGCCTACACCGCGGCCAAGGCAGGCATACTCGGCCTGACCAAGGGCCTTGCCGGCAAGCTCGGCGGCGACCGCATCCGCGTCAACGCGGTGGCGCCGGGCTGGGTCATCACCGAACGGCAGCGCGAGCTTTGGGTCACCGATGAGGGACTTGCCGCACATGTCGCCAAGCAATGCATCAGGCAAGTGATGCAGCCCGACGACATGGTGGGCACGGTGCTGTTCCTGGCGTCGGATGCTTCGCGCATGCTGACCGCGCAGATGTTGATCGTCGACGGAGGCTTCCTGTGAGCCCGGCACCCGCGGTCGCCGCGCTCGACTGGGGCACGACCAGGCTCAGGGCCTGGCTGCTCGACGGTACGGGCAAGGTTCTTGCCGAGCGGCGCGGCGACGACGGTCTGATCACCGCCCGCGAAAAAGGTTTTGCCAACGTGCTGGAAGGCCATCTTGGCGCCATGGGCGCGCCGGACACGCTGCCCGTCATCATCTGCGGCATGGCCGGTTCCCGGCAAGGCTGGATCGAGGCGCCCTACGTCACCGTGCCGGCGCCGATCGGCGCCGTCTTGCGCGGCGCCGCCCGCATCGAGGGCTCGAGCCGCGACATCCGCATCGTGCCAGGTCTCGCGCAGCGCCTGGCCGAAGCGCCGGATGTCATGCGCGGCGAGGAAACCCAGCTTGCCGGCGCCGGTTTGCCGGCAAAGGGACGCCATCTCGTCTGCATGCCCGGCACGCATTCCAAATGGGTCGCGGTCGAGGATGGCTCGGTCGAAGGTTTTGGCACCTGGCCGACCGGGGAATTGTTTTCGGTGCTCGCCACGCACTCGATCCTGAAACATTCGCTGGGCGAGCATCCCGCTCCGGTCGCCGCGGACAGCCCGTTCTTCGGGCAGTGGTGCGAGCGGGCCCTGGGCGAGGGTGGTGAGGTCACCTCGAAACTGTTTGCCATCCGCGCAGCCGGCCTCTTGCAGGATCTGCAGCCCGCCGATGCGGCGGCATGCCTGTCCGGACTTCTGATCGGCGGCGAGATCGCCTCGGCGAGGCGCCGCTATGGCGCGAGCGACGCACCGGTGGCGCTGGTCGCTTCGGGCGCGCTGGCCACGCTTTATGGCGCGGCGCTCGGCCTTGCCGGCCTTGCTTTTCGCACTGTCGACGCCGATGAAGCGGTGCGCGCCGGTCTCGTCGAGGCCGCGCGCGAGAACGGCATGATTGGAGGCGCTTGATGAGCCAGACCGCACCCTTCCCGAAGCTGAAACGCGGCCTTGTCGCCATCCTGCGCGGCCTCAAGCCGGCGGAAGCGGTGGCGATCGGCCGAGCGGTCCACGACGCCGGCATCGAGGCGATCGAAGTGCCGCTCAATTCGCCGGAGCCGTTCGTCTCCATCGCCGATCTGGTCAAGGCGCTCCCGCAGACCGCGCTGATCGGCGCCGGCACGGTGCTGACGGCGACGGACGTCGATGCTTTGCACAAGGCAGGCGGACGCCTGCTGGTCAGCCCCAACATCGATGCCGAGGTCATGGGCCGCGCCATGCATCATGGCATGGTGACGATGCCAGGCGTGTTCACGCCCACCGAGGCTTTCCAGGCGATCCGGCTCGGCGCCTCGGCGCTGAAATTCTTCCCCGCCAGCGTGCTTGGATCGAGCGGCATCGCGGCGATCCGCGCCGTGCTGCCGGCAACGACGCTGGTCGGCGCCGTCGGCGGCGTTTCCGACAAGGATTTTGCCGGCTACAAGGCGGTCGGCGTCAGCGTCTTCGGCCTGGGGTCGAGCCTCTACAAGCCGGGTGCGACAGTCGAGGACGTGGCGCAGCGCGCCCGCGCCGCGGTCGCCGCCTGGGACGAAGCTTTCGGAGTGGCGTGATGGACGGCGTTTCGGTTTTTTCCGACCATATCTGCGAGCTCGGCGAAGGCCCGAGCTACGATCCCACCACCGACACGCTGTTCTGGTTCGACATCGTCAACGGCAAGCTTCTGGAAAAGCCGCTCGCCGGCGCGCTGAAGGTGCATGATCTCGGCACCATGGCCAGCGCCATCGCCGTCATCGACGACGACCGTCAACTGATTGCCACCGAGATCGGCCTGCAGGTCCGGGACGTCAAGACCGGCAGGCTGACGCTGCACACGCCGATCGAGGCCGACAACCCGCTGACGCGCTCCAACGATTCCCGCGTTCATCCCTGCGGCGCCTTCTGGACCGGCACGATGGGCAAGGACGAGAAGAAGGGCGCCGGCTCGATCTACTGGTTCTTCAAGGGCGAGCTGCGCCGGCTGTTTTCGGGCATCACAGTCTCGAATTCCATCTGCTTCTCAGAGGACGGCAAAATCGCCTACTACACCGACACCGCGACCGGGCTTCTGATGCGCGTCGCCTGCGATCCGGCGACCGGCCTGCCCGCCGGTGAAGTGAAAGTGTTCGTCGATCATCGCTCCTCGAAAGGCTATGTCGACGGTTCAGTCGTCGACCGCGACGGCGTGCTGTGGAACGCCGTCTGGGGCGGCAGGGCGGTGAAGGCCTATGCGCCCGACGGCACGCTGCTGCGCGAGATCGCCATGCCGGTGACCCAGGCGTCCTGCCCCGCCTTTGTCGGCCAGAAAGCCGACCGGTTGGCGGTGACCTCGGCCTGGAAAGGCAAGGACGAGAAGCAGCGCGCTCTCGATCCGCAGGCCGGCATGACCTTCCTGCTCGACATTCCGGTCAAAGGCCGCTTCGAGCCGCGCGTGCTGATCGCCTGAGCGGAACGGCGCGCAGCTGTCGCGCAACCGTCCGGCCCGGTCGGTTTCCCGCAAGCCAATCATGGGCGCCATGCGATGGTGGCGGCCGACGTCCCTCCAGAGCAGTCCACCCATGCCGCGTAGCAATCCCAAGCTGATCCTCGTCCATGAGCCCGAGAAGGCTTGTTTCGACCGGCTGGTCGCGGACGGCCATGCGCCGGATCGCGCCGCCGAGATATCGTCCTACCTGGCGCAGTCGACCGATCTCGCGCCCGATTTCGATTCGCTGGCCGTCGCCTGCGACAAACGCGGCCTCGCCTTCGTACCGGTGGAACTGGATGCCGCCGCAAACGCGCTCGCCGGGGCTGACCCAAACGTCACGCTGGTCTGGACGCTGACCGACGGCATCGCCTATTTCCGTGGCGGTGCGGCCCCTGCGCTCGCCCGCCTCAACGGCCTGCGCACCATCGGCGCCGACGATTCGCTGTTCGCGCTTTGCCAGGACAAGTTCCGCTGCGGCGCCGTGCTTGGCGCTCTCGGTCTTCCGGCGCCGCAAGCAGGCCTTGCCCGCCGCGGCGAATGGCTTGTCGAGCCGCCGCCGTCGCCTGCCGGTTGGTTCGTGAAACCCAACCGGCTCGGCGCCAAGATCGGCATCTGGCCGGATTCCCGCGTCAGCGATCTCGGCCATGTGTTGGAGCTTAGCCGGCGTGTCTTTTCCCATTATCGCGACGACGTCGTCGTCCAGCCCTATGTCGCCGGCAGCAACGTGCGCGCGAGCTTCCTCGGGTTGAAACCCGAAACCGGCGTCGAGGCTTTGGGCATCTTCTTCGTCGACTCCGGCGGCGACTTTCAGACCATGGCCGACTCGATGGCGCTCTACGGCGAAACCGGCCAGGCCGCGAAGGATGCGGGCACCTATGCCGAGCCGGAACTCGAGCCGGTCGGCTCGAGCCAGCCGGCGGCCGACCGGAAAATCCGCGCCATTGCGCAAAAACTGATAAGCGGTCTTGGCCTTCGGGATGTCTTTTCCGTCGATTTCAGGGTCGAGGCCGACGACACCGTGCATCTCATCGAGTTCGAGGTGTGCCCCGGCCTGCCCTGTTTCGATTTTCGCGACTATTGCCGCAGGCAGTGGGGCCTGAGCCTCGCCGATGCGATGGCGGAGACGGCCGCCAACAGGCTCTTTGGTTGAGACAGGCTCTCGGCGCGATAGCCGCGCCTTGACGCTTGATTCATCGCCTCTACTGTCGCGGCTGTGTCAACGAGAGCCGCGCAATGAACACAACGCCCGTCAGCGTTCAAAGTCTCCACCATCATTTGAAGCGCATGAGCGGCCGCGACCCGCATGAGGAGCATCGCGTCGCCACGCCGCTCGAGCTGCTCTTCGACCTGACTTTCGTCACCGCTTTCGGCCTCGCCGCCTCGCAGCTGGCGCATGCCCTGGCCGAGGGCCATTATGCAGCCGGGCTGCTCGGCTTCGGCTTCGCCAGCTTCGCCATCTGTTGGGCCTGGATCAATTTCTCCTGGTTCTCCTCGGCCTATGACACCGACGACTGGGTCTTCCGCCTCATCACCATGGTGCAGATGATCGGTGTGCTGGTGCTGGCCATCGGCCTGCCGCGCATGTTCGCCTCGATCGAGCATGGTGAGCATCTCGACAATTCCGTCATGGTGCTGGGCTACGTCATCATGCGCGTCGCCATGATCTTCCAGTGGCTGCGCGCGGCCAGGCAGGATCCGGCGCGGCGCGACATCTGCCTCACCTATGTCACGGCCATCGCCATCGCCCAGGTCGGCTGGGTGGTGCAGATCCTGGTCGATTTCTCGATCGAGACCAGCGCCGTGCTTGCAATCATCCTGCTGCTGGTCGAGCTTGCCGGGCCCGTGCTCGCCGAGCGCAGGAATGGCGGCACGCCCTGGCACGCGCATCACATGGCCGAACGCTACAGCCTGTTCGCCATCATCGCGCTCGGCGAAGGGGTTGTCGGCACGTTGGCTTCGTTGTCGGCCGTCGTCGAGGAGCAGGGCTGGAACCTCGATGCCGCGCTTGTCGGCGTCGCCGGCACCGGTCTCACCTTCGGCATGTGGTGGTGCTACTACATGCTGCCGTCGGCACCGGTCCTGCATACGCACCGCGACCGCTCATTCGTCTGGGGCTACGGCCAGATGCTGATCGTGGCCGCGATCGTCGCCACCGGCGCCGGCCTGCATGTCGCGGCCTATTTCCTCGAGCACAAGGCCCATATCGGTCCGCTGGCGACGCTGCTCTCAACCGCGATCCCGCTCGCCATCTTCCTCGGCATGATCTATGCGCTCTACTATTATCTCGTGCGGCGCTTCGACCCGTTCCACATCTGGCTGCTGCTGGCCACGGCGGCGGTCGTGGCACTTGCCGTCGCCGCCGCCATTGCCGGCGTGGACATGGCGGTGTGCCTGATCATTCTGACGCTGGCGCCGGCGGTCACCGTCGTCGGCTACGAGATCCATGGCCACCGGCATGAGGCGGAATCGCTCGCCATCGACGAGCGGCACACGCTGCACTGACGGGTTTTCGAGGCTGGTCAGATGCCTTCGACCAGAACGATCTCGCCGTCGGCCACTTTCTGGCGGATCGCGACGGCGCGCTGGTATTCCGGCGAGTGGTAGCAGTCATGCGCCGCCGCCAGCGATTCGAACTCGATGATCACGTTGCGGGCGCGGCCCGGCCCTTCGGCCTTTTCATGCTCGCCGCCGCGCGCCAGAAATTTCGCGCCGAAGCGGTCGAAGGCGAGCTTCGCGGCGGCGACATAGTCCTTGTAGCCCTCGGCGTCGCGCACATCGACACGGGCGATCCAATATCCCTTCGGCATTCTTTTTCTCCTGTCTGTTTTCGCGAACGAGGACCAGTTCCGAAAGTCGCTCCGGTGAGGCAGCTGGTGGTGCTTTCGAGAACCGGCCTTCGCCGTAGCCTTCATGGAACGGAGACTTATGAGGGCTTCGGCCGGCGAAGGCCGGAGCGGAGCGTACTTAAAGTACGTGAGCACCGGAAGCGCAGAAAACGCCGCCAGATGACCGCCGGAGTAGAGTTTCGAAACTGGTCCTCAGGCCGACTGCATTTCGGCGAGTATCGCTTCGGCTGCCGCGCGCCGGTCCGGCGCCGCGACGATCGGCCGGCCGACGACCAGGTGGCTGGCGCCGTTGCGGATCGCCTGCGCCGGCGTCACCACGCGTTTCTGGTCGCCATGGTCGCTGCCCGCCGGCCGGATGCCCGGCGTCACCACCGCCATGTCGGGTCCGACGATCCGTCGCACCGCCTCGGCCTCCTCGGCCGAGCAGACGATGCCGCCCATGCCGGTGTGCAGCGCCTGTTCGGAGCGTCTGAGCACCAGCGTGTGCGGGTCGTATTCATAGCCGGCGTCGATCATGTCCTGCTCGTCCATCGAGGTGAGCACGCTGACCGCCAGCAGGCAAAGCTCGCTTCCCCTGGCCGCGTCCACGGCGGCCCGCATGGCCTTCGGATAGGAATGGATGGTGAGCATCGTCATGCCCATCCTGACGATGTTCTCGACCCCTTTGGCCACCGTGTTGTCGATGTCGAGCAGTTTCATGTCGAGGAACACCTTGGTGCCGCCGCTGGCCAGTTCCCGCGCGAAGTCCAATCCGCCGGCGAAGGCGAGCTGGTAGCCGATCTTGTAGAAGGAAACGGCGCCTTCGAGCTCGCGCACCGCCTTCTCGGCCTCCTTCAGCGTCGGCAGGTCGAGCCCGACGATCAGCCGCTCCCGCATTGCATCGGCCTCCGCGAAATTGATCACGCCTCGATCCGGGTGGACAGCATGCGCGAGGTTTCGATCAGTGTACGGCATAGGCGCTCCATCGATTGGTGTAGTCTGGCGTCCTTGAACTGTCCGTCCTCGGCGAACGCCGTGTCGGCCTCGGAGACCGAGCATTCCGGCGTGATCACCTCCATCTGGCAACGCACCAGCACCGCGCGCAGATGATTGATGCAGCGTATGCCGGCGAATTTGCCCTCCGACGACGAGCAGAGTCCGACCGGCTTGCCGGCAAACGGTCTGTACGCGCGGCTGCCGTCGCGCCGTATCCGGCTCACCCAGTCGATGCTGTTCTTGAGCAGGGGCGGGATCGAGCCGTTATATTCGGGCGTCGCGATCAGCAAGCCGTCATGGGCGGCGATCTGGCGGCCGAGCTTGACCGCGTTCTCGGGGATGCCTTTTTCCTTTTCCAGGTCCTCGTCCATGATCGGCAGCGGATAATCGCCAAGCGAGATGCGCGTCACCTCGGCGCCTTGCATGGCGAGTTCCTTCTGCGCCGCATCGGCGGTCCGGCCGCTGAAGGCGCCGGTCCGGACCGAGCCGGCGAAGACGAGGATTCTTGGGATCACGGGCATTGCTTCGCAAAAGGCAGTAGGCAGTAGGGGATAGGCATTAGGAGAGTGGTTTCCTGACTATTCCCTACCGCCTTATCCCTCCCTTCGGTAGATCCAAAGCTGCGTCGGCGGGATGTTGCGGATGATGAAATCGAAATGCTTGACCGTGTAGTTGCCGCGGCCGGGCGGGATCGGCGACAGCGGGCCGTAGGTCAGCTGCACGATCGGCCTGCCGGCGGGAATGCGGGCGAGCAGGCTTTCGATATAGGCGATGCGCTGGGCGACCGGGAAGTTGAGCAGCGGCACGCCGGAAACGACCGAATCGAACACCATGTCGCGCTTGTCGCCGAGCGTGGCATTGAGATTGAAGGCGTCGCCCTCGATCACGTTGACGCCGGGATAGAGCCCGCGCAGATGGCGCACGAAGTCGGTCGAATATTCGACCGCGTAGAGGTTTTCGGGCTTCACGCCCTGGGCCAGGATGGCGCGGGTGATGACCCCGGTGCCGGGCCCGACCTCGAGCACCGGCAGGCCCGATCTCGGATTGACGATCGACGCCATCTTGCGGGCGGTGATGGAACTGGTGGGAACGATCGAGCCGACGGTTTTCGGCTTGTCGATCCAGCCTTTGAAGAACTTCAGCTCGTCGTCGAATTTTTCCGCCAGCGCTTTGCGCAACCCGGGACTACGTGCCATGCGAGCTCTCCTCAATGCTCACCCCCCGATCCGCTACTTAGCAGTTGGGTGGAACAAGGCAAGGCGTCAACCTGGCATAAGGTGTTGACGACGCTTGGGAAGCCGAACGCAAGTCGCTCAAAAGCGCGAAGCGGTTTGGGACAACGACTTGCGTCAAAAAGACCTCAGCCTTCGCCGAACGACTCGAAGAAGTCCTTCATGCGGGCGAAAAAGCCGCTCGACTGGGGCGAATTGTCCTTCGAGGAGAGTTGCTCGAACTCTTCCAGCAATTCGCGCTGGCGGCGCGTCAGGTTCTGCGGCGTCTCGACCGCCGTCTGGATATAGAGGTCGCCGACATTGGGCTGGCGCAGCACCGGCATGCCCTTGCCCTTCAAGCGGAACTGGCGCCCGTTCTGGGTGCCTTCCGTCACCTTGACCTTGGTCTGCGTGCCATCGAGCGTGGTGACCTCGAAGGAGCCGCCAAGCGCTGCCGTCGTCATCGAGATCGGCACCTTGCAATAAAGATCGGCGCCGTCGCGCTGGAAGAATTCGTGCGGCTTGACCGCCAGGAAGATGTAGAGGTCGCCGGACGGTCCGCCGCGCAGGCCGGCTTCGCCCTCATTGGCCAGCCGGATGCGGGTGCCGTCCTCGATGCCGGCCGGGATGTTGACCGACAGCGAGCGCTCCTCGGTGACGCGGCCCTGTCCGGCGCATTTCGGGCAGGGATCCTTGATCGTCTGGCCGCGGCCCTGGCATTGCGGGCAGGTGCGTTCGATCGAGAAGAAGCCTTGTGTGGCGCGCACCTTGCCGTGGCCGTGGCACATCGAGCAGGTCACCGGCTGCGTGCCGGGCTTGGCGCCGCTGCCGGAGCATTCCGAGCACGAGATCGAAGCCGGCACGCGGATCTGCGCCGTCTTGCCGGCAAAGGCTTCTTCCAGCGTGATTTCCATGTTGTAGCGCAGGTCGGCGCCGCGTTCGCGGCCGCCGGAGGAGCGGCGCTGGCGGCCGCCCATCATGTCGCCGAAAATATCCTCGAAGATGTCGGCGAAGCCGCCGGCGCCGAAACCGTGTGCTGCGCCGTTCATGCCGCCCTGCTCGAAGGCGGCGTGGCCGAAACGGTCATAGGCGGCGCGCTTCTGCGGGTCCTTCAGCGTCTCGTAGGCTTCGTTGATTTCCTTGAACTTGTGCTCGCAGGCACCGTCACCCGGGTTGCGGTCGGGATGGAACTGCATGGCGAGCTTACGGAAAGCGCTCTTGAGTTCCTTGTCGTCGGCGCCTTTTTGCACGCCCAGCGTTTCGTAGAAATCAGCTTTCATTTTTTCCCGCTGTCCGGATGCTCAATGTCTTCAAGCATTGTTGGCGACGTTTGCCGGCACGTTCTTGGATTTAGGAGCGATGTTTCCCGGATGCTAGTACCAAGCCGGCGCCACTCCGGGTTTTTCCGTCACATTTTCAGGCAGGTCCGCACTTTTTCAACGAAGGTTGCAAAAAAGCCCGGCCTTGCGCCGGGCTTTTGCACTTATTCGCCGTCAGCCGGCTCAAGCCGACTTCTTCTTGTCGTCGTCTTCGTCGATTTCCTCGAAGTCGGCGTCGACCACGTCCGAATCCTTGGCGGCATCCGCCTTGGCGTCGGCTTCGGCCGCTTCCTTCTGCGAGGCCTCGTACATGGCCTGGCCGAGCTTCATCGAAGCTTCGGCAAGCGACTGCGACTTGGCCTCGATATCGGCCGGGTCGTCGCCTTCGGCCGCGGCCTTCAGCGCGGCGATGGCGTCGGCAATCGCGGTGCGGTCAGCCTCCGAGACCTTGTCGCCATAGTCCTTGAGCGACTTCTCGGAAGAATGCACCAGCGCTTCGGCCTGGTTGCGCGCCTCGACGAGGGCACGGCGCTTCTTGTCCGCGTCGGCATTGGCCTCGGCGTCCTTCACCATCTTCTCGATGTCGGCGTCGGACAGGCCGCCCGAAGCCTGGATGCGGATCTGGTGCTCCTTGCCGGTGCCCTTGTCCTTGGCCGAGACGTTGACGATGCCGTTGGCGTCGATGTCGAAGGTGACCTCGATCTGCGGCACGCCGCGCGGGGCCGGCGGGATGCCGACCAGGTCGAACTGACCGAGCATCTTGTTGTCGGCCGCCATTTCGCGCTCGCCCTGGAAGACCCGGATCGTCACCGCCGACTGCGAATCCTCGGCGGTCGAGAAGGTCTGGCTCTTCTTGGTCGGGATCGTCGTGTTGCGCTCGATCAGCCTGGTGAACACGCCACCCAGCGTCTCGATGCCCAGCGATAGCGGCGTCACGTCGAGCAGGAGCACGTCCTTGACGTCGCCCTGCAGCACGCCGGCCTGGATGGCGGCGCCGAGAGCGACGACCTCATCCGGGTTGACGCCCTTGTGCGGCTCCTTGCCGAAGAACTGCTTCACGATCTCCTGGATCTTGGGCATGCGGGTCATGCCGCCGACCAGCACCACTTCGTCGATCTCGCCGGCCTTCAGGCCGGCATCCTTGAGCGCCGCCTTGCAGGGCTCGATCGTGCGCTGCACGAGATCCTCGACCAGGCTTTCGAACTTTGCCCGGGTGAGCTTCATCGTCAGGTGCTTCGGGCCGCTGGCGTCGGCGGTGATGAAGGGCAGGTTGATCTCGGTCTGCGTCGTCGACGACAGCTCGATCTTGGCCTTTTCCGCGGCTTCCTTGAGGCGCTGCAGGGCAAGCTTGTCGTTCTTCAGGTCGATGCCCTGTTCCTTCTTGAACTCGGCCGCCAGATACTCGACGAGCCGCATGTCGAAGTCCTCGCCGCCGAGGAAGGTGTCGCCGTTGGTCGACTTCACCTCGAACACGCCATCGCCGATTTCCAGCACGGAAATATCGAAGGTGCCGCCGCCAAGGTCATAGACCGCGATGGTCTTGCCGTCCTTCTTCTCCAGGCCATAGGCGAGCGCCGCGGCCGTCGGCTCGTTGATGATGCGCAGCACCTCGAGGCCGGCGATCCTGCCGGCGTCCTTGGTCGCCTGGCGCTGGGCGTCGTTGAAATAGGCCGGAACGGTAATGACCGCCTTCTCGACCTTCTCGCCGAGATAGGCTTCCGCCGTCTCCTTCATCTTCTGCAGGATCATGGCCGAGATCTGGCTGGGCGACTGCTTCTTGCCGCCGGCCTCGACCCACGCGTCGCCATTGTCGCCCTTGACGATCTTGTAGGGGACAAGCTTCTTGTCCTTCTCCGTCACCGGGTCGTCATAGCGGCGGCCGATCAGGCGCTTGACCGCGAAGATGGTGTTTTCCGGATTGGTGACCGCCTGGCGCTTGGCCGGCTGGCCGACGAGACGTTCGCCGTCATTCGAGATGGCGACGATGGAAGGCGTCGTGCGCGCGCCCTCAGCGTTCTCGATCACCTTGGGGTCCTTGCCATCCATGATGGCGATACAGGAATTGGTGGTGCCGAGATCGATACCGATAACTTTTGCCATTGTTCTAGTCTCTCCTCTAAGCAGGCTCTCAGGACCCTTCAAAAGGCGTTCCGACGAAAGCCCCTGTTCACAAGAAATCCCATCGCGGTCCCCGCTTTTCGAGGCCGGACGGCTGGCGCGTATATAAGAACAGGCGACACAAGGCGCAAGCATTCTGCGCAAGGTGTCCGTCGTCTCGGCGCGGGCCGGAAGGCGAGCCGCCGCGCCTTGCGGCAGGACCGGCGCGAGATCGCGCTATCGCATTGTTCCGGATCGCTTTTTTGAAACAGGCGCCGTTGACGGCGCGCGGATAGGCCTTCCGGGCAGGGCACGGCTTGCCCTGGCGGGCGTGACTTTCGGTCGCGAAAGAGCCCGAAATCCGCGTTGCCGCGATGGTTTCGGAACCTGGCGACGAGATTTGAAGAGCGCCCAGCGCCCTGGCAAAAGCCCTGCCGGGCGCGTGGCCCGGCAGGGTATCCCGGGCTTAGAGCCCGTTGTCCTTGAGAATCTTGGCGGCGTTGTCCTTGGTGACCCTTTCCGTCGGCAGCGTGATGGTCTTCTCGACCTTCTCGCCGTTCAGGAACTTGATCGCCTGGCGCAGGCCCTCGGCGCCCGGCGTGACATAGGTGAAGGTCGCCGTCAGTTCGCCCTTGTTCACCATCTGCACGCCTTCGTTGGGCAGGCCGTCGATGCCGATGAACTTGATGTCCTTTTCGCGCCCGACGTCCTTGGCCGCGAGATAGGCGCCATAGGCCATCGGATCGTTGTGGCCGTAGACGAGGTCGATCTTCTCGTTGGTCTTCAGCGCGTTGGCCATGATGTTGTAGGCCTGGTCCTGCTTCCAGTCGCCCGACTGCTGGTCGAGCAGGTACTTGATGCCCGGCTCCTTGTCGGTGAATTCATGGAAGCCGTCATGGCGGTCATGCGCCGGCTGCGTTCCCATGCCGCCCCAGATCTCGACGACATTGCCGGCGGCCTTGCCCTTGCCGCCGAGGAGCTCGACGGCGTATTCGCCCGCGGCACGGCCGATCAGCGCGTTGTCTCCGCCGACGAACTGCGTGTAATCCTTGGTGTCGACATTGCGGTCGAGCACGAAGACCGGGATCTTGGCGTCGATCGCCTGCTGCACCACGCCGGTGAGCCCGGCCGATTCCTTCGGCGACACCAGCAGCGCGTCGACTTCCTGGCGGATCAGGTTCTCGACATCGGCGACCTGCTTTTCGGTCTTGTCCTCGCCGTCGGTGATGATCAGCTCGACGTCCGGATGCTTGGCGGCCTCCGCGATGATGTCCTTGTTGAACTGGGCGCGCCAGGGCTCGATGGTCGTCACCTGCGAGAAGCCGATCTTCCACTTCTTGTCCTGGGCAAAGGCATGGTTGCCGGACAAGATTGCGGTGGTCGTCAGCAGTGCCGCCGCGAAAGTGGCGAGCTTCAGCATATCACGTCGTTTCATGGTCCTGTTTCCTCCGGATTATAGAGACGAGGTCTCCTGTGACGGTCGCTTGGCCGCGGCCGTTTCCTTTTGCGCCGCCCGTCCGTTGGGCAGGCGCAGATAGCTGAGAAGGTCGCCGGCGTTGCGCTCCTGCACGAGCACGGTGCCGATGATGATCGCCCCCTTCAGCACCAGCTGAAGGTTGGAATTGATGTTGTGCAGTTGCAGGATGTTGGACAGCAGCCCGAAGATCAGCACGCCGCAGAAGGTGCCGATCAGGCTGCCGCGTCCGCCCATCAGGCTGGTGCCGCCGATGACCACGGCGGCGATGGCGTCGAGCTCGAGCCCCGCGCCGGCATCGGGCTTGCCTTGCCGGTACTGCGCCACGTAGAGCACCGCCGCGATGCCGGCGAGCAGGCCGGACACCGCATAGGTGGCGATCTTGACGCGCCCCGCGGCGATGCCCGAAAGCCGCGCCGCCTCCTCATTGCCGCCGATGGCGTAGACATAGCGGCCGAAGGGCGTGAAGCGCAGCACCGCGCCGTAGATCACGATCGCGCCGAGGAAGAACAGGCCCGGCATCGGCACGACGCCGAACACCAGCGAGCGCAGGATCTCGAATTCGGCGGTGGCGTTGGAACCGGTATAGACCGGCAGCACCGCATTGTTCTGGCCGGCGGTCAGCCTGGCGATGCCGAGCGCGGTCACCATCATCGCCAGCGTGACGATGAAGGGCTGCAGCCGCCCGGCGACGATGATGAAGCCGTTGATGGTGCCGAACAGAAGGCCGACGCAAGGCGCCACCAGAAGCACGCCGAGTACACCGAACTTGGTCTCGACCTGCGGCAGCAGGTACCACAGCGAAAGGCAGCATAGGATGACGCCGACCACGCCCGGGATGACCAGCCCGCGCGCCTTGTCCAGCCGCACCTCGCGGCCGGCTTCGGCGCCGGCGCGGGATTTCTCGATGTTGAGCAGGATGAAGCGGGTGACGAGCGCGCCGAGGCACAAGGCGACCAGCGCCGTTGTCGGCACGCCGAGCGCCGCCGACGGCGTGACGCCCGGCACCGTCAGCAGCATGGCGCAGACGACCGAGCAGATCGCCATCAGCGAGCCGACGGAAAGATCGATGCCGCCGGTCAGGATCACCGCCGTCATGCCGGTGGCGATGAGGCCGGTGGTCGACACCTGGCGCAGCACGTCGAGCAGGTTGCCGTAGGACAAAAAGATGTTGTTGCCCTTGGAGCTGATCGGCGAGCCGAACACGCCGATCAGGAAGATGGCGATCAGCCCCCAGTAAAGCTTGGTGCGGGAGAGAAGGCTGATGAGGTTCATGCGGCGGATCTCGCTGTGCGTCTCGGCGCGGCGAGCCGCATGATAGCTTCCTCGCTGGCTTCGGCGCGGGACAGGATGCCGCGCTGGCGGCCTTCCGCCATAACCAGGATGCGATCGGCGAGATGCAGAAGCTCCGGCAGTTCGGAGCTGATCACGGCAATCGCCAAACCGTCGCCGGCGAGCTTGAAGATGAGGTCGTAGATTTCGCGCTTGGCGCCGACATCGATGCCGCGCGTCGGCTCGTCGAGCAGAAGCACGCGCGGCCGCGTCGCCAGCCATTTGCCGATCACCACCTTCTGCTGGTTGCCGCCCGACAGCGTGCCGGCGGCCTGCTCGATGCTTTCGCAGCGTATGCCGAGCGCCCTGACCGCCTCTCGCGCAAGGCCTTGCTCGCCTGAGCGCGAGCGCAGGCCAAAGCGCGCCAGCGCGCCGACCAGAGGCAGGGCGACATTGTCGGTGATCGAGGCTTGGAGATGCAGGCCTTGCGTCTTGCGGTCCTCGGTCACCAGGGCGATGCCGAGCCGTCGGGCCTCGCGCGGCGAGCCGATCTCGACCGGCGCGCCGTCGAGCTGGATCTCGCCGCCGGTGCGGCCGCCGCTGGAGCCGAAGATCGCTTCCAGGATTTCGGTGCGGCCGGAACCCAGCAGCCCGCCGATGCCGAGGATCTCGCCCGCCGAAAGGTCGAAGCTCACGCCCTCGATCACCGTGCGCCAGCCATGCCGGTCGGGCTTCGACAGCGACAGGTCCCTGACCGAGAGCACCACCTTGTCGCCGGTGCCGCGCTCATGATCGGAGGAAGCGAGGAGGTCGCGGCCGACCATGGCCGAGATGATGGCGTCTTCGCCTAGTCCCGCCATGTCCTCGGTCAGCACATGGCGCCCGTCGCGCAGCACCGTCACCCGGCTTGCCAGATGCATCACCTCGTCGATGCGGTGCGAGATATAGACGATCGCGACGCCGCTTGCCGCAAGCTGGCCGATGATGCGGAACAGTCTCTCGCACTCGGCCGGCGACAGCGCCGAGGTCGGCTCGTCCATGATCAGGATGCGCGCCGATTTCGACAGCGCCTTGGCGATCTCCACCAGTTGCTGCTCGCCGACCCTGAGCGTGCCGACCCGCGCTTCCGGATCGAGCTCGATGCCCAGCCGCTGCAGCAGCGCGCTGGCGGCGCGGCTGCTCGCCTTGCGGTCGACGACCAGCCCGGCGATCAGCTTTTCGCGGCCGAGGAAGATGTTGTCGGCGACGCTGAGCTCGGGAACGAGGTTGAGCTCCTGGTGGATGATGGCGATGCCCGCATCCTCGGCGTCGCGGACGCCGGTGAAACGCACCGCCTGACCGTCGATCGCCACGGCGCCTTCGTAATCGGTATAGACGCCCGAGAGGATCTTCATCAGCGTCGACTTGCCGGCGCCGTTCTCGCCCATCAGCGCATGCACCTCGCCGGGCCTGAGGTCCAGGCTCACATCGGACAGCGCGGCGATGCCGCCAAATCGCTTGGAAATGCCGGTCGCGCTCAGGACGACGGCGGGACCGTCGGCGGCCGCAATGCCAGTCGTGATGGAATCAGCGCGCTGCATGGCAAAAGGACGGCCTCCCTCCGTCGTCTTCGACTGCCCGAACGCTAATCTAAACGTTTCGAATGTGTCAAGCGCCTATCTCCTCACTGAGGATTGATGCATTTCAATTCTTGCGAAAAACACCGGGTTTACGTAGGTTTAGCCAAATAAGGGTGGCTAAACGTTTCGAAAATGACGGTGTCAGGGCGGAAAAACCAGCGGAAATCCACGGCGCCGACCATGTTGCATGTGGCGGAGGCGGCGCGTGTGTCCGTGGCCACCGTGTCGGCATTGCTGAACGGCACCGCCACCGTCAGTCCGGAGCTTACCCAGCGCATCGAGCAGGCGATCCGCGACATCGGCTACAAGCGCAACGCCATTGCCCGCAGCCTCAAGATGGGCACCACGCGGACCATCGGGCTCACCGTGCCGCACATCACCAACCCGTTCTTCACCGATGTCGTCTCGGTCATCCAGCAGGCGTTCGACCGCGCCGGCTATGCCGTCATGCTGTGCTGCACGGACGAGGATTTGAACACGCAGGACGAGCAGATACGCCTGCTGCTCGACCGCATGGTCGACGGGCTGATCGTGGCCCGCGTCGGCGACGGCGGCATTTTGAAGAGCATCGTCGAGGACGCCAATGTGCCGGTGGTGCTGCTCGACCGTCTCTGCGAAGGCGTCGACACCGATGCGGTGGTGCTGGACAACCAGCGCGCCGTGTTCGACGCCGTCACCTATCTTATCCATCTTGGCCACCGGCGCATCGGCTACATCACCGGCACCTCCGACATATCCCCCATGCATGACCGCATGATCGGCTACCGCGAGGCGCTGCAGGCCGCCGGCCTGCCGGTGGCCGAGGAGCTCGTGCGCTCCGGCAATTTCCACGAGATCGACGGCTACAACGCGACCATGCAGCTCTTGTCGCTGCACGACCGGCCAAGCGCGATCTTCTCGGCCAACAACCCGATGGTGATCGGCACCATGAAGGCGATCCGCGACATCGGCCTCAGCTGCCCCGAGGACATCTCGGTCGCCTGCTTCGACGATTTTCCCTGGTCGGACGTGTTCGTGCCGCAGCTGACCACCGTGGCGCAGCCCGTGCAGGCGATCGGCGAGCAGGCGGCGAACCTTCTGCTCGACCGGCTGGCCGGCAATCGCGACGCGCCGCCGCGCAAGCTCGTCCTCAAGGGCCGGCTGATGATCCGCAATTCCTGTCGGCCGCTGGGAGCGGTCGCGCAGACCGTCAGCGCGTAAATCCGAAGGCGGTCTCGCAAAGCAGCTGCAGCCTGGGGAAGATGTGTTTGCCGCCGGTGATCACGCGGGTGCCTTTGCCGATCACGGTCTTGGGGTCCGCTTTCAGCACCGTGCCGCCGGCCTCCTCGACCAGCAGCATGCCGGCCAGGCAATCCCAGGCATTCATGTGCTCCTCGATATAGCCGATCAGCCGGCCGGACGCCGCATAGGCAAGCATCAGCGCTCCAGAAGCATTGCGGTAGAAGACGCCGCCTTCGCCCATGATCAGGCCGATGAGCACGACGACATTCGTGGTCGAAACGCGGTTGGAAAGCCCGGTGCCGACGGCGCCCTCGGAAAGCGACGCCGCATTGCTGGCCTTGATCGGCTTGCCATTGAGGAAGGCGCCGCCGCCGAGGCGGCCGTAGAAGGTCTCGTCGGTCGAAGGCTCATGGATGACGCCGACCTCCGTCTCGCCATTCCTGGCGCAGGCGATCACCACGCACCAGGCGGGAATGCCGCGCACGAAATTGGCGGTGCCGTCGATCGGGTCGATCACCCAGACATGACCGGTTGTTCCGGCCACGGCCGCGTGCTCCTCGCCGACGATGCCGTCTTGCGGATAGGCCTCGGCGATTGCCGCGCGGATGAACAGCTCGACCTCGCGGTCGCCTTCGGAAACCAGGTCCTGATGGCCCTTGCTCTCGACGGTCAAATTGTCGAGGTCGCGAAAATATTTGAGGCCCAGCTCGCCGGCGCGCCGCGCCAGGTCGATGGCAAAATGCATGCGGTCGTCGAGGTCGTGGGTCACGGGGGAACTCTTTGTTGAGGAAAAGCCGTCCGCGCCCTTAGCAGACCGGTGTGTCATTCAAAAGCGGCCCTCTCAGGCCGCCTTCGACATCGATTTGTGCACGTCGGCGAGGATCTCGAAGGAACGCACGCGCGCCGCGTGATCGAAGCACTGCGCCGTCACCATCAATTCGTCGGCGCCGGTGCGGCCTATGAAGGCGTCGATGCCCTGGCGCACCGTTTCCGGCGAACCGACGACGGCGCAGGACAGCGCCTGGGCAAGCATGGTCTTCGCGACGGAATCGAGATCGCGGTCGTAATTCTCGACCGGCGGCGGCAACTGGCCGGGCCGGCCGCTGCGCAGATTGACGAAGGCCTGCTGCAGCGAGCTGAACAGAAGCTTCGCTTCGGCGTCGGTCGGCGCGGCAAAGACGTTGAGGCCGAGCATGACATAGGGCTTGTCGAGCTGCGCCGAGGGCTGGAACCGCGTGCGATAAACCTCCAGCGCATGGTCGAGCTCGGCCGGCGCGAAATGCGAGGCGAAGGCGTAAGGCAGGCCGAGAAGTGCCGCGAGCTGCGCGCCATAGAGGCTGGAGCCGAGGATCCAGACCGGTACGGTCTGGCCTTCGCCGGGCACCGCGCGGATGCGCTGGCCTTCCTCGGCCGGCTGGAAATAGCCCATCAGCTCGACCACGTCCTGCGGGAAGTTATCGGTGGACTCCAGGTTGCGGCGCAGCGCTCGCGCGGTCAGCATGTCGGTGCCCGGCGCGCGGCCGAGACCGAGGTCGATGCGGCCGGGAAAAAGCGCGGCCAGCGTGCCGAACTGCTCGGCGATCACCAGTGGCGCATGGTTGGGCAGCATGATGCCGCCGGCGCCGACGCGGATCGACTTGGTGCCGCCGGCGACATGCGCGATCACGACGGACGTCGCGGCGCTCGCAATGCCCGGCATGTTGTGGTGCTCGGCCAGCCAGTAACGCTTGTAGCCCAGGCGCTCGGCATGGCGGGCAAGGTCGAGCGAATTGGCGAGCGACTGCGTTGCGGTGCTGCCTTGCGTGATCGGCGACAGGTCGAGAACCGAAAGGTCCGTCATTGGTCAGGTCTCCACGATGCGTTTTTCCCGCAGCCTTGTCTCGAAGGCGGCGCGGTCGGGAATGACGATGGCGAGCTGGTTCTCCAGCACGTCGGCGAGTTCGGCGGCCATCGCGATTTCGCGCTGCTCGCTGCGGCCGCCGGCATGATGCGTCGACAGCCGGTTGTTGCGCAGCGCATAGCGCCGGTCGGGCAAGGCGAGCGCGGCCACCAGCGTCGTCAGGAAATGCGAGCTCGGATGCGTCGACAGGAAATGGCTGGCGACCCGGTAATCGACCTCATAGGCTTGGCTCATGTCGAAGCGGTAGAGCGTACGCCAATCACCGCCAATGCCTGCTTGCAGGCGCAGATGGTCGCCGGTTTCGACAACGCGGAAGGCCTCGTGCGGCGTCTGCTGTTCGAGGCCCGGCTCCAGCAGCAACGGCGCCGTCAGCGTCAGGCCGCCGAAGCCGACATCGGCGATATAGGCACGGCCGCCAAGCTCGATGCGCAGCAGCATATGGCTGCGCGCCGTAATGGCGTCATCAGGCTGGCCCCAGAGCACGCGGGCGGCAAGTCCGCTGACCGTGAACCCCAGCGCGTCAAGCGCATGCATGAAGATCAGATTGTGCTCGAAGCAATAGCCGCCGCGGCCCCGGCTAAAAATCTTGTCCTGCAGCGAAGCGACGTCGAGGCCGACGGAAACGCCCATCAAGGCGTCGATGTTCTCGAACGGAATCGCCCGCGGGTGGATTGCGTGCAGCGCCTGCAGCGTGGCGAGCGAAACGTCGGTTGGCCCGTCATAACCTATGCGGGCGAAATAGCCATCGAGATCGAAGTCGCTCATTCAGGGGACAGGTCCGGCTTGACCGGTCCGATATAGGCACTCGCCGGCGGTGCCGCAAACAATGTGCGAGGTTTGAGATTGTGCCAAGGTTTCAGGGCGCGGATTTATGATTGTTCTCGGTCGCTTCCTCGTCCACGGCCATGGACTGCTGCGCCGCGAGGAAGTTGCCGACATGGCTCAAGCCCTCGAAATGGTCGCAGAAGACCTTGATGACGACCAGCAACGGCACCGCCATCAGCGCGCCGACGAAGCCCCATAGCCATGACCAGAAGGCGATGGCGATTAAGATCGCCACCGCGTTGATCTCAAGGCGGCGGCCGACCACCGTCGGCGTCACGAACTGGCCTTCGACGATATCGCACAACACCACGAAAGCCGGCGGCAGCAGCGCATAGGCGATCGTGTCGAAGCTGATCAACGCGATGATGGCGACGAGCAGGACGGTCATCAGCGCGCCGACATAGGGCAGGAAATTGAGCAGCGCCGCCGCCGCGCCCCACACCAGCGGGGTGGGCATGCCGAGCCCCCAGAGGCCCAGCCCGATTGTCGTGCCGAGGCCGGCATTGATCAGGGCAACGGTAAGCAGATAGTGCGAGATTTCGTGCTCGACGTCATAGACCACGCGCAGCGCCCGCTTCTTCTGGGTCATGCTGGTGAAGGACTGCACGATCTTCTCGTAGAACAGCGTGCCCGAGGCGAGCAGGAACAGCGACAGCACGAAGACGATGGTGATCGAGGTGCCGGCTTCCAGGATATTGCTGGCCGCCGTGGACAGAACGCCGGAAGGCGCCACCGCGACCCGCTGCACGCCTGGCTCCTGCGAAGTCTCGGTCAGCGCTTCGAGCTGATGCGCGAGATCCATCACCCGTTCGAGCGGCCGCTTGAACGGTGCCAGCCGCTCGGTGAGCTGCTGGCCGATCGAATAGGAGTTGTTGATGAGGTCGATGACCGGACCGCTGAGCAGATAGCCCGCGACGACGAAAACAAAGATGGAAAGCAGCACCAGCAGCGTCGCCGAAACCACCTCCGGTACGCCGTGCTTGCGCAGGAAGCGCACGATCGGCGTCAGCGTCAGCGCCAGCAGGAAGGCGAGGATCACCGGCATGAAGAAGTCACGGGCGAAGTAGAGCGCTGCGATCGTCAGCAGAATGAAAATCCCGATCACCAGCGACCGCGTCAAGCGCATGTCCGCCCGGGCGTTGGCACGCGGATCAGGGCTTTCGGCAACGCTCGCGCCCGAAGCAATCGGTTCGGTTTTCATCGGTTCCCCTTGCAGCCCGTCACCCAAACAATGAATGCATGGCAGGCTTCTGCGCGAAACGCGGGAGTTCCGGGCAAGGTTCCATGAGCCGGCTTTCCCCGGCATCGCTCATGCGGTCGCGCTATTACATGACGTGTAATTGAGCCGCCGCGCCGGCCTGGCCTAATACGGGGCAGGCTTTCGCGACGACAGATCGAGCCGCAAACCGTCGCCGCCCAGGAACCGCGTGTCGAGTGCATGTTCCCGGCCGATGAGGCAACCGAGACGCTCCATGCCGAAGTGATGGCCGTCGGCGCCGGGCATCCAGAGGCCTAGCGCGCTTCACCGTTTCACGGAAACGGCGAACCGCTCTATCTCTTTGTTTCTACGCAATTCCGGACGGAAAACCGCTCACACGTTTCCTGGAATTGCTCTAGCATCTGGAGACCGGCTTCGACTGCCGCTCAGGCGACCGGCGCCAAGATGGCGGGCGCGGCCTTGGCCGTTTCCTTGCGCACGATCGGCGCGACCTTGGTGCCGTAGAGCTCGATCGCCTTCATGATCTTGGCATGCGGCATGGTGCCGATCGCCATCTGCAGCAGGAAGCGGTCGTTGCCGAAGATCTTGTGCTGGGCGACGATCTTTTCCGCCACAGCTTCAGGATTGCCGACGAAGAGCGCGCCGTTGGGTCCGCGCGCCTGGTCGAAATGGGCGCGCGAGGTTGGGCCCCAGCCACGCTCGCGGCCGATGCGGTTCATTACTTCGGCCTGCGGTCCATAGAAGTCGTCGGCGGCCTGTTCGATCGTCTGGGCGATGAAGCCGTGCACGTTGATGCTGGTGGCAAGCGTTGCCGGGTCGGTGCCGGCGCGCCGCGCTGCCTCGCGATAGATATCGAACAGCGGCGCGAAACGCGCAGGCTCGCCGCCGATGATGGCCAGGGCCAGCGGCAGGCCGAGCACGCCGGCGCGGGCGGCGGATTGCGGCGTGCCGCCGATGGCGATCCAGACCGGTAGTTTTTCCTGTAACGGTCGCGGATAGACGCCGCGGCCGTTGATCGGCGCGCGCAGCTTGCCCTGCCACGTCACTGTCACCTGGTCGCGGATGGCGAGCAACAGGTCGAGCTTCTCGGCGAAGAGCTCGTCATAGTCCTCGAGATTGTAGCCGAACAGCGGGAAGGATTCGATGAAGGAGCCGCGCCCGGCCATGATCTCGGCGCGGCCGCCGGACAGAAGGTCGAGCGTCGCGAATTGCTGGAAGACGCGCACCGGATCGTCGGAGGAAAGCACCGTGACCGCGCTGGTCAGGCGGATGCGCTTCGTGCGCTCGGCCGCCGCGGCCAGCGCCACGACCGGAGCCGAGGCGGCATAGTCGGGGCGGTGATGCTCGCCGAGGCCGAACACGTCGAGGCCGACCTGGTCGGCCAGCTCGATTTCCTCGATGAGGTTGCGCAGCCGCTCATGCGGGCCGATCGCGCCGACACCCGGCTCCGGGTTGACATCGGCGAAAGTGTAGAGACCGAGTTCCATCTGGTTTTTATCCTGAGGTGTTCATATGGGTGTTGCTTGTCGGCACTAGAGGTAGCCATCTACCGTTCTGCCCGCCAGAGGTGCGATCTGTGAACAGTGCATCGCGCGCTGCCGAGCCGTATCCCTTCGGCAACAAGCCCGGATTTTTCATGGCTGGTATACCGTTTTGGCGCTTGAACTTGCCGCTTTCACGCGTATGTAAGCGTCGCGAATAGACTGCAGGGAAGTGCACTTGGCTATCTACAGGGAAAAAGACATTTTCGAGCGGCGCAATGCCGCGAACGAGGCAAAGAAGGCGCTGCTCGAGCGCTTCAAGGCAAAACCGGCGGCGGATGATCCGACAGTGCTGGCTCGCCAGGCCGAACGCAAGGCTATCCTTGAGGCCCGCGCCATCCGCGAGGCGGAAAAGGCAAGGCTGAAGCAGGAAAAGCTGGCGCGCGAAGCGGCGCAGAAGGCCGAGCGCGAGGCGATTGCTGAAGCGGCGCGTCTTGCGGCGGAAGCAGCGGCGGCCGAAGAGGCCAAGCGCCGCGAGGCCGAGGACTCCGAGCGCATCGCTTTCGAACTCGCCGATGAGGCCGCGCGCAAGGCCAAGCGTGACGCACGCTACGCCGCTCGCAAGGCACGCGTCGGCCGCACGCCTCCGGGCTTCTCCGCCCGCTAAAGCAATTCCAGGAAAATGGTTCAGGGTCGCTGAAAGCGGCCCTGAACGCGTTTGTGCTGCGGATAACGGGCTAATGCATGTCGCGCAAAGTAACCTCGGTTTTGCGACAACGACATGTATCAAGCAACGCGCGTCGCGTGAATCCGTTTCGACGCGACGCGCTTTTAGGCGACCAGTTTCAGCCCGACGATGCCGCAGACGATCAGGCCGATACAGGCGAGCCGGACAATCGTCGCGGGCTCGCCGAGCAGCCAGATGCCGAGCAGCGCCGTGCCGACGGTGCCGATGCCGGTCCACACCGCGTAGGCCGTGCCGACGGGCAGGGTCTTCAGCGCCAGCCCGAGCAGGCCGAGGCTGACGATCATCGAGGGAATGGTGAGAAGGGTCGGCAGCGGCTTCGAGAAGCCGTCGGTATATTTGAGGCCGATCGCCCAGCCGATCTCGAACAGGCCGGCGAAGAAAAGAAGAATCCAGGACATCGAAGACACTCCGTCATTCCGGCATCGCTTGAGATGCCTGGTGGCGGGTCGTCCCGGCCGGTTTTCGGGGAAGCGAGGTCGTCCTCGCCCTTGATATGGGGTGGCCTGTTTCCCGATCAACAAAACACCGGCAGCACTGTCATGCCGCCGGTTCAAAGTCTGCATTGAGCCGGATCGACCGAATTTCGGCCGCTTACTTTTCCTTTATGCGCATCGCCTTGACCGGCGGCGCCTTCGGAGCCGGGGCCGCAGCGGGCTTCTTGGCGTCCTTCTTCGGCTTGCGGGCTTCCTTGCCCGCCTTCATCGCACCTTTAGCCATGATTCGCTCCTCCGATTGTGGACGTGCAAGTGAAACAAGAGAAATGCCGGACCGCAAGAGGCCCCGCCTCGCTTGCGAAGCCGTCCAGCCGGATGTCAACCGGTTTCCCGACGCCATGCTGGCTCGAGCGCGCTATGGTGGCTTGAACTTCGGACTGCCTGGCGCATTGTCTGTGGAGTTTCGCCTGGGCGGGCATCAATGCTCGGGCGCGCCGGGAGATCGAATGGCAGGACATAGCGGGTCAAGACGAGTGATCTATGCCGCGCTCGCCGGCAATTTGGCGATCGCGCTGACCAAATTCGCGGCGGCGTTCTTCACCGGTTCGTCCTCCATGCTGTCGGAAGGCGTGCATTCGCTGGTCGACACTGGCAATGGCGGGCTCCTGCTCTACGGCATGCACCGCGCCGCGCGGCCGCCCGACCGTACCCACCCGCTCGGCCACGGACGCGAGCTCTATTTCTGGAGCTTCATCGTGGCGCTTCTGGTGTTCGCGCTCGGCGCCGGCGTTTCCTTCTATGAGGGCGTCATCCACATCATGGCGCCCGAACCGGTCGTCAATGCCAAGGTCAACTACATCGTGCTTGCCCTCTCCTTCGTCTTCGAGGGCAGCTCATGGCTGGTGGCGCTGAAGGAGTTCCGGCAGCAGAAGGGTAAGCAAGGCTGGTTGCAGGCTGTGCAATCGAGCAAGGATCCGAGCGTCTACACGGTGCTGTTCGAGGACAGCGCCGCGCTGCTTGGCCTTATCGTCGCCTTCGCCGGCATCCTGTCCGCCGAACTTCTGGAAATCCCCGAGCTCGACGGCGTCGGCTCGATCGGCATCGCCATCATCCTGGGCGCCACGGCTATCTTCCTGGCGCGCGAGAGCAAGGGCCTGCTGCTCGGTGAACCTGCCTCGTCCGAAGTGCAGAAGAAGGTGCTGGCGATCGTCCAGGAGGATCCGGCGGTCCAGCGGGCGAACGGAATCCTGAGCGTCCATATCGGGCCGGAGGAAATCGTCGCGGGTTTGAGCATCGAATTCGAGGATCATCTCACCGCGCCCGAGATCGAGGCCTGCGTCGAGCGCCTGGAGGCGAGGCTGAAGCAGGAAATGCCGCAGATATCCAGGCTCTTCGTCAAGCCGCAAACGACTGGCACATGGGAGCAGCGGCGCGAGGCCATCGCCGAGGCTTCGGACGAGAGTTAGGTTCAACGCAACGGACTTCGTGAGGAGGAAAGCTGATGAAGATCGACGGCGGATGTCATTGCGGCGCGATCGCCTATGAGGCGGAGGTCGATCCGCAAAAGACCTCGATCTGCCACTGCACCGACTGCCAGCAGCTGACCGGCACGGCCTTTCGGGTCACCGTTCCGGCGCCGGAAAGCGACTACCGGATCACCAGGGGCGCGCCGAAGATCTACATCAAGGTCGTGGCAAGCGGCGCCAGGCGCGCCCAGGCTTTTTGTGCCGACTGCGGCTCGCATCTTTATGCAACGTCGGTCGGCGATGGTCCGAAGGTTTATGGGATCAGGGTCGGGACCGCGCGGCAGCGTCAGGACTTGGTTCCCAGACAGCAGAAATGGCACCGGTCGGCCCTGCGCTGGCTTCCGGAATTCGAGGGCATGGCGACGACGGAAGAGCAATAGCGCTATCGGATCGGCCCGCCGGCGCGAGCCTTGGCGATTGGCCGAATCTTCCGCGACTACTCGTCTCCCTCGACGACTCGCAGCCTGAGTTGGCCGGTCTTGGAATCAGCCACGCGCGCCCCGGCCTCGACCTTGGCCGGCCCATTGCGCGGCGGCTCGGCCTCGCCCTCGGCAAACTCCAGCGCCTCGATCTTCTGGCCGCGCTTGGTCACTTTCGACGTCGAGACCAGGATGTCGTCGATGTCCTTGGTCGCCTGGCCGAAATGCGTCTGCAGCCGGCGCACCCGCTCGTCGACCCGCGCCACATCCTCCATCAGCCGGATGACCTCGCCCTGGATCAGATGCGCCTGCTCGCGCATGCGGGCGTCCTTCAGGATCGACTGGATGACCTGGATCGACAGCATCAGCAGCGAGGGCGAGACGATGACGACGCGGGCGCGGTGCGCCTTCTGCACCACCGCCTCGAAATTCTCGTGGATCTCGGCGAATACCGATTCCGACGGCACGAACATGAAGGCGGTGTCCTGCGTCTCGCCCTGGATCAGATATTTTTCGGCGATATCGCGGATATGTATCTCGATGTCGCGCCGAAAAGCCTGCGCCGCCGCCTTCTGCATGTCGGCGCCCTCGGCGGCCCGGATGGCGTTCCAGGCTTCGAGCGGGAACTTGGCATCGACGGCCAGCATCGGCGCGCCGTTCGGCATCCGCACCAGGCAATCGGGCCGGCTGCCATTGCTCAGACTGGCCTGGAACTCGTAGGCGCCGTGCGGCAGGCCATCGGCGACGATCGCCTCCATGCGCGACTGGCCGAAGGCGCCGCGCGTCTGCTTGTTGGAGAGGATCGCCTGCAACTGCACGACCTGGCCGGCCAAGGACTGGATGTTGCCTTGCGCGGTGTCGATCACCGCCAGCCGCTCCTGCAGCTTGGCCAGGCTCTCATGCGTCGACTTGGTCTGCTCGGCCATGGTCTGGCCGAGACGCCCGGTCATGGCGTCGAGCCGTTGTCCGAGCGACTGGGTGAGCTCGGCCTGCCTCGCCCCAAAAACTTCGGCGATCGCGCCCATGCGCCCCTGCATCTCGGCTTGCGCCTGCATAATGTCGGCCATTCTCGCCTCGGCATCGCGGGCATGGTCGGCGGCTTCGGCGGCCGCCATCGCGCGCGCCCCGGCCGCGCGCCACAGGGCGACCACGAGCGCCACGAACAGCGCAAGCAGAAGGACTGCGCCGAAAGCCAGCGCCTGGCCAAACGTGATGGTCGTGGCGCCAAGCCGCGCGATGGGCTCGGAAAGCATGGAGGTCATGTCGTTCATTTGGCCAGCATAACCGATTCGGCCTCCTGGCACAGATCAAAACGTGAACAAGCCAAAGATGCCCCGGTTGACGCTTTTCAAGCGAGGTCTTAGGTGAGACGCCATGTCGATCAAGCCTCTCATCATCCTTCCCGATCCTGTGCTGCGCCAGGTTTCCGAGTCGGTCGAGCGCGTCGATGCCGATTTGCGCAAGTTGGCCGACGACATGCTCGACACCATGTATGACGCGCCGGGCATCGGCCTTGCGGCGATCCAGGTCGGCGAGCCGCGGCGGCTGCTGGTCATCGACCTCGCCAAGGAAGGCGAGCCGCCGGAGCCGCATGTCTTCATCAATCCGGAAGTGCTCGAAAGTTCCGACCAGCGTTCCGTCTATGAGGAGGGCTGCCTGTCGATCCCAGACTATTATGCCGAGGTCGAGCGCCCGGCTTCGGTGCGGGTGAAGTATCTCGACCGCGACGGCAAGCTGCAGGAGATGCAGGCGGAAGGCCTGATGGCCACCTGCCTGCAGCACGAGATCGACCATCTCAACGGTGTGCTGTTCATCGACCACATCTCGAAGCTGAAGCGCGACATGGTGGTGCGGAAGTTCAAGAAGCTCGCCAAGGACAAGGTGCCGGGCAAGATGGTGGGCTAGGGGCGGTCTGGACCGCGCGAGCACCTGGAGCTGCCATGAAACAGGATCGCAGGACGTCATGCCGCTTCGCGTCATCTTCATGGGCACGCCGGATTTTTCCGTGCCGACCTTGCGCGCCATCGTCGAGGCCGGCCACCAGATCGCGGCCGTCTACACGCAGCCGCCGCGTGCCGCCGGCCGGCGCGGGCTGGAGCTGACGCCCTCGCCGGTGCAGCGCGAGGCCGAGCGGCTGGGGCTCGAAATGCGCACGCCGACATCGCTGAAAGGCGAGGCCGAGCAGCAGGCCTTCGCCGCCTTGCGGGCCGATCTCGCGGTCGTCGTCGCCTACGGTTTGCTGTTGCCGAAAGCCGTTTTGGACACGCCGAGGCTAGGCTGTCTGAACGGCCACGCCTCGCTTTTGCCACGCTGGCGTGGTGCTGCTCCCATCCAGCGCGCGATCATGGCCGGCGATGCGGAGACCGGCATGATGATCATGCGCATGGAAGAAGGTTTGGACACCGGGCCGGTGGCAATGGTTGAAAAAGTCGCCATCGCACCCGATATGACGGCCGGCGAATTGCACGACCTCCTGATGGTTCAGGGCGCTTCGCTGATGGTTGAGGCGCTCGCCCAGTTGGGGATAAATTGTCTGACATTTGCCCAACAGGCGACGGCAGGGGTGACCTACGCCCGAAAGATCGATAAATCGGAGACACGCGTAGACTGGACGCGGCCTTCTGGCGAAGTCCACAATCACATTCGCGGCCTCTCGCCCTTTCCGGGCGCGTGGTGCGAGGTCGAAATTGGCGGCCGCATGGAGCGGCTGAAACTGCTTCGCTCGACGCTCTCGGATGGCGTCGGCGAGTCGGGAGGAATTCTCGATGACCGGCTGACGGTCGCCTGCGGGTCGGGCGCGGTCAGGCTGGTCGAAGTTCAACGGGCGGGCGGAAGGCCTGCCGCCGCGCAGGAGTTTTTGCGCGGAGCCAAGATCGAAAAAGGAACGAAACTCACATGAGCATGATGTCGATACGCGCGGCGACGCCGCGGGATCGCGAGGCGATCCGCCTCGTCGAAGAACATGCCTTTGGCCAGCAGGCGGAAGCCGGCCTGGTCGACGCGATTGTCACTGGCGGCGATGCCGTCGTCGAACTGGTTGCCGAGGAAGACGGCCAGGTCGTCGGCCATATTCTTTTCTCGCGGCTTTTCGTGCAGAACGGCGCCAAGCAGTTCGCCGCTGTCGCGCTGGCGCCGCTGGCGGTCGAGCCCTCCTTCCACGGCACCGGCATCGGCGGCGCGCTGATCCGCGAGGCGCATGTGCGGCTCAAGGAAGCCGGCGAGACGCTGGCCGTGGTTTTGGGCGATCCGGTCTATTACGGCCGCTTCGGCTACACCCACGCCCGCGCCGGAAAGTTCGAAAGCGAGTACCAGGGCGAGGCGCTGCAGGCGCTGGCCTGGGGCGACTCGCCCGAGACCGGCAAGCTGGTCTACGCTTCAGCCTTCACCGCTTTAGCCGCCTAGGTTAAGGCGAAAGCACAGCTGGCATGCCGCGTTTTCGGCTCGATATCGAATATGACGGCAGCCGGTTCGCGGGCTGGCAGCATCAGGCCGACCAGCCCTCCGTGCAGCAGGCGATCGAGCAGGCGATCGAAAAGTTCTGCGGCGAGGCCGTAAGAATACGTGCCGCCGGCCGCACCGACGCCGGCGTGCACGCCACTGCCCAGGTGGCGCATGTCGACCTGGCCAAAGCGTGGCCGGGCGACAAGGTGCGCGATGCGGTGAACGCCCATCTGCAGGCGGCCGGCGCGCGCGTCGCCGTCCTGAAAGCGGCCGTCGTCGCCGACGGTTTCGACGCGCGCTTTTCCGCCACCGGCCGCCACTATCTCTATCGCATCCTCAATCGCCGGGCGCCGGCGGCGCTGGAAAAGGGCAAGATCTGGTGGGTGCCGAAGCGCCTCGACGCCGAGGCCATGCATGAGGCTGCCAAGGTGCTCCTCGGCCGGCACGATTTCACCACCTTCCGCTCCACCCAGTGCCAGGCCGAAAGCCCGGTCCGCACGCTTGACCGCCTCGACGTCAGCCGCGATGGCGACTTCATCGAGGTGCGCAGCTCGGCCCGCTCTTTTCTGCACAACCAGGTTCGCTCGATGGTCGGCTCGCTGAAGCGCGTCGGCGACGGCTCCTGGGGCGCCGCCGATCTCAAGGCGGCGCTCGAAGCACGCGACCGCGCCGCCTGCGGCCAGGTTGCGCCGCCGGATGGACTGTTTCTTGTCGGGGTGGATTATGCGGCGGCAACCCAAGAGCCAAACGCCGCAGCCGAGGATAGGGTGACCTAACCCGTCGTGCCGTCCGGTATGTCGATGCCGAGCAGTGCCTGCAAGCCGAACAGGACGAGCAGCGAGGCAATGAACATGCCGACGAACACGGTGGTGCCCACGGCGGCGCCCCTGCCGATCGATGCATTGGTCATGCGCCATGTCAGCACCATCGAGAGCGCGAACAGGAACAGCGACACGAGGCTGTTGACGTCGCTGGTCGAAGGCAGGAAGAGCCTGAGCAGCGCCGAGGGCAGCATCAGCCAGGCGATGATCGCCGACGTCCAGTTGGAAGCGACGACATAGTGGACGAAGCGGCCGCCGATGCCGGCGCGCGGCGCGACCAGCGCGAGCGCCACCAGCGGCAGCACCCAGGAGCCGATATCGACGGTCGCCAGCCGTATCAGCATGCCGAGGCGTCCGGCGAAGGCGTCCGGATCGCCGATCTCATTGGCTATCCCGACCCAGCCGACGATCAGCGCCGGCGCCGCCACGACAATGGCGAAGAAGGAATTCCAGAAACCGTCGGCCGAAAGGTCGAGCAGGCGCAGGCCGTCGGCCTTGCCGAACATCAGCCGCCAGGCGCCGGCCAGCGAAGCATAGGTTTCGTCCGCCGAAAGCATGGTCACGAAAGGCCTTGTCCGAACCAGTCTTCGATGAAGCGTTCGTAGATTTGCGTCAGCGTCTCGAGGTCGGCAAGCGCGACGCGCTCGTCCACCATATGCATGGTCTTGCCGACCAGGCCGAACTCGACCACCGGGCAATAATCCTTGATGAAGCGCGCGTCCGACGTACCGCCGGAGGTGGAGAGCGCCGGCGTCTTGCCGACCACCGCCTTGACCGAGCTGCCCAGCGTATCGATCAGCTTTTCGTCACGCGTGAGGAAGACATGGCTCGGCCGATCGCGCCAGACAAGCTCGTACTCGACCGGCGCCTTCTTGCCCGGCCGGTATTTCTTGCGCCCGGCGGCCTGGTCGAGCCGGTTGTGGATATCGGCCTGGACGGTCTCCGCATCCCAGGTGTCGTTGAAGCGGATGTTGAAAATGGCCGTCGCCTTGGCTGGGATGACGTTGGTCGCCGGATTGCCGACATCGATCGATGTCACTTCGAGGTTGGTCGGCTGGAAATCCTTGGTTCCCTTGTCGAACACCGGATGGAGCAGCGCGTCGACCAGGCTGATGAGCCCGCGCACCGGGTTGTCGGCAAGCTGCGGATAGGCGGCATGGCCCTGGCGTCCATTGACGGTCACGCTGCCCGACAGCGAACCGCGCCGGCCGATCTTGATCATGTCGCCGAGCGCATCCGGATTGGTCGGTTCGCCGACGATCGAGGCGTCCCATTTCTCGCCCTTGGCCGCCGCCCAGTCGAGCAGCTTCGTCGTGCCGTTGATGGCCGGTCCTTCCTCGTCGCCGGTGATCAGCAGCGACACCGAGCCTTTCGGCCCGCCATTCTTCGCGACATGGCGCGCCACCGCCGCGATGAAGCAGGCGATGCCGCCTTTCATGTCGACGGCGCCGCGGCCATACATCTCGCCATTGGCGATTTCGGCGGCGAAGGGCGGATGCGTCCAGGCCGCCTCGTCGCCCACCGGAACCACATCGGTATGGCCGGCAAACATCAGATGCGGGCCGTTGCCCGAGCGCCGCGCATAGAGGTTTTCGATGTCCGGCGTGCCGTCTTCCGAGAAGACCGGTCGCTCGACCGAGAAGCCGAGCGGCTTCAGCATACCCTCCAGCGCGGCAAGCGCCCCGCCTTCGGCGGGCGTCACGGAAGGGCAACGGATCAGGGCGGCAAGATTCGCGGCGGGATCGGTCGGCAATGTCATGGGCAAAGCGATAGTCGAAAGCGTTTGTCGTGTCACGATGGCAGATCATCGCCGGTCATGCCGCCGACAATATGGTTTTCGTGGCGTATAAATGCATGTCGCCCGGAAGTGTGGGCAGCGTTTCCGGGAAAACGACATGCATAATGGTAAGTTGCGGGCCAAGCGAGGACGAATGCGTGGCCAGTGAAACAAGCACCATCGCGATAGCCGGCGCCGGCAGCATCGGCTGCTATGTCGGCGGCTGCCTGGCGCTCGCCGGACGCAAAGTCGTCTTCCTCGGCCGCGGCGGCGTCGTCGAGGCCATGCGCGAAAGCGGGCTGCGCGTCAGCGATCTTGACGGCCGCGACCGCCGCGTCGAAGCGCGAGCGAGTTCGGCCACGGACGATCCGGCGGAAGCACTCCCCGATGCGGACGTCATCCTGGTGACGGTGAAGAGCGGCGCAACCGCGGAGATGGCCGGGCTGATCGCCGCCCACGGGCGCCCGGATGCCGTGGTGGTCAGCCTGCAGAACGGCGTCGACAATGCGGACAGGTTGCGCGCCGCGCTCCCTGGACGGCGGGTGCTGACTGGCATGGTCATGTTCAACGTCGTCCAGTCGCCCGACGGCGAGACGCCGTTGCGTGCGCATCGCGCCAGCCAGGGCGAGGTGATGATCGACGATGGCGTCGATGGCCTTGCCGGTCTGCTCGACGTCGACGGGCTTGCCGTCGAAGCGCGCGCCGACATGAAGGCGGTGCAATGGAGCAAATTGCTGATGAACCTCAACAATGCCCTGGTGGCGCTCTCCGACCTGCCGCTGGCGAGGCAACTGGCCGACCGAAGCTGGCGCGTCATCCTCGCCGCCGAGATCGACGAGGCGCTCGCCGCTATGAGGGCGGCGGGCATAGCCCCGGCGCGCATCACCGGCCTGCCGCCGGCGCTGCTGCCGAAAGTGCTGCGGTTGCCCGACTGGCTGTTCGGGCTTCTGGCGCGCCGCATGCTGGCGATCGACCCTCGGGCGCGCTCGTCGATGTGGGATGACCTCAAACGCGGCCGCCCGACCGAGATCGACGAGTTGCAGGGCGCGGTCATTCGCCTAGCCAGGCGAACGGGCGCCCCGACGCCGGTCAACGAACGCGTCACCGCGCTGGTGCGTCAGGCGGAAGCGGTAAAGTGCGGTCCGCCTGGTCTTAGGCCGGAAGTGGTCAGCGGCGGTCCTCGATCAGCGTGATCTTCTGCCAGATCTTGCGCGACAGGTTGGAGGACAGGTTCTCGATGTCGTTGACCGCGTTGACGACGACATCGTCGTTGACCGACTGCGCGAACAGCGCCGCGATCTTGCCGGTGATCGACAGCATCTCCGAGCAATAGTCGAGATAGCGCGCCAGGTCGGCGGGGTTGGTGATGCGAGCGGGCGAGTGCGAGGTCGGCTTGAAGTCGGCCGACAGCGTCGCCGGATCCTTGGTCAACTGGTGCATGTCGATGACATGGATCAGCGAGCGCAGCCCGTGCAGCTGCCGGAACACTTTCTTGCGCTTGATCCGCTCCTCGGCGCGGATCAGCGCCAGCAGGCCGAGCACCGCCAGGATCACGGTGTTGATCGTCGCCTCGATGCCCTGCATCGACTGCACGGCATCGTCGGCGCCCGAAATGCGGTCGAGCGGCAGGATGGTGCCGACGAACAGGAACATCGCCACGCCGGCAATGAAGGCCGCGACGATGACACCGCGCAGCCACCAGATCGGCGCTTCCAGCTGCTTGGCGGCCTTGGCGAGGTCCCGCGACAGCGACACCAGTTCGGCGGCGACGGCGCGCAGGCCCCTTTCCGGGAACCGCTCGGCGACACGCTCCTCCAGCCTTTGGGCGGTCTCGATGATCCGCGTCGGATCGAGCGTGCGGTAGCGCATGGCGACTTCAGCTATCGCCCGGCGCGTTGGTGCGCCTGCCGTAGCGGTTCGGTCCGGGATCGCTGCGGAAACAGGCAAGGATGATGAGCAGGATGGGACCGATGATCAGCGAGATCAGCGCAAAATAGGTCGGCTTGCCGAAATCATGGAAGCGCTTCGCCGTCACCGCGAACGTGGCCCAGGCCGAGATCAGTAGCACGCCCCAGCATATCATGGCCCAGTTCTGGCTGGCGCTTGTGTTCAGCTCCACCCGCGCGAACTGGTAGAACGGGAAAAACTGGACAAGCACCAGCAAAATCCCGGCCAGCGCATAGGCGACCGGGCTCAGCCGCCCCGAAAGGCTGAAGAACAGCCAGAGGAATTGCGATCTTTCAGACACTAGCGTCCGCTCCGTGGTGGAGGATCAGTCGCGCAGCAATTCGTTGATCGAGGTCTTGGAACGGGTCTTGGCGTCGACGCGCTTGACGATGACGGCGCAGTAGAGACTCGGACCTGGCTCGCCATTGGGCAGCGGCTTGCCCGGCAACGATCCGGCGACCACCACCGAATTCGGCGGCACTTCGCCGTAAAAGATCTCGCCGGTGGCGCGGTCGACGATCTTGGTCGACTGGCCGATGAACACGCCCATGCCGAGCACCGAGCCTTCGCGCACGATACAGCCTTCGACCACTTCGGAGCGCGCGCCGATGAAGCAATTGTCCTCGATGATGGTCGGGCCGGCCTGCATCGGCTCCAGCACGCCGCCGATGCCGACGCCGCCGGAAAGATGCACGTTCTTGCCGATCTGGGCGCAGGAGCCGACCGAGGCCCAGGTGTCGACCATGGTGCCCGAATCGACATAGGCGCCGACATTGACGAAGGACGGCATCAGCACCGCGCCCGGCGCGACATAGGCCGAGCGGCGCACGATCGAAGACGGCACGGCGCGGAAGCCGGCCTTCTCGAAGTCGACTTCGCTCCAGCCGTCGAACTTGGATGGCACCTTGTCCCACCACACGGCCTGGCCGGGACCGCCCTTGATGATTTCCATCGGGTTCAGCCGGAAGGAGAGCAGCACCGCCTTCTTCAGCCATTGATTGACGTGCCACTTGCCGTCGTCCCGCCGCTCGGCGACGCGGGCGACGCCGCGATCGAGCAGGTCGAGCGCCGTCTGGATGGCGTCGCGCGTCTCGCCGCGCGTCGCGGTCGAAATCGTGTCGCGCTCCTCGAAGGCCTTTTCGATGGTCTTTTCGAGGCTCGCCAGATCGGGCTTCGACATGATTTCGCTCCATTACCAAGCTGTTAAGGGGCTGCGCCTTAACCTGTTTAAAAGTCGCGCGGACCCTATGTTAAGGCTCAATGGGGGTCAATCGCGCCAGCGTCACGGGACGGCGCAAGTAAGGGAATTGGACGGGTGGATTCGATGACTCCCATGGAAAAGGCGGGATGGACGCCGCTGCCGCATTCGGACGAGGATCTGGAACGCTCGAAAGGCGTGCCGGATACCCCGCAGACACGTGCCGAGACCTACCGGCTGGCCTGGAACGATCCCGAGTTCATGACGCGTCGCGAATTGCGCGCCGTACGGCTGCAGCTTGAGCTGCTCAAGCCGGAAATGATCCTGGCCGAACGCGGCATTCGCTCGACCGTCATCCTGTTCGGCGGCGCCCGCCTGCCCGAACCGGGCGGCGAGGCCTGGGCGGCGAAGAACGAGACGCAGAAGAAGAACCTCGAGGCGAACAGCAAATATTACGAGGAAGCGCGCAAATTCGCCCGCCTGTGCTCGCAGCAGTCGGCCACCTCCTATTATCGTGAATATGTCGTGGTGACCGGTGGCGGGCCTGGCGTCATGGAGGCCGGCAACCGCGGCGCCGATGATGTCGGCGCGCCGTCGATCGGCTTGAACATCGTTTTGCCGCACGAGCAGGCGCCCAACGCCTATGTCACGCCGGAGCTCTGCTTCAACTTCCACTACTTCGCCATCCGCAAGATGCATTTCGTCATGCGCGCCAAGGCGGTCGCGGTGTTTCCGGGCGGCTTCGGCACGATGGACGAGTTCTTCGAGACGCTGACGCTCATCCAGACGGGACGCATGGAGCGCGTCCCGGTCATCCTGTTCGGCAAGGCGTTCTGGCAAAGGGCGATCGATCTCGACTTCCTCGCCGAGCAGGGCACGATCTCGCCCGGCGATCAGGACATCATCGATTTCGTCGACACGGCCGACGAAGCCTGGGACATCATCCGCCGCTTCTACAAGCTCTGAAAGCGGAGCCCCGGAAGCGCAACCTGCCGGTTCGCCTACACCGGCAGTTCGATCAGCCAGCCATTCGAGTGCGCGAAGCGCACGATGGCGGCGCGGGAGTGAAGTTCGAGCTTGTCGGTTGCCCTGGTGCGATAGGTTTCGATCGTCTTTATGCTGAGGCTGAGCCGCGACGAGATTTCCTTGTTGCTGTAACCGAGCGCCACCAACTGGATGACCGACCGCTCCCGTTCGCTGAGATTGCCCGGATCGCCCTGCGCGCCGCCGCGTGGGCTCAATATGCGCGCCGCAAGCGCCGGATCGACATAGTTGTCGCCGGCCAACACGCATCGGATGGCCTGCAGCAGGTCCGTCGCGGTCGACCGCTTGACCACGAAGCCGCGCCCGCCCGCCGCCAGCACCTGACGCAGGCAGCCCGGGTCCTCATGCGCCGTCAGCGCTATGCAGCTGACCTCGGGAAAGCGTTCGCCAAGCCGTTCGATCAGCGTGACCCCGTTGATGCCCGGAAGCGATATGTCGACCACCGCGACGTCGGGCAGCGACTTGCCGATCCCCTCGAGGGCATCGTCGGCATTGCCGGCCAGTCCGACGATCGTCAGATCGTCCTGGCTGTTGATCATCGCCCCGACCCCCGACAGGATGATCGGGTGGTCATCGACCACAAATATCCGTCTGCAGCACACCTTCAACCTCCATCAGTCGATGAAAGAGCCTCTCGCCTGGAGCGGGCCCTCTTGTTCTTGATGGTCTAGGCAACTGCCCCGCCTGGCGCGGGACGCCCGTCTGTCCTGGCAGGCCTGAACGGCCGCAACGGGTAAGCCATCCCCCGCCTAACCCAATGATGCCGCACTGTAAGCCGCGGCTAATGTCCGGGATGTGCAGCGCTTCACGTAATCCCACCTGACGCCGAAGATGCCGTTTCAGACCCGATCGCATCGTTGCCGGCTCGAAGCCGCCGGTCAGCCGGCGAGGGGCACATCGGCGTAAATGGTGGTCCCCTTGCCCCAGGCGGTTTCAACCGACAATTTGCCGCCGACCAGCGCCAGCCGCTCCCGCATTCCGGCAAGTCCCAAATGGCCTGGACCAGGTTCGGCGCTGCCGTCAAAGCCGCGGCCGTCATCCTCGATCGTCAGGCGCATCCGATCGTCCTGGATGTGCGCCGTGACGCTGACGCGGCTCGGCGCGGCATGCTTGCCGATATTGGTGAGCGCTTCCTGGGCAATGCGGTACAGCGTGAGCGCGATCTCGGCAGGCGGCGGGCTCGACAGGGCTTCAAGGTCCATCTCGCATGCAATGCCGAGTTGACCGCAAAGCATGGTTGTCAGGTCCTCGACCGAAGCCTTGAAGCCGAGGCGATCGAGGTCCGCGGGTCGCAGGCTCCAGGCGGCGTCATGCACCCTGGCGCTCAGCTGGTCGATAAGCATCGCGGCGCGCTCGAGGCGGGCGTCCATCTCCGGCGAGCCGGCGCGAACGATGTGCAATTCGAGCGCGACGCTGGCGAGCATCTGGCCCAGATCGTCATGTAGCTCGCGCGACAGGCGCAGGCGCTGCTCTTCCTGCACGGCAACCAGATGCCGCGCCAGGCCACGGCGCTTTCTCGAGCTATCGTCTTTGCCGGTGTCGATGCCACCCTCCATCGACTTCTTTTCCGTCAACGCCGCGAAGTGCCGGCCCCGCGAGAAGAGGCACAAGGGTTGATGCTCCGCGCAATATACACCCGGCATATGCTTTTATGCCTGTCAGTTTTTTCCCGATTACTTCAACTTTCCCTGACACGGGGATCAGCAGAAAAACCGACGGCACCTGCCGATCAGCCCGAATTCATGGGCGCTATTTCTGCGTGCATCCTTGGAGCGTCCTCTCGGTCATCTTGAACTGGCCGGGA
This sequence comes from Mesorhizobium sp. B3-1-6, assembly GCF_006439555.1. Classification (NCBI taxonomy): domain Bacteria; kingdom Pseudomonadati; phylum Pseudomonadota; class Alphaproteobacteria; order Hyphomicrobiales; family Phyllobacteriaceae; genus Mesorhizobium; species Mesorhizobium sp. B3-1-6. Next base: position 175,450 of record NZ_VFTM01000003.1, on the reverse strand, counting down.
AGCTCAACACAAACCAAGGAGAACGTCATGAAAAAGATCATCCTGGCCGCGGCTGTCCTGTCGGCTCTGACTGGTTCGGCATCCGCATTTTCGGTCGGTAGCGGCAACGGCAACGGCAACGGCAATGTCGGCGTCGGCAACGGCAACGGCAACGGCAACGCCAACACCGGCGCCTTCAACGGCAACTTCAACGGCAACGGCAATTTCGGCGCTGGCAACGGCAACGGAAATGGAAACGCCAACATGGGTGCCTTCAGCGGCAACTATAACGGCAACCTCAATGCCGGCGCCGCCAACGGCAACGGCAACGGCAACGGCAACTTCGGCCTCGGCAACGGCAATGCCAACGGCAACGGCAACTGGGGCGCCGGTAACGGCAACGGAAACGGCAACGCCAACCACTAGCGTCGCCAAGCTTTAACTTGGAAAGACGCAGACGTCTCTGGGATCGCCGAGCCACGCGCCCGTCCCCCGCGCAAGGCTATCGCGACATGTCGCCGGCGGTCCCAGTCCTTTTCGAAACAGGTGCAATTTCAAAAAGCTAAGCCATGGAAGGAGCTCGCAGATGAAACGCTACGTCATATCGGCGCTATGCCTGGGGTTGTTGAGTGCAACCGCGGCGAAGGCTGACACCGCGACGGGCAGCCAGGCCTTCGGCATGTCGGCTGTCCAGGGGGCGGTCGGCAAATACGGCCAAGCCATCGGTTCGAACGTCAGGAGCATGAACCCGCTCGGCAACTTCGGCGGCAATGTCGGCTACAAGAACAGCGGTACCGGTAATGTCGGCGCCTTCAACAGCGGCACCGGCAATGTCGGCGCCTTCAACGGCAACAGCAACACCTCGCCGACAAGCGGCAACAGCAACATTGGCGCCTTCAACGGCAACTCCAACACCGGCCAATACAACGGCAACAGCAACATCGGTGCCGGCAACGGCAACTTCAACGGCGGCAACTTCAACGGCAACGGCAATGTCGGCGGCTTCAACGGCAACTCCAACGGCCGAGGGAACCGCTGATGACCATCTTGAGATCAGCCGCGCCCGTTCGGCCTCGCCGGCGCCGGGTGGCGGCGAGGCTGCTTGAAGGAAGCTGCCTCGCGCTCGGCACGCTGCTTGCCGCGATCCTGGCTGCCGACGCCTCGACCCTGGTCAGGATTGCCGACCTTGCGATCGGCGTCGGCGTGACCAACGGTCTTGGCACCACCGGCAATTTCAACGGCAACGGCAATTCCGGCAACTTCAACGGCAATGGCAACAGCGGCAATTTCAACGGCAACGGCAATGCCGGAAGTTTCAGCGGCAACTTCAATGGCGGCAGCTTCAACGGCAACGCCAATTGCGGCAACGGCCACGGCAACGGCTACTCGTCCGACGGCAATGGCAACGGCATGGGAGCCGGAAGCACTCCGGACTTGTGCCGGTTTCTGAAGGACCTGAATGGCCGGCTGGGGCTGCCGCCCGGCACGATTCCGGATTTCGATTAGGTCCTCGATACAAGATTGCAGGCCCATCGATAGGCCAGATACTCACCGCTCATTCGATGAAATCAGGGCAAACGCTGGGGATTGGCCGAAGCCTCCCAGCCTCGTCATTCTAGGGCGGAGCAGCCGCGAAGCGGCGTCGCGCAGACCCTGGAATCCATTCCGTGACCTGGGCCGTGGAATGCAGCAGAGCAGAATTCTGCACCGCGGCAACGCTCGAAAGCCACGGAATGGATCCTCGGGTCTACGCGCGTCGCTTCGCTCCTTGCTCCGCCCGTGGATGACGATCGCGATGGGCGTTTCGGCCAACCTCCCAGGCTTGCCCTATGCAAACATCGTTCAGGCCACGACCTCGACGATCGCGGTCAGGAAGCTGGCGAGATCGTCGGTGACGAAATCGACGTCGTCCTCGTTTGCAGGGTCGCGTTCCCAGATCTCCGAAAAGGTCGGCTCGAAATTGCGCGGCACCACCAGCACGGTCGTCATGCCGAGCGTTTTCGGCACGGCCAGATTGCGCGCCAGATCCTCGAACATCACCGCATTATGTCCGGTCACCGAGTGCAATTCGGCAAAACGCTCATAGGTCTGGCGCTCCGGCTTGGGATTGAGCCCCGCCGCGACGATGTCGAAGATGGCGTCGAAATGTTCCAGTATGCCGAGCTGGCGCGCGGTGCGCTCGGCATGCCTGCGGTCGCCATTGGTGAAGATGAATTTGCGCCCGGGAAGCTGGCGGATCGCCGCGCCCAGCACCGGATCCGGCACCAGCCGCGAATAGTCGATGTCGTGCACCTTCTCGAGGAAATCGTCGGGATCGATGCCGTGCCGCTTCATCAGCCCGTTCAGCGTCGTGCCGTATTCCAGGTAGAGCTCCTTCTGCAGCTTGCGCGCCTCGTCGCGCGAAAGCGTCAGCAACTCGCCGACATAGGCGGTCATCTTGACGTCGATCTGCGCGAACAGGTTCGAGTGATGCGGATAGAGCGTGTTGTCGAGGTCGAACACCCAGTCCGTGACATGGGCAAAGCGGGCAGGATCGGGTGTCATCGTCATACGCTTCTTATGGCACGCCGGCGCGGAGGTTATCCACAACTTATGCGCGTCACGAAGTGTGAAAATGGCGTCTCACTTCAAATTTTAAAAGTCTCGGAAAGGTCGCCTTCAGCGCTTGCTGGCACAGAGGCTATCCGTTGGGAGCAAGTGATGAGTCGCATATTTTTGAGGGCCGCTGCCGTGGCGTTCGCTTCGGTCGCTGCCTCGCTGTTGTTGACGCTGATTGTGGTTCCGGCAATGGGCTTTCCGATGAGCCGCACCGTCTGGCTGGCGTCGACGGTTTGCCCGCTCGTGCTCGCCTGGGCCGCCAGCGCCAGCAGCTTCTGGCAAAGCGACCGGTTGCAGAACGCCCATCGCGAGCTTGCCCGCGCCCATGCGCAGCTTGCGGCGGCGCACAGGCGCCTGTCGGAAAAGGCAAGCCGCGACGACATGACCGGCATGCTCAACCGCGAAACCTTCTTTGCCGCGCTCGACGGGTCGCGGCGCAAGAGCGATCGCGGCGCGCTGCTCATCATCGACGCCGATCACTTCAAGAGGATCAATGACAGCTACGGTCATCTGACGGGAGACGAAGCGCTGCTTCTGATTGCCGGCGCCATCGAACGCGGCATTCGCAGCGGCGACATGCTCGGCCGCATCGGCGGCGAGGAATTCGCGGCTTTCCTGGTCGGCGCCAGCGAACCGGAAGCCAAGCATATCGCCGAGCGTATCCGCCGCGAGGTCGAGCTGATCCGCTTCCGCCCCGTCGACGAGCGGACCGTGCCGCTCACGGTCTCGATCGGCGGCATAAGCTGCGGCGAGAGCGCTACCGTTTCCGATCTGATGCGCGCCGCCGATCGCAGGCTTTACGAGGCGAAGAACCGCGGCCGCAATCTTTCGATCCTCGACCGCGAACTCCCCGAGGCGGCATGAAGCCGCGGGCGTTAGGAAAACCCTAACCATGTCCATATTCAACCGCGCTGAACTTCCGGGTGTAACCCCGTTTTCACCTAGGTTTGGCACGGAATTGGCCTCCTTGGCGGCATGTGTGCCGTTCAGGAACGGCATGCGTGGATCGACGCCCCTATCGAGAGACGTGTCATGAGCAGGTTCATAAGAAAAATGTCGCGCCGCGCGATCGTACAGGCGCTGATCGCGCTGCCCGCGCTGTCGCTGTTCCGCAACCAGCCGGCCGTGGCCGACCCCGATGAAATCGTCGAGATCAATGGCTGGATCCTGCGGCGGAGCGATCTCGCATGATCTTCGACAGCTACGAAGCCTACAAGCAGGCCGGCTTCAAACCCAAGGCCTGTATCCTCGGCTCCGGTCCGGCCGGTACGACGATCGCCAGGAAGCTCGGCGCAGCCGGCATCCCGGTCGTTGTCCTGGAGGCGGGTTCGCGCGAATTCAGCGACGAGTCGCAGGATTTCTATCGCGGCAGGACGGTCGGCGATTTCTATTTCGACCTCGACATCACCAGGCTGCGCTTCATGGGCGGCTCATCCAACCACTGGGCCGGCTGGTGCCGCGTGCTCGACAGCCAAGATTTCGAGCCCAAGGCCTGGGCGCCGGACACCGGCTGGCCGATCAGCCGCGCCGACATCGAACCCTACCTCGGCGAAGTCCACGACATCCTCGAGCTTCCCGACTTCCGCCCCGATGTGCCGGTTTCGGACGACATCCGCTGGGTGCAGTTGATCAAGAGCCCGGCGGTGCGCTTCGGCGAGAAGTTCGCCGACGAACTCGACAAGAGCAAGAACATCGCCGTCGTGCTCAACACCTACGCGACCGAGCTTACCGGCGACGGCAAGCGCGTCACCGGCGCGAAGCTCTGGTCGAACGGGCAGGACGCCGGCACCTTCGGCGCGGACTATTTCGTCACCTGCACCGGCGGGCTGGAAAACTCGCGGCTGCTGTTATGGTCGAATGAGCGCTCGAATGGCGGCGTGGTGCCGAATGCGACGGCGCTCGGCCGCTACTGGATGGAGCATCCGACCTTCGAGGGCGGCAATGCCATCCTCGCCAGTTACTCGGAGTTCGAGGTCGACGCCTCGAACGAAGCCTTCTTCTCGCCGACGCTTGCCGCGATGGAGCGGCTGCGGATCATGAATTTCGGCATCCGGCTGATCGAGTCGCCCTATCCCAATGTCAAGAAGCTGATCGCCGATCTCGCCTGCACCGCGCCCAACATGGCGGAGTGGATGTCGTCCCAGCTGGACCAGAGGCTGCACTGCGCGGCCCAGCTTTACGTCGCCTGGGAACAGGCGCCGCTTGCCTCCAACCAGATCGAGCTGTCGAAGGTCGATGTCGACCACGCCGGCGTGCCGCGCATCGAATTGCATTGGAAGAAGTCGCCGCTCGAGCGCCGCACGCTGCTCGAAGGCCTGAAGCTTTTCGGCGCGACCATGGCGCAGAAGAATCTCGGCCGCGTCCGCATCGACGACTGGATCGGCAATGGCGACGATTATCCGACCAATGAGGAAACGGCCGGCCACCACCACATGGGCGGCACCCGCATGGGCACCGATGTCTTGAAAAGCGTCGTCGACGCCAATTGCAAGGTGCACGGCATGGACAATCTCTATGTCGGCGGCTCCTCGGTGTTCTGCACCTCCGGCCAGTGCAACCCGACGACGACCATCACCGCGCTCGCTTGCCGCCTGGGCGAGCACCTCGGCAAGGTGATCGTCGTCTGATCTACCGAAAAGACCGGCTTGGCCGATGCAAAGCGGCCCAGCCGCCTGTCAGCGGCTGAACCGCCCTGAATGTCGGTTGGGCGAAAACCGACCTCAGACCGTGGCCGGGTCGAGCGCCGGCTGACCCTTGAACCGCGCCACGATGCCGGCGAGGTCGCCATGGGCGAAAGCATCGCGCAGCGCATCGAAGGACGGCAGCACGAAATAGGCGCGCTGGAACTTGTCGATCTCATAGCCGGTGCGCATCACCGTCGCAAGGTCGAACGGCACGTGGTGGGCATCCTTGCTCTCGACCGCGAATTGCAGCTCGGTGAAGGACGACATCAGCCCGGCGCCGAAGGCCTTCAGCGGCTGCCCGGCTTCCTGGATGAGGCCGTATTCGGCGCTGTACCAGTAGAGCCTTGTGATCATCTCGTCGCCGCCGAGCGCAATGACGTCCTCGGCCTTCTCGCCATACATCTGCATGAAATCGGCGAACACCGGCTGGGTCAGGATCGGCACATGGCCGAAGAAATCGTGGAACATGTCCGGCTCGACGATATAGTCGAGCTCTTTCTTCGTCCGCAGCCAGTTGGTCACCGGAAAGCGGCGATTGGCGAGATGATCGAAGAACGGGCCGGCTGGGATCAGGCCGGGCACGGCGACGATCTCCCAGCCCGTCAGTCTGGTGAGCTTTTCGCTGACCTCGTCGAAATCCGGAATCCTGTCGAGCAGGCCGAGCGCGGCGACACCATCCAGATAGGAGTGGTGCGCGAGCTTCTGGGTCAGCTTCGTCTGGCGGTCGCACAGCATGCGCCACACCGCCTGTTCCTCGGCTGAATAGTCGTAGCCCTGCGCCACGGTGAAATCGCCGCGGCAGACCGAATAGTCGCCGCGAAGGCCCTGCGCCGCGCATTCGGCGGCGTAATCGGCAACGCTGATCGTCATCATATCCTCCTCGAGATCGTGATCCGCGGATCGTGGAGAGGAGTTTAGGAGCGAACGCTGAGGTAAATCCGCCTTGTTTGTAGCTCGTTAGCTGATTTCGAGGTAAAAGAACTCAGATAGACGTGAGATCGACAAAACATGCCTCAATTCGATGGTTTCGAGATAAGGATGCTCGACATCCTGCAGCGCGATGGCCGCAAGCCCGTCTCGGAGCTGGCGCAAGAGATCGGTCTGTCGACCACGCCTTGCGCGCGCCGCTTCGAGGCTCTGCAGGAAGCCGGTATCATCAAGGGCTTTGCCGCCGTGCTCAGCCGCCGCGCCGTGGGCTTGACCGTCGAGGTGTTCATCCAGGTGCGGCTGGTCAGCCACAGCGACGGCTCGCCCGAAAGCTTCATCGCCGCCGTGCAGCGCATGGACGAGGTCTCGTCCTGCTGGACGATGACAGGCGACTACGATTTCCTGCTGCATGTCTTGGTGCCGTCGGTGGACGAGCTGAACGCCTTCGTCATGCACCGGCTGATGCGATTGCCTGGTGTGCGCGACGTCCACACGCAACTGGTGCTGCAGAACATCAAGGGCCCCGGCCACGTGCCGCTCAGCCACCTGCGGCGCTGACGCAATTCCAGGAAAAGTGCGACGTGGTTTTCCGTCCGGAATTGCGTCCACGCAAAAAGCAATTCCAGGAAAAGTGCGACGCGGTTTTCCGTCCGGAATTGCGTCCAAGCAAAAAGCAATTCCAGGAAAAGTGTGAAGCGTTTAGGCTCGGCAACTTGGCCGTAGCCCTCCGCCCGGAATTGCTTCAAAACAAAACTTCTCCCGAAAAGCTGCGTGGAAACTGCTGAACCGCGCCAAGGCGGCTTCGACATCGCCGACTAGCACAAGCGGACCAACGCAAGAGGTCCGCCATGAACATCGTGCTGATCAATCCGCCGCACACGGCCATCGGCAGCCGCGTGCCCGACGATCATTTGCCGCCGCTCGGGCTGCTGGCGATCGGCGGCCCGCTGATCGATTCCGGCCATCAGGTCCGGCTGGTCGATGCCGAGTTCGGGCCGATGCCGCTTGCCGTGCTGGTCGACGATGCCTTGCGCGACGATCCGGATTTCGTCCTGATCGGCCATTCCGGCTCGACCTCGGCGCACCCGACCGCCTTGAAGATCGCCGAAACGATTAAGGCGCGCGCACCGGGCGTCATCGTCATCTATGGCGGCGTCTTCCCGACCTATCATTGGCGCGACATCCTGGCGGCGACGGACGTCTTCGATTTCATCGTGCGCGGCGAGGGCGAGGCCACCGCGACGGCGCTGGTCGAGGCGATCGAGATGCGCCAGCCGGTGGCAAGCGTCGCCGGCATCGCCTATCGCGACGACCTCGGCCTTCCCGTCGCGACCCAGGCGGCCATGACGATCGCCGATCTCGACGCCTGGCGCGTCGGCTGGGAGCTGATCGATCATCGCCGCTACTCCTATTGGGGCGGCAAGCGGGCCGTGGTCATGCAGTTCTCGCGCGGTTGCCCGCATCTGTGCAACTATTGCGGCCAGCGCGGCTTCTGGACCAGCTGGCGTCACCGCGATCCGGTCAAATTCGCCAGGGAGATCGCCTGGCTCCATCATGAGCACGGCGTCGAGTTGATCAACCTGGCGGACGAGAATCCGACCTCCTCGAAGAAAGCCTGGCGCGCCTTTCTCGATGCCATGATCGCCGAGAATGTGCCGGTGCTGATCGTCGGCTCGACCCGCGCCGACGACATCGTGCGCGATGCCGATATCCTGCACCTCTATCGCAGGGTTGGCGTCATCCGTTGGCTGCTGGGCATGGAGAACACCGACGAAGAAACGCTGTCGCTGATCCGCAAGGGCGGCAGCACCAAGTCCGACCGCGAGGCGATCCGGCTGCTCAGGCGACACGGCATCCTGTCGATGGCGACCTGGGTCGCCGGCTTCGAGGACGAGACCTTGCGCGATCTCTGGCGCGGCTTCCGCCAGCTCATCGCTTACGATCCGGACCAGATCCAGGCGCTCTATGTCACGCCGCATCGCTGGACGCCGTTCTTCCGCATCGCCAGCGACCGCAAGGTGATCCAGAAGGACGTGCGCCTCTGGGACTACAAGCACCAGGTTCTGCACATGACCCGGCTGAAACCCTGGATGCTGTTCTTCGCCGTCAAGCTGATCGAGGTCGCGGTGCAGTCGCGGCCGAAGGCGCTGGCGCGCATCCTCTTCCACCCCGATCCCGAGCAGCGCCATTCGATGCGCTGGTACACGAAGATGGGGCGTCGCGTCTGGTTCCGTGAGGTCTGGGGTTTTCTCGCCCGCGATGGCCGCGTCACGGACGGCCCAACGCTTGCTGAGTTCTGGGGCGCGCCACAGGACGCCGAGGAAGAATCGATGATCGTCATGCGGCCGGTCCGCAGGCCGGCCTTGCCTGCTATCGAAGTCCGAGCCGAGGCGGGTGAAAAAAGATTAGCCGGCTGATTATGCAAGTTCACCGTTTCATGAAAACGGTGAACTTGCCCTTGTTACGGAACAATCAGCGTGCCGGCGCCGTGCTCGGTGAAGAGTTCCAGCAGCACCGAATGCGGCGTCTTGCCGTTGAGGATGACGACGCCCTCGACCCCGCGCTCGATCGCTTCGATGCAGGTCTCGACTTTCGGGATCATGCCGCCCGACACGGTGCCGTCCTTGATCAGCGCCCTGGCTTCGGCGACCGTCAGCTCGTCGATCAGCTTCTTGTTCTTGTCGAGCACGCCGGGCACGTCGGTGAGGAAGAGCAGGCGCGAGGCCCGGCATGCGCCCGCGATGGCGCCCGCAAACGTGTCGGCATTGATGTTGTAGGTGTGGCCGTCGCGGCCCGGCGCGACCGGCGCCAGCACCGGGATCATTTCGGAGCGCGCCAGAAGATCGAGCAGCGTGCGGTCGACCTCGACCGGCTCGCCGACGAAGCCGAGATCGAGCACCCGCTCGATGTTGGAGTCCGGATCGACCATCGTCTTGCGCGCCTTTTCGGCGAACACCATGTTGCCGTCCTTGCCGCAGAGCCCGATCGCCCACTCGCCCTCGGCGTTGATCAGCGCCACGATCTCCTTGTTGATCGAGCCTGCCAGCACCATCTCGACGATCTCGACCGTCTTCTGGTCGGTGACGCGCAGGCCGCCCTCGAACTTGGATTCGATGCCCATCTTGCTCAGCATCGCGCCGATCTGCGGCCCGCCGCCATGCACGACGATCGGGTTGACGCCGGACTGCTTCAACAGCGCGATATCGCGGGCGAACGCCTTGCCGAGCTCATGGTCGCCCATGGCGTGGCCGCCATACTTCACCACCACGGTCTTGTTCTCGTAGCGTTGCATATAGGGCAGCGCGCGCGAAAGCAGCGCGGCCTGCATTTCGGCGGTGGCGGCGATGTCCGTCATCGATTGGTTCCCGGCTTCTAGGAAAGGACGGCGGCGTCTTAGCGGGAATTGCCGCAGGCCGCAAACGGCTTTGCGGTCACAATGACGAAATCTGCTAGTTCCCCAGCACAGTGATTTTGACGGGCAGGCCGTATCTGTGTTGGTAGGTGGCATGCCTTGGAGATCGGCCGAAACGGCCCAACCTCGTCATCCACGGGCGGAGCAAGGAGCGAAGCGACGCGCGCAGACCCGAGGATCCATTCCGTGACGCATGAGCGCCGCAACCGTGCAGAATTCTGCTCTGCTGCAGTCTACGATCAAGGTCACGGCGTGGATTCCAGGGTCTCCGCGACGCCGCTTCGCGGCTGCTCCGCCCTGGAATGACGAGGTCGGAAGGCTTCGGCCAATTCGCAGCGTTTGCGCTGATCTCACCGAAATGACGATGACAATCTTACCGTGATAAGTGGCAGTTTTCAAAATCCCTGCGCAGAACCACCAGGCACTTTCAGCGGCGCCCGCCGCTTCAGCCAACCCGAAAGCTTCTCCATCTGCGCGGCGAAGGACAACAGCGTCTCCTCGTCGCCGGGCCGGCCGGCCGCCTGGATGCCGAGCGGCAGGCCGTCCGCGGTGACATGCACCGGCAGCGCGATCGACGGCTGCCCGCTGACATTCTGGATCGCCGGCCAGTGGGTGAACCAAAGGCTCTTGTCCATCAGCTGGCCGAACAGCGCCTTGACCTTGAGCAGGCGGGTGAGATGCAATTTGTCGAGCAGGTTCTCGACGAATTCGTCGGCGCCTTTGGGGTCCATCGAACCGCAGGCCAAAGGCGGATGCGCGATGATCGGCATCAGCACAGCGTCGAAGCGCGCGGTCTCTTCGATCAGCCGCCGCGCCGTGGCGTTGAGCCGCTGCACGCCCTCATAGATTTCGCCGGCGGACAGCATTTCGCCGAGACGTGCGAGAACGCGGGTCGCACGCTCGACCTCGCCGGTCACCGGGCGGCCGACGCGCTGCGCCTCGCCCCGGATCGTGCCGGCAACGGCAGAAGCGACCGTCTTGCAGAAATCGGAAATGAAATCGCGGCCGATGAAAGGCAGGTCGATCTCTTCCACGGTGTGGCCGCCTTCGCGCGCCAGCGCCACCGCGGTGTCGAGCGCCTGGAGCGTCTCGGCCGAAATCGGCAGGCCGAGCGGCGACTTGCGGTAGACGGCGAGGCTGAGCTTGCCCGGGTCGCGCGCCGCGGCCACCGCGAAGAAACCCTGCGGGGCGCGCGCCGCGTAGGGCGAGAGCGGATCGGCGCCATGGGTGAGGTCGAGCAGAAGCGCCGTATCGCGCACCGAGCGGCTGACGGCATGGTCGACGACCATGCCGTACCAGCTTTCACTGACGAGCGGCGTCAGCGGCACGCGCCCGCGCGAGGTCTTCAAGCCGACCAGCCCGCTGCAGGCGGAGGGCACACGGATCGAGCCGCCGCCGTCGGAGGCGTGCGCCGCCGGCACAACGCCCGCAGCGACGAGCGCCGCCGATCCGCCCGATGAGCCGCCGGTCGTGTGGCCGGTGTTCCAGGGATTGCGGGTGATCCCGAAGCGGGCCGACTCCGTCATCAGCCTGAGCCCGTGCTCGGGCGAGGTGCTGGTGGCGATCGGGATCAGGCCGGCTGCAAGATAACGCTCGACCATCACCGAGCTGAAATCGGCCGTGAAGGGCGGGATGCGGCTGCCGCCGTGGATCGGCACGCCCTTGAGGCCGATGCCGAGGTCCTTGAGCGCGAACGGCACGCCGGCCAGTGGCAGCGTGCGGTCGATGGTCTTCGCCCGTGCCCGCGCTGCCTCGTAAAGCGGCGTGGCGATGGCGTTGATGTCGGGCCGTGTCGCCTCGGCGCGCGCGATCGCCGCGTCGACCAGTTCGGGCGGCGAGATTTCATTCCTGTGCACGAGGTCGGCGAGACCGGTCGCGTCCCGCTCCCAAAGCACGTGTTCAATCGACATCGCCGCCCCTCTTTTGGCGAAGACTATCTCATGAGCCTGCAAATCGGTATCGGGATTCGACAAGCCAATGGCACGACAAACCTTGGGGTGACCAAGCTCTCGGCGCCCGTTGCAAATAAATCGCAACCTTCTAATTTGCCTGCATGGCGCCGCAGGACATCAGCAAGCTGATCGTCCGGACTTCGATGAAGGACCGGGCAGCGTTCGATCTGCTCTACAAGCAGACCAGCGCGAAACTTTTCGGTGTCTGCCTTCGTGTATTGCGGGACAGGGGAGATGCGGAAGAAGCGCTGCAGGAGGTCTTCGTCAAAATCTGGATGAAGGCGGATCGTTTCGCGGTTTCCGATCTGAGCCCGATTTCCTGGCTGGTGGCCGTTGCGCGCAACCATGCGATTGATCGCATCCGGGCGCGGCGCAGCCCTTCTGCCAACATCGATACGGCCTTCGACATCGCCGATCCGACGCCGGGACCTGAGGCCATGGCAGTGGCGGCCGGCGAGGCCGAACGCATCTACCATTGCCTTGACGAGCTGGAACAAGACCGGGCGGCGGCCGTCCGGGGCGCCTATTTGAGCGGCGAAAGCTATGCCGAGCTGGCGGAGCGCTTCAAGGTCCCGCTGAACACGATGCGGACTTGGCTGCGGCGAAGCCTGCTCAAACTTAGAGAATGCCTGGAAAGATGACGCTGGCGGAAGACAACGGACCGGAACATGGAGGCGACGAGCTGCTCGCCGCCGAATACGTTCTCGGCGTTCTGGCGGCCGACGAACGCCAGATCGCGTCCCGCCGCATCGACGCCGAGACGGCGTTCGCCCGCCTGGTCGATGCCTGGGAAGCCAACTTCGCGCCGATGGCTGCCGCCTATGCCGCGGTCGAGCCGCCGGCTTCCGTCAAGGTGGCGATCGACCGCCGCCTGTTCGCGTCGTCTGCGGCCACGTCCGGCGCGCCGAGTGGCAGCCTGTGGACGAGCCTGGCGTTTTGGCGCGGCCTCGCCGCGGCGGCCATCGCCGCCTTGGCCGTCTATGTCGCCCTGCCTTATGTCAACGCGCCGGTCCAGCCGCCCGAGACCAGGCTGGTCGCGTCACTCGCCGCCGACAACAGCAACGTCAAATACCTTGCCGTCTATGACGCCGCCCGCCACGAGGTCGGCCTGTCGCTGGTCTCCGGCGATCGCGGCGCCGGCAAGGATTTCGAATTGTGGATGATCGAAGGCAAGAACGCGCCGGTCTCGATGGGCGTCATCCCCGCCGGCCCGACCGCACGCATGGCGGTCACAGCGGCCGTTCAGCAGAAGCTGGCGCAAGGCGCCGTGCTCGCCGTCAGTCTCGAGCCTTCGGGCGGTTCGCCGACCGGTCAGCCGACCGGTCCGGTCGTCGCCGCGGGTGACCTGAAGGGCATCTGATCTCCGGCGACATGTTCTCAAAGAGTGATTAAAGTCTATCGCTTGCCTTCCGCAATCGGCGGAAGTCCGCTGTCGCCACAGGTGGTGTGAGAGAAATAAATCGAAAGAAAAAAGTCTCTCGACGCTCGTGAAACTAACTTTTTTCACATCCGTATCTCCTCTCGTTCCCACTGACGGGAAGAAAACAACCCGAGGAGACTGACATCATGCGTAAATTCGCCACCCTTTTGCTTGCCTCTACGCTCGGCCTTTCGGCGCTCGGCGCCGTCGCCTATGCCGCCAATCCGATGGTCGGCGGCGCGCCGATGTACGCCAAGAAGAACATCATCGAGAACGCCGTCAATTCGAAAGACCACACCACGCTGGTCGCCGCGGTCAAGGCCGCCGGCCTGGTCGACACGCTGCAGGGCGCCGGTCCCTTCACCGTCTTCGCGCCGACCAACGAGGCCTTTGCGGCGCTGCCCGCCGGCACGGTCGACACGCTGCTCAAGCCCGAGAACAAGGACAGGCTGGCCAAGGTTCTCACCTGCCATGTCATCGCCGCCAAGGCGCTGGCCGCCGATGTCGCCAAGATGGCCAAGGCCGATGGCGGCGCGCACCAGGTCAAGACGGTCGGCGGCTGCGAGCTGACGCTGAAGTCGCAAAAGGGCAAGGTCACCGTCACCGACGAGAATGGCAATGTCGCCAACGTCACCATCGCCGATGTCCGCCAGTCGAACGGCGTCATCCACGTCATCGACAAGGTTCTCTTGCCGAAGATGTAACAAAGCGGACCCGGCCGGCGAAGACATGGCTGAACGCCGGCCGCGACATCCAAGATCCGCGCCGCCGGCAAGGGTGTGCTTCGCGCCGTCCCGAAAGGGGGCGCGGAGCGGCAATTCAGGAAGGCGCCACGCGGTTTCCGGCTGGAATTGCTCAACATGGATAGGGCGTCACCGGCTTTTGATTTCCGGGCGTCGCTCTATCTTGGCAAAATGCGTCAGGAGGAACGGCCATGAACCGTCGCGATTTTCTCTGGAGCGGGGCTGCCGCCACCGCTCTGATCGTCGGATCCGGGGCGATGCTGCGCGCCGGCGGACCGAAACCGGCTTTGGCCGCCGAGACCTTCGAGGTCACAAAGACCGATGCCGAGTGGCACGCCATCCTTTCGGACGAGGCCTTCGACGTGCTGCGCAAAGAGGGCACCGAATATCCCGGCACCAGCCCGCTGCTCAACGAGCATCGCAAGGGCATCTTCGCCTGCGCCGGCTGCGACCTGCCGGTCTATTCGTCGGAGACGAAATTCGATTCCGGCACCGGCTGGCCGAGCTTCTACCAGGAAATCGCCAACTCCATCGGCAAGACGCAGGACACTTCTCTCGGCATGACCCGCACCGAGGTCCACTGCCGCCGCTGCGGCGGCCATCTCGGCCATGTCTTCGACGACGGCCCGCCGCCCACCGGCCTGCGCCATTGCATCAACGGCGTGGCATTGAGCTTCAAGCCGGCGGCGGCTTGAGCAAATCCAGTCCTGCCGAAAAGAATGACCCCGGAAATCGTCGCCGATTTCCGGGGTCACGCGTTGAGGAAGCCAGGCGGGGGTTCCGGCTCCTCAATGACCTCCGCCGCCACCGCCGCCCTGCTGGGCCGGCTTGTTGATGAACAGAACGAAGAATCCAAGTGAGGCGAACAGCACCGTCAGCATCATGAACACGTCCATGAAGGACAAAAGCGCGGCCTGCTGCTGCACCATGCCGGACAGTTTCGAGATCGCGGCACTTGTGGCGTCGAGGCCGGCGGTCTGCTCGAAAGTCTGCGTCATGTTCTGCAGCTTGGCCTGCGCCGCCTGACTGCCCCACTGCACATGCTCGGCGAGCCGCGCATAGTGGAAGGCGTTGCGGTCGATCAGCACCGTGTTGATGAGCGCGAGGCCGACGGCGCCGCCGAGGTTGCGGGTCAGATTGAACAGGCCCGACGCATTCTTCAGCCGTTCCGGCGGCAGCGTGCCGAGCGCGATGTTGTTGATCGGCACCATGCACAGCATCATCGAGCAGCCGCGCAGGATCTGCGGGATCAACAGCTCATAGAAATCCCAGTCGGCGGTGAGGTTCGTCATCCACCAGGTGCCGGTGGCGAAGCCGAGGAAGCCGATCATCATCATCAGCCTGAGATCGATCTTGTTCGACAGGATGCCGGCAACGGGCGCGGTGAAGAACATCGCCAGGCCGCTGACGAACAGCGCCTCGCCGATCATCATCGAATCGTAACCGCGGATACGGCCGAGGAACACCGGATAGAGATAGGTGAGCCCGTAAAGGCCGATGCCGACGACGAAGGAGAACAGCGAGCCGAAGGCGAAGTTGACGTTGCTGAAGGCTCGGAGGTCGACAATCGGCTCCTCGGCGGTGAAGACGCGCCAGAAGAAGATGATGCCGCCGATGGTCATGATGACGGCGCAGGCAAACACCGCCGGCTCCTGCAGCCAATCATGGTTCGGACCTTCCTCCAGCACATATTCCATGCAGCCGAGGAAGGCGGCCATGCCGGCGAGGCCCCACCAGTCGAACTTGGAGAACAGTTTCAGGTTGGGCTTGTCGAAATCGATCAGCGCCCAGGCCGCCGTCGCCACCAGGATACCGGGCACGACATTGATCAGGAACAGCCAGTGCCAGGACATGGCATGGCTGATATAGCCGCCCACCGTCGGGCCGATCGTCGGCGCCAGCGTCGCCACCAGGCCGATCATCGGCGAGACCACAGCGCGCCTGGAGGGCGGGAAGATGGTGAAGGCGGCCGCGAACACGCTGGGGATCATGCCGCCGCCGATAAAGCCCTGGATGGCGCGGTAGACGATCATCTGGTCGATATTGGTGGCGGTGGCGGCAAGCGCGCTGGCCGCGGTGAAGCCGGCCGCAGCGGTGGTGAACAGCACCCGCGTCGACAGCATGCGGCTGAGGAAGCCCGACAGCGGGATCATCACCACCTCGGCGATCAGGTAGGCGGTCTGCACCCAAGGGATCTCGTCGGAGCTGGCGCTCAGGCCCGCCTGGATTTCCGACAGCGAGGCCGAGACGATCTGGATGTCGAGGATCGCCATGAACATGCCGAACACCATCGCCAGGAAGGCGACGACGCGGCGCACAGGCATATGGTCCGCGGGCAGGGCCGGGGCGGCAGCGACCGGACGTCCTGGTGCCGATCCTGCGGTGATGGTTGCGGTTGCCATGTCATGGCCTCCCTAAGCAATTCTCGAGGACGAGCGCGTGGCGGTCCCGAATTGCGTCGAAACGGATAAAGCAGGCTGGGCGGCTCGGCGCTCGAATGGCCACCGAACCGCCCCCCAATTAGTTGGTCGTCGAGGCCGGCGCGGTGCGGCTGTCGACCGCGACGACGACGCTCAGGCCGGCGCGCAGCTTGCCGGTTTTCAAGACGTCGGCCGGCACGTCGATGCGCACGGGCACGCGCTGCACCACCTTGGTGAAGTTGCCGGTGGCGTTTTCCGGCGGCAGCAGCGAGAACACCGCGCCCGAAGCCGGGGCCAGTGAGGACACGGTGCCCTCGAAGGTCTGGCCGTCGATCGCGTCGACGGTGATGCGGACCTTCTCGCCGGGCACCATGCGGCCGAGCTGCGTCTCCTTGAAGTTGCCGACGATGTAGAGCTTGTCCATCGGCACGACGACGGCGAGTTTCTGGCCGGGGCTGACGAGGTCGCCCTGCTCGACCGAGCGGTTGCCGACGACGCCGTCATAAGGCGCCTTCAGCACGGTGAAGGACAGGTCGCGCTGGGCCTTGTCGCGGGTGAGCTGCAGCGAGGCGAGCGTCGAGGCCGATTCCGCGCGCTGCGCTTCCAGAACGCCGATATTGGCCTGCGCCGCGGCGATCTGGGCGTCGGCGCCGACAAGCGCCGCCTTCGCCTGGTCGAGCGCGGTCTGGGCGTCGTCGAGCTGGGCCTGCGTGCCGACATGGGTCTTGAGCAGCTGCGCGGCGCGGTCCTGGGCGCGCGCCGCATTGTCGGCGGCGGCCTGGTCCGCGACCTTCTGCGCCTCGGCCTGCGACAGCGAGGCCTGGGCCGCCTTGGTCTGGGCGTCGATGCGGTCGAGCGTCTTGCTCAATGTGGCGATCTGCGCCTCGGCCTGGGCGACCGCGATCTTGTAGTCGCCATTGTCGATGACGAACAGCGGATCGCCGGCCCTGACCTGCTGGTTCTCGCTCACCAGCACCTTGTCGATGTAACCGGATATTTTCGGCGACACGAACGACATATCGGCCTGGACATAGGCGTCGTCGGTGGCGATCATGAACCGGCCGTCGGTCCAATAGTTGTATCCGTACCAGGACCCGGCGCCGAGGAGGGCAAGGCCGATGATCGGCAGAAGGAAAGAGCGCACCGAACGCTTCTTCTTGGCCGGCGCGTCGGCCGCGGGAGGCGCAATCGGGGTGACGGGCTGGACAGGCGCTTCCGGGGCTTCGGTCGAGGGCTGGACCTTGGCGTTGGGAAACGTGCGGACTTCGGCGGTGGCGGGCGCGTTCGAGGACATGGCGATCTCTCTGGAATGTCAGTCAGACTGAACCGTTCGGTTCGAATTCGCCGTTGACATAGCGCGGAAAGAGGACCATATCAAGAGGAAATCGAACCGAGCGGTTCGAAATATTTTCTAGGGAATGACTTCCATGGTCGAAACGACAGCCGATAGCGATCTGCTCGACTTGCGCAAGGGCCGCCCGGCGGCCGGGCAGGATCCTGTAAAACGGGCCCAGATCATCGAGGGCGCCCGCCGCGTCTTCATAGACAAGGGCTTCGAGGCCGCCTCGATGAACGACATCACGCGCGAGGCAGGCGTCTCCAAAGGCACGATCTACGTCTATTTCGAGAACAAGGAAGAGCTGTTCGAGGCTCTCATCGAGGAAGAGCGCGGCACCATCTTCAAGAATATGTATGAGGTGCTCGACCACTTCGACGACCTGCGCAAGACGCTGGTGAAGTTTGGCACCGTGCTTTCCGTCAAGATCACCTCGGCCAAGGTCATCCAGGCCCAGCGCACGGTGGTCGGCGCGTCCGACAGGATCCCGGAGCTCGGCGCGCGTTTCTACGAGCGCGGCCCGAAGCGCGGCCACGACAAGGTCATGGCTTTCCTTATTGAAGCCGTCGAACGCGGCCTGCTCAAGATCGATGATGTCGACCTTGCCGCCTATCAGTTCACCGAGCTCTGTCTCGCCGGCCTGTTCCGCCAGTGCATCTTCTCCTACCGCACCAAGGCGCCGAGCCAGGCGGAGATCGAGCACATCGTGACCTCCGGTGTCGACGTCTTCCTCAAGGCCTACGCCACGGAAAAATTCTTCGCCGAGGAAAAGGCGTTGCAATCGGCCTGACTGCCCCGGGGCACGTGGATCCCAAAGCGTGCGAAGCAAGGCTGAAGGGCCTCGCCGCGTCTTTGACGGCGCGGGCAATGACGGCTGAACGCGACGTCGTCGAGATCGTCCGCCGACCCTCTCAAAATTTCGATCGGCATCGTCCGGCAGGCACTTTCGGAAGGACCTGTTAACCATCGCTTCCTATGTCTCGGGAGACGTTCAATCGGCGAGTCTCGAGAATGACATCCACGCGCTTTTCCCGTGCCAATCTTTCCGGCGCTTCCGCTTATAACGGCGAAGACGATCACGGCACGAACGGGCGCGGTGGCGGGGCCTCGCAGCCGCAGGCGCAATCGGGGCAGGTGGTCGCGTTGCGCGTTGCGCCGGCAGGCGAAGCGGACGCGTCTCGCGCCGCATCCTCCGAATCGGCCGATGGCGGCGAGTTCAGCCGCCCGGCATGGCAGGACTATTTCTTCCTTGCGCCCAATGTACGGTTCACCCGCACACCGGATACCGATCTCTCCAGGCGCGCCGCCCCGCAGGTGGAAGATGCCGCGCATGGCAAGGTATCCGAGCCCATCCGGCCCGCGCCGCCGGCGCCTGCCGCTCCGGTCCGCAAAAGCCCCACCGTCATAGCCGCTCCCGCCGCAGCGCCGATGCAAACCAGACCGGTCCGCGCGCCTTCCACGATTGCCCCTGCCGCAATCCCTCCGGCCGCGGCGCCCTCCCAGGCTACCGCCGCTCCGACGCCAAAACCGCGCCCAAGCGGACTGCGCTGGTCTTATCTTTCCGACCATGCCTTCTTCGAATTCGGCATGCCCTTCCTCGCCGAGCGCATGGCGCGGGCGCGTTTGAACGAAGCCGGCCAGGCGCCGGCCGTTCCGGCGCAGCCGCCGGTCAAGCCGATACCGGCGCATCGTCCGGCGGCCCAGTCGAGCCAAGCCCATGCCCCCTTCATGAGCGAGGCGACGTCGTTTTACCGGGTCATCGAATGGCGCTCCAACGTGTCGAATGCCGGCTCTGCCTCGACGTCCACGCCGGCTTTCGCGGCCGTCCAGCCGACGCCTGTCGAGCCCGTGCCGGTTTCCGCCCCGTCGAGTGCAAGGACGGCCAGGCGGACGTCTTCGCTGCCCATAGCCGGCGAGGTTGTGCCGCTATCCACGATGGCCGGCTACGAGCTTCCCTCCGAGGACCTTCTGCAGATGCCGCCGGAAGGCCAGGGCTTCTACATGTCGCAGGAGCGGATGGAGCAGAACGCCGACCTGCTCGAAAGCGTGCTGGAGGATTTCGGCGTCAAGGGCGAGATCATCCATGTCCGCCCCGGCCCGGTCGTCACGCTCTACGAGTTCGAGCCGGCGCCGGGCGTGAAATCCAGCCGCGTCATCGGGCTGGCCGACGATATTGCCCGCTCCATGTCGGCCATCTCGGCTCGCGTCGCCGTGGTGCCGGGCCGCAATGTCATCGGCGTCGAGCTGCCCAACGAAACGCGCGAGACGGTCTATTTCCGCGAGCTGGTCGGATCGGCCGGTTTCCGCAACACCTCCTGCAAGCTGGCGCTCGGCCTCGGCAAGACGATCGGCGGTGAGCCGGTCATCGCCGAACTCGCCAAGATGCCGCATCTGCTGGTGGCCGGCACCACCGGCTCCGGCAAGTCGGTCGCCATCAACACCATGATCCTGTCGCTGCTCTACAGGCTGACGCCGCAGGAATGCCGTCTCATCATGGTCGATCCCAAGATGCTGGAACTCTCCGTCTATGACGGCATCCCGCATCTGCTTACGCCGGTCGTCACCGATCCCAAGAAGGCGGTTACGGCGCTCAAATGGGCGGTGCGCGAGATGGAGGATCGCTACCGCAAGATGGCGCGCCTCGGCGTGCGCAACATCGACGGCTACAACCAGCGCGCCGCAAGCGCCCGCGACAAGGGCGAGGTCGTGACCATGCAGGTGCAGGCAGGCTTCGAGAAAGGCACCGGCGCGCCGCTGTTCGAGGAGCGCGCGATCGACCTCGCGCCCATGCCCTACATCGTCATCATCGTCGACGAGATGGCCGACCTGATGATGGTCGCCGGCAAAGAGATCGAAGGCGCCATCCAGCGGCTGGCGCAAATGGCGCGCGCCGCCGGCATCCATCTGATCATGGCCACGCAGCGCCCGTCCGTCGACGTCATCACCGGCACGATCAAGGCCAATTTCCCGACCCGCATCTCCTTCCAGGTGACGTCGAAGATCGACAGCCGCACGATCCTCGGCGAGCAGGGCGCCGAGCAGCTGCTCGGCCAGGGCGACATGCTGCACATGGCCGGCGGCGGCCGCATTTCGCGCGTGCACGGTCCCTTCGTGTCCGACCTGGAGGTCGAGCAGGTCGTGGCGCATCTGAAAGCGCAGGGACGTCCCGAATATCTCGACACCGTCACCGCCGACGAGGAGGAAGCCGAGGAAGCCGCCGACGCCGGCCCGGTCTTCGACAAAAGCGCGATCACGGAGGAGGATGGCGACGCGCTCTATGAGGAAGCCGTCAAGGTGGTCAAGCGCGACAAGAAATGCTCGACCTCCTACATCCAGCGCCGCCTCGGCGTCGGCTACAACCGCGCCGCCTCGCTGGTCGAGCGCATGGAGAAGGAAGGGCTGGTCGGCGCCCCCAACCATGTCGGCAAGCGCGAGATCCTCACCGGCCGGCGCGACCGCGAGCCTGAACGCGACGAGATGGATTGAGATCCAACGAAATCAGCCGCCGTTCGCCACCAGGGCGATGGCCGCGCGCAGCTCGTCCAGCCCGGCGGCTTTTTCCGACGAGGTGGCCAGCACCACCGGGAACGCCGCCGGCCGCTTCTTAATCTTGGCAAGCGTCTCCTCGATCAGCCTCGGCACGCCGGCGGCCTTGATCTTGTCGGTCTTGGTCAGCACCACCTGGTAGGACACGGCCGCCTTGTCGAGCAGAGTCAGCACTTCCTCGTCCTTGGCCTTGATGCCGTGGCGCGCGTCGATCAGCACATAGACGCGCTTCAGCGTCACGCGGCCCTGCAGATACTCGTAGATGAGTTTCGTCCACTCATCGACCTTGTCCTTCGGCGCGCTGGCGTAGCCGTAGCCCGGCATGTCGACCAGCGCCATCGGCGGCAGGTCGGCGCCTTCGCCGGAAAAGCCGTCGGGCACGAAATAGTTGAGCTCCTGCGTGCGCCCCGGCGTGTTCGACGTCCGCGCCAGGCCCTTGTGCCCGACCAGCGCGTTGATCAGCGACGACTTGCCGACATTGGAGCGTCCGGCGAAAGCGATCTCCGGCGGTCCTTCCGGCGGCAGGAATTTCATCGACGGCACGCCGCGGATGAAGATCCAACCACGGGTGAACAGCTCCGGGCTTATCGCCGTTTCGTTCGTGCTCTTGTCGTTTGTCATTTTCTCGGGCGCATTCAAACCGCTGCCTCCAGCCTGGAAATATCGGCGCCGCGGATGGCATCGAGGTTGCGGCTGATCTTGTCGACCGGCCAGTCCCACCATGCTGCCGTCAAAAGCCGCCGCACCGTGAATTCATCGAAGCGCATCTTCACCACCTTGGCCGCATTGCCGGCGACGATCGCATAAGGCGGCACGTCGTGCGTGACAACCGATTTCGCGGCGACGATGGCGCCGTGGCCGATCTTGACGCCCGGCATGACCACCGCGTCCATGCCGATCCACACGTCATTGCCGATGACGGTGTCGCCGCGGATCTCGTTCGACCATGTCCGCGGGTCGAAACCCTCCTCCCAGCCATGGCCGAAGATGTTGAACGGATAGGTCGAGAAGCCGGACATGGCGTGGTTGGCTCCGTTCATGATGAAGCGCGCGCCCTCGGCGATGGCGCAGAACTTGCCGATCACCAGCCGGTCGCCGATGAAGTCGTAGTGATGCAGCACGCATTTCTCGGCGAATTTGTCGGGACCGTCGGGGTCGTCGTAATAGGTGAAGTCGCCGATCTCGATATTCGGCGCGCTCACCAGCCCCTTCAGGAAGCCGACGCGCGGATGCATCGCAATCGGATGCTTGATGTTGGGGTTGGGTCCGGTCATCGCGGTCCTTTGCAGGCGTGTTTGGGCGCGGCCGACGGCACCCGCGCGCGATCAAACTAACGTGATCCGTTCCACAGCGCCAACCGTTCAATGGTTGCCGCGGCAGATCACGATCGGGTTGGAAAGAGCGCTGTCGAAACCGCTGCCCTGATAGATCTGGACGTTCGAGGCTCCGGGCGGCAGCGAGAAGCTGCCTTCGACGATTTTCTGCTCGCCGGTCGTCGTGTGCAGCGTCCAGCTGAAGGTGCAGAATTGCGGCGGCGCCTTGGGTTGCACGTGGCTGCAATTGAGCTGCGCGCCACCCAGCATCGCCGCTCCGCCGCAGCTCACAGCGTCCTTAGCGGCGGCTGGAAAAGCATATCCCGCCAGCAGCGCCAGCATGATGATCTTGAGCCGGTTCATCGTCTTGTCCTTGCCGCAAACCAGGCCGGCCCGGCCGGGTTTTGGCCTATGCGATATTTTTACCAAGCGCCTTAGTCGGTCTTGCGCTCCGCGTCCAGCAGGATTATGTGCATGATGATAATAAGCATGCTCACGAAAGCTTGTCCGCAGCCTCCGAAGTCCTCCCATGTCCACCTCGCCAAATATCAGCTTCGTGCTGCACGATGTCGCGCGCCTGCTCAGGAAGCGGTTCGAGCAGCGGTCGCGCGCCTTTGGCCTGACCCGCGCGCAGTGGCAGGTGCTGGCGTATCTTTCGTTGCGTGAGGGCATCCACCAGAACAAGCAGGCCGACCTCATCGAGATCATGCCGATCACGCTCGCGAGGCTGCTCGACAAGATGCAGGCGCGCGGCTTCATCGAGCGTCGGCCCAATCCGGCCGACCGCCGGGCGTGGCTTCTCTATCTGACCCCGAAGGCCCATCCGCTCATCGAAGTGATGCGCAGCAACGGCCAGAAGACGCGCGAGGAGGCCTTCACCGGCCTGTCCGCGGAAGCGCAGCGGCAACTGCTGCAAACCCTTTGCCTAATCAAATCCAATCTGCTCGAGGCCTGCGCCCAGCCGGCCCTCGACCGGGAGAAAGTCCATGTCTGAAGGAACCTCACCCAGAAAGCCCACCGACGAGGAAAATGTCGGCGAAAGAGTAAGCGACCAGGTCATCAGCCTGGACAGCCAGCGCGAACAGAGGCGCGCCAACCCGCCTGTCGTCGAAGACGACGAGCTGGAAGCGCCCGTGGCGCCGGAGCCGGTAGCCGAGGCTCCATCGGCACAGCCGAAGCCGGCAGCCGTCACGGTGACTCCGCCCGCTCCCGTAAAGCCGCGCCGCAGCCTGACGCGGCCCATCCTGTTTGCGCTGCTGCCCGTCGCGCTGGTGGCCGGCGGCTACTACTACGTCATCGGCGGCCAGATCATGACCACCGACAACGCCTATATCCAGGCGCAATCGCTCGGCGTCTCGACCGACGTCTCCGGCACCGTGCAGGAGATCGACGTGCGCGACAACCAGGCGGTGAAGAAGGGCGATGTGCTCTTCCGTTTGCGGCCTGCCTCCTTCGAAACCGCGCTCGCGGGCGCCAAGGCGCAGCTCGGCACCGTGCGCAACCAGGTGCTGACGCTGCAGGCGAGCTACCAGCAGTCGCTCGCGTCGATCGACCAGGCGCAAGCGGACATTCCCTATTACGAGTCCGCCTTCCAGCGTCAGCAGGACCTGCTCAAGACCTCGACCGCCTCCAAGGCGACCTTCGACAGCGCCCAGCACGACCTCGTTGCGGCCCGCCAGAAGGTGACTGTCGCCAAGGCGCAGGCGCAGGCGATGCTTGCCCAGCTCGGCGGCGACGCCGGCCAGCCGGTCGAGCAGAACCCGTTCTATCTGCAGGCCCAGTCGGCGGTGGACGACGCGCAGCGCAACCTGAACGATTCCGTCGTCAAGGCGCCGTTCGATGGCATCGTCACCAATGTCGACGCGCTGCAGGTCGGCAAGTACCTGCCGGCCTCGCAGCCGGCCTTCAGCCTGGTGTCGTCGACCGACATCTGGATCGCGGCCGAGCCCAAGGAAACCGAGCTCACCTATGTGCGTCCCGGCCAGACGGCGACGATCAGCATCGATGGCTATCCGGGCGAGGTCTGGCACGGCACCGTCGGCTCGATCAGCCCTGCTTCCTCGTCCAGCTTCTCGCTGCTGCCGGCGCAGAACACCAGCGGCAACTGGGTCAAGGTCGTGCAGCGCATCCCGATGCGGGTGACGATCGACGATCCGGACGGCAAGCCGCCGCTGCGCGGCGGCATGAGCGCCGTCGTCAGCATCGACACCGGCCACGCCCGCGGCCTGCCGGATTTCATCACCAACCTCTTCAAGCAATCCGGACCAAAGTCATGACAACGGCTTCCGCGACAGGCGCGTCGGTGGTCGCCAATCGCGGCGCCATCACCGCCTGTGTGATCCTTGCGGTCATCATGCAGGCGCTGGACACCACCATCGCCAACGTCGCGCTGCCCTATATCCAGGGCAGCGTCTCGGCGAGCGCCGACCAGATCAACTGGGTGCTCACCTCCTATATCGTCGCCGCCGCCGTGATGACGCCGCCGTCCGGCTATCTCGCCAACCGCTTCGGCCGCAAGCGCATCCTTCTGGTGGCGATCACCGGCTTCGTGGTGGCCTCGGTGCTGTGCGGTTTTGCCCAGTCGCTGCCGCAGATCGTCGGCTTCCGTCTGCTGCAGGGCCTGTTCGGCGCGGCGCTCGTGCCGCTGTCGCAGTCGATCCTGCTCGACATCTACAGCGTCGAGGAGCGCGGCTCGGCCATGGCGCTGTTCGGCGTCTCGGTCATGGTCGGCCCGGTGCTTGGCCCGGTCATCGGCGGCTGGCTGACCGAGAACGTCTCCTGGCGCTGGGTCTTCTACATCAACGTGCCGATCGGCGCGCTGGCTTTTATCGGCGTCTCGATGTTCGTCCAGGAAACCAAGCTCGACTTGAAGGCCAGGCTCGACTGGCTCGGCTTCGGCATGCTCTCGATAGCCATCGCCTCGCTGCAGATGTTCCTCGACCGCGGCGAGCAGCTCAACTGGTTCTCATCGGCCGAGATCATCGTCGAGGCCCTCGTTTGCGCCTCGGCCTTCTACATCTTCATCGTCCATACTTTCACCGCGCGCGACACCTTCGTGAACCCGCGGCTGTTCCTCGACCGCAACTTCGCCGTCGGCATGGTGTTCATCTTCATCATCGGCATCACCTATCTCGCCTCGCTGGCGCTGATGACGCCTTACCTGCAGACGCTGATGGGCTATCCGGTGGTGACGGCCGGCATCGTCATGGGGCCGCGCGGCCTCGGCACCATGGCCTGCATGTTCATCGTCGGCAGGCTGGTCGGCAAGGTCGACACACGCTGGCTGCTGTTCATCGGCCTCGCGATCACCGCCTGGGCGATGTACGACATGACCGGATGGACGCCGGACGTCTCGCAATGGACGATCATCAGCACCGGCTTCATCCAGGGCGCCGGCTTGGGCTTCCTGTTCGTGCCGCTCACCACCATCACCTTCGCCACGCTGGCGCCGGAGCGGCGCTCCGAAGGCACCGGCCTCTACAATCTGTCGCGCAACATCGGCTCCAGCGTCGGTATCTCGGTGGTCACGGCGTTGCTGACGCAGAACCAGCAGATCAACCACGCCAACATCGCCACCTATGTGACGCCGTACAACCCGGCCTTCAGCGATCCGGCGGTCTCGCAGGCGCTGAGCCCCTACACCGCCGCCGGCCGCGCCGCGCTCGACGGCCTGGTGACGCTGCAGGCGACGATCATCAGCTATGTCGACGACTTCAAGCTGATGATGATCCTGTCTTTAGCCGCCATCCCGCTGGTGCTTCTGCTGCGCAAGCCGGGCACGCCGGCCAAGGTCGACCACAGCGCTGTTATGGAGTGAGGCGTCCGCCCAGCTCGGCCATCCGGCCCCCGCGACGTCGTCATACCCGGGCTTGACTCGAGCTTCGCTCCTTGCTCCGCCCTGGAATGACGACCGGGAAGAGGGACACGGCCAATCGCGAAGGTTGGCGCGGGCGCTATTGGTGCCGGCGTTGGAGGTTGGCCGAAACCCCCGTGACGTCGTCATCCTCGGGCTTGACCCGAGGATCCATTCCGTGACCTTTGCCGCAGAGTGTGACGGTGCAGAATTCTGTAACCGTTGCAACGCCTTAGCGTAACGGCATGGATTCCAGGGTCTGCGCGCGTGGCTTCGCTCCTTGCTCCGCCCCGGAATGACGATCGGGAAGAGGGACACGGCCAATCGCGAAGGTTGGCGCTGTCCCGTCGGCATCTCCAACAAAACCCCGGCCAAGGCCGGGGTTTTGATCTGTAACCCGTGACGCCTTCTATTCCGCTGGCGATGGTTTCTTGCGGAACAGCGCCGCCAGATTGTCCCACAATTCGATCTTGGCGCCCTGGCGCTTCATGATCACGCCCTGCTGAAGGATCGACAGCGTGTTGTTCCAGGCCCAGTAGATGACGAGGCCGGCCGGGAAGGAGCCCATCATGAAGGTGAAGATCACCGGCATCCAGGTGAAGATCGCCGCCTGCGTCGGATCCGGCGGCGCCGGGTTCATGCGCATCTGCAGGAACATGGTGATGCCCATGACCACCGCCCAGGCGCCCATATGCGGCAGGAAGGCGGGCGCCGCGAAGGGCAGCAGGCCGAACAGGTTGAAGATCGACGTCGGATCGGGCGCCGCAAGGTCGTGGATCCAGCCGAAGAACGGCGCGTGCCGCATCTCGATGGTGATGTAGAGCACCTTGTAGAGCGAGAAGAAGACCGGGATCTGCAGCGCCACCGGCCAGCAGCCGGCGAGCGGATTGATCTTCTCGGTCTTGTAGAGCTCCATCATCGCCTGCTGCTGCTTCATCTTGTCGTCCGCGTATTTCTCGCGGATCTCGACCATCTTCGGCTGCACCTTCTTCATGTTCGCCATCGAGGCGTAGGATTTGTTCGCCAGCGGGAAGAAGATGGCCTTGACGACGACGGTGGTGGCGAGGATCGCCAGGCCGAAATTGCCGAAGAATTTGTAGAGCGTGTCGATCAGCCAGAACATCGGCTTGGTGATGAAGTAGAACCAGCCCCAGTCGATCAACAAGTTGAACTGGCGAATGTGACGGTCAGCCTCATAAGCGTTGATCTTGGCGACTTCCTTGGCGCCGGCGAAAATCTCCGTCTCGACAGTCGCGGACTGGCCGGCACCGACATTGATCGCATCGGTGAGGAAGTCGGATTGATAGCGGTGGCGCCCGTCCTCGAAGTAGCCATAGCGCGGCTGGAAGGGCTGCTTTTCGGTAGGCACCAGGGTGACGGCCCAGTATTTGTCGGTGATGCCGAGCCAGCCGTCTGTCGACTTGCCCGGCTTGACTTCCTTGTCCTTTTCGATGGCCGCGTATTTGTATTCCGTCAGCCCTTCGGTGCCGGTGACGCCGATCAGGCCTTCATGCAGCACATAGGTGCTGGCGACGGCCGGCTTGTCGTAGCGCGTGACGCGGCCGTAGTTGAACAGGCTGACGGCTGCGCTTCCCGAATTCTGCACCGTGTCGGAAACGGTGAACATGTAGTTGTCGTCGACCGAGATGGTGCGCTTGAAGGTCAGGCCCTTGTCGTTGGTGTAGGTGAGCGTCACCGGCGTCGACGGGGTCAGCGTCGGATTGCCTTCGACGCTCCACACCGTGTCCGAACTAGGCACCGCGCCTGTCTTGTCGGTGCCGACGAAACCGATCTCGGCGAAATAGCCGGTGGGCAGCGCCTGCGGGTTGAGAAGCTGGATCTCGGGCGAGTTCTTGTCGACCGTCTCGGTATAGTGCTTGAGCTTCAGGTCGTCGAGACGCGCGCCTGTCAGGTTGATCGAACCCTCGAGGCTGGGCGTGTCGATCTTGACGCGCTTGGTCGCCGCAACAGCCTGGTCGCGGCTGGCCGCCGTCACCGTATCGCCGCCGGGCGCGTTGGGGATCGCGCCAGCGGTGGGAGCCGGCGTTCCGGCCGCGCCGGAGTTGGCGCCGCCGCCCGCTTCCTTCTTCTGCGCCTCGACGCGCTGTTGCTCGACGCGGGTCTGCTCGCGCTGCTGCTCCATGCGCGGGTTCATGTAGAACACCTGCCAGAGGGTCAGGATCAGCACCGACAGCGCGATGGTGATGAAGAAATTGCGGTTGTTTTCCATCGAAAGCCTTTGGCCTATCGTGTTCCGCGCAGCCGGCGGGAAAGCTCGGCCTTCAACTGGCCGAACGGGATGGCAAGCACGTCTTCACGCCCGACGATGACATAATCACTGCCGGGCGCCATGTCATCGGCGGCATGGACGCGCACGGCTTCCCTCAGTCGCCGCCGGACGCGATTGCGCACCACGGCGTTGCCGACCTTCTTGGTGACGGTGTAGCCGACGCGCGGCGCAAGGTCATCGCCGCGGTCGAGAACTTCAACGAGAAAAAGCCGCCCGCGGCGTTTCTCGCCGCCGCGCACAGCCAGGAATTCCGCGCGTTTCAGAAGCCGCCCGGGGGTTTTCCCCTTTGGCTTGCCGGTTGCGGGCAACGATCTCGTCTTTCGTTCAGGCGCTGAGCCGCTTGCGGCCGCGATTGCGGCGGGCGGCAACGACGCCACGGCCACCCTTGGTGGCCATGCGGGCACGGAAACCATGGCGGCGCTTACGGACGAGCTTGGACGGTTGGTAGGTACGCTTCATTTGTTTTAATACCGCGGGGTGCGGCCCTTCTTGATTCTGTCACTCTGTAACAGGAGCTTTGCCGGGCCGGCTTAGGCGCGATCGAAACCGCGCCGGGACGAATGGCCCGAGCGTGAGCGGGCTTATAGGAAGAAGGTTTTGGGAAGTCAATCCGGGGTGCCTCCGAGGCATTTTTGCTGGACCAAGGTTGAAATTGGCAAAAAAGCCGCAAATCGCATAATCTTGGCCGATCAAGCCTTTGTGAATGCGCGTCAATGACGAGTGAAACTCTGCCCACGAACGAGAAGGCAAGGCCGGCGGCGAATGCGACGCGCCGGGTGCCGCTGTCGCGCGGCCTGTCGACCAAGCTCCTCTTCCTCACCATCGCCTTCGTGCTTTTGGCTGAAATCCTGATCTTCCTGCCCTGGATCGCCAGCTACCGGGTCAATTGGCTGAAGGAGCGGTTGAGCACCGCCGCCGCCGTGTCGATCGTGCTCTTGCAGGGCGAGCCCAACGCGCTGTCGCATAACGCTCAGAACGACGTGCTGATGGCGATCGGCGCCAAGGCGATCGCCGTGCGCGACGGCGGCGTCTCGCGGCTGCTCGTCGTTTCCGACATGCCGCCCCAGGTCGACGAGCATATCGACATCGCCGATGTCGGCCTGGTCAACGGCATGACCGGCGCGCTCGACACGCTGTTCTTCGGCGGCAAGCGCATGCTGCGGGTCTTCGGCCCGGTCGGCGACAGCGACAAGGAATTCGAGCTGATCATGCCGGACTACAGGCTGCGCGACGCCATGCTTCGATATTCGCGCAACGTCGCCGTCGTCTCGCTGCTGATTTCGCTGTTCACCGCCATGCTGGTCTATGCGGCGATCGACCTGATCATGATCGGGCCGATCCGCACCATGACGCGCTCGATCCTGGCTTTCTCCGAGGCGCCCGACGATCCCGGCCGCGTCATCCGCCCCGCCGACCGCGCCGACGAGATCGGCGTGGCCGAGCGCGAGCTGTCGCAGATGCAGGACCGGCTGCAGAAGATGCTGTCGGAGCAGAAGCATCTCGCCGACCTCGGCCTGGCCGTCTCCAAGATCAACCACGACATGCGCAACATCCTGGCGTCCGCGCAGCTGATGTCGGATCGCCTGCGCCAGGTGAAGGACCCGACCGTGCAGGCCTTCGCGCCGAAGCTTCTGCGCGCCCTCGACCGCGCCGTCTCCTATTCCGAAGGCGTGCTTCACTACGGCCGCACCCAGGAGCCGGCGCCGTCGCGCCGGCGGCTCAGGCTGCGCCAGCTGGTCGACGACGTGCACGGCCTGCTCGACATCGAGGAGGGCATCGAGTTCATCAACGGCGTCGAGCTCGCCTTCGAGGTCGACGCCGATTCCGACCATCTCTTCCGCGTGCTCACCAATCTCTGCCGCAACTCCATTCAGGCGATGGCCGCCGACACCGAAAGCGCGGTGGTGCGCCGGCTGGCGGTCGCGGCCGAGCGCCATGGCAGCGTCAGCCGCATCACCGTCACCGACACCGGCCCCGGCCTGCCGCCCAAGGCGCGCGAGAACCTGTTCGCCGCCTTCCGCGGCTCGGCCCGCAGCGGCGGCACCGGCCTCGGCCTGGCGATCGCGCACGAGCTGACCCGCGCCCATGGCGGCACCGTCGAGCTCGTCGAATCGATCGGCGGCCGCACCGTCTTCGCCGTCACCATCCC
Organism: Mesorhizobium sp. B3-1-6; assembly: GCF_006439555.1. Classification (NCBI taxonomy): domain Bacteria; kingdom Pseudomonadati; phylum Pseudomonadota; class Alphaproteobacteria; order Hyphomicrobiales; family Phyllobacteriaceae; genus Mesorhizobium; species Mesorhizobium sp. B3-1-6. Next base: position 144,828 of record NZ_VFTM01000003.1, on the reverse strand, counting down.
CGACCAGCCTGTCCGGCTCGACCAGGCGCGCAACGGCCTGCGCCGCCCGGCTTGAGGTTGCCACCTCCGGCTGAGCCGCCTGTCGGCAGCGGCGCGCCTCGATCAAAGCCGGCAAAACCGCCTGCGACAAAACTTTTGCCGGATCGGCTTGCTTTTCGCGAATTCAGTCGTTAGGGAACACTCCACATCGCGGCCGGCCGTCTCGACCGGATCGCGGGGCCTGTGTCATGCACGGCCTGTTGCGCGCCCGTAGCTCAGCTGGATAGAGCACCAGACTACGAATCTGGGGGTCAGGAGTTCGAATCTCTTCGGGCGCGCCAAATTCTCCAGGAAAATCCGTTAGTTGCAGAATTGCTGAGGTCTAGTCGACATTCAAATTTGCCTTAAAATATACGAGATTTCTAGGAATTGTGTCCCGAAACGTTTCCATGGAAACGGACTTCGCCAAATTGTTAGAAAAACTTGCCCCAAAATGCCGTGTTCAACTATCCACAAAATCTCAAAAATCGTGACAGAAAGGATCGATCTAGTTGAGGGCGTAAACTCCCAATGCAAAGTTGGATTATGTCGAGGTATGCTCTTGGACCGTAACCGGCCCCTTTTCTGCGACCGTCTGGTCGCGGGAGCGCCACAAGCAGAGGTGTAAATCATTCCGGGAGCCCCGCTTTTCGCAGTGCCTCTGACCATCGCTCGAAATCCTCTGCTCGGCGTAACGGAGGCAGCCCCTGGAGATCGGAAATCCGTAGCTTGGGATCGAGTTCAAGCATGCGCTCAACGAGCTTTTTCGCTTGATCGACCCGGCCGGCAACGGCGTGACATGCGGCGCCGATCCTGAGGGCGGTGAGCCAATCGGCTCGGCGCAGCGCCTTTTCCGCCCATGCCGAAGCCTGGTCGTTCCGGCCAGCAAAGAAATGGGCGTAAGCCAATCCCGCATGCACCCGGAAAAGGAGCGGGTCGAGGGGATTGAGCTCGATTGCTCGGGTCAGAGGTTCGATGCCGGCTTCAGCATTTCCGGCATAAATTCGCAGGTGGCCGAGAAGGTACCATGCGGCGGCAAGGTTTGGATTGAGGGCCAGGGCCTGATCGACATAACCGATCGCATCGTCCAGCTCATAGGCAAGAAAACCGAGCGAGAAACCGCCCCAGCAAAATGCAAGTGCATCCTCATTCGCCAGTCTCACGGCTTTGCGAGCCATCTCGGCTCCATCGGCAATCTCCGCCGCGCGGTCGATCATCCAGCCATTCACCCTTTGGATGACGCGACACCACGCGGCCATGCCGTACGCCGCCGCAAACTCTGGGTCGAGCTCTATCGCCCGCCTGAATAGGCGCAGTCCTTCCGCTTGACCGTCTTGCGTATAGGCCACCGTTTTGGCGACGCCCCGCAAGTATACATCGTAGGCATCGAGATTTTCCGTCGGCTTGCGCTTTGCGCGTTCAATCTCGGCTTGCTCTAGTTTCGGCCCGATCGCCCCAACCACTCTCGTGCTGACCTGATCCTGTAGATCAAAAATGTCTTCGAATGCGCCATCGAAGCGGTCGGCCCAGAGATGTGCGCCAGTTGATGCGTCGATGAGCTTCGCCGTGATGCGTATGCGCTTGGGCGCCCGGCGCACGCTGCCTTCGAGCACGTAGCGCACCCCCAGCTCGCGGCCGATTTCCTTGACATCGGCGCTGCGTCCCTTGAACGTGAACGTCGAGCTTCGTGCCATCACGAACAGCCATCGAAAGTGCGACAGCGCTGTCGTGATGTCCTCGACGATGCCGTCGACGAAGTAGTCCTGCTCGGGATCGCCAGACATATTCGCGAAGGGGAGCACGGCGATCGATGGTTTGCGCAAACCGGGCGGCGGCAGAGCGTCATCGATGTCCCAACGCCCTTGGTCTGCGCGGCCGACAGGACCGAGACGGCCGGCAAAGCGATAGCCGATGCGCGGAATGGTGGCGATCCACTCGCCGCCGTCCGGCGATTGCCCGAGAGCCTTGCGCAAAGTGGCGATTTGAACCGAAAGGTTGCTCTCTTCGACCGTCGTGTCCGGCCAGCCTGCGTCGATCAGCTCAGCCTTGGTGAGGACTTCACCGGGCTTTCGGAGCAGCGCATCGAGGATTAGGACGCCGCGATGCCCGACCGTAACCGGCTCGCCGCCGCGAAGCAGCACGCGCCGACCTGGATCAAGGTGAAACGGGCCAAATGCGAACTGCTGCCCACGCATTGTCGTTATCGTCCGCTTCGGAAATACTTTGGAATCTCTTTGGAGCGGCTTCAATACGCTCGCCTCATGCTCTGCCATGGTACCTTGAACCTCGATGAAGCGACAAGTCCCTAGCGGGGCGCAGCAGGAGTCCTGACTGGACCGCCTGCGAGGCCAATATGGAGACCGAGGAACAAGCATGCGCCAGGCTAATCACATCGAAACGGTCATTGTTGGCGGAGGCCAGGCCGGATTGGCTATGAGCTATCATTTGCGTCAACGCGGCAGAGAGCATGTCATCCTCGAACGGCGAAGGGTGGCCGAGCGCTGGCGAAGCGAGCGTTGGGATTCCTTGCGATTCCAGTTGCCAAACCACTGGCTCGCGTTGCCGGGGAAACCATATGCGGGTACGGACCCTGGCGGCTTTGTGCATCATTCCGAGGTTGCGCGTTTCATCCTCGACTACGCCGCAGAGATCGCAGCCCCAGTTCGCACTGGCATCGAAGTCACCAACCTCGACCGCGATGAAGACGGCGGATGTTATTCGCTCGCAACTGCCGACGGCCAGATCAAAGCACGGCATGTCATCATCGCCACCGGTCCTTTTCAGCACCCGATGATTCCGGATTTTAGCCGCGCCGTTCCAGCCTCGGTCTGTCAGATCGATGCCGCCTGCTATCGGAACCCTGAACAACTGCCGCCCGGCGCGGTGCTTGTCGTGGGCAGTGCCAACTCTGGCTGCCAGATCGCGGACGAACTCTTGCGCAGCGGCCGGCGTATATTCTTAGCGATCAGCCGCCACAGCCGCGTGCCCCGTCGCTATCGCGGCCGGGATATTATCTGGTGGTACGAAGAACTGGGCCGCTTCGATATAACCATCGACTCGTTTCCGGGCAGACGGTATCCGCCGCCGATTATTCTAACCGGCGTCGGTGGAGGCTACGATCTCGACCCGCGTCACTTGGGCAGCGCGGGTGTCACCCTGATCGGGCGCGTGCTTGGCATTGCCGATGGCGACCTTGCAATCGCTGATGATGCCATGGACCTGATGGCGGCAGCCGACAAAGCCTATGCCGGCTTCATCGACGCGGCCGATGCCTTGGCCAACACGCGGCCGGGGAGTTTCGAGCTTGACAAGAAGGAGTCTCCCTCAGCGCCTCCGATTATCGACGTAGAAACCATCCGTACGCTGAATCTGCGCGAGGAAAATATCGGCACCATTATCTGGGCGAGCGGATACGGCTATGACTTCGATTGGATAAAGCTGCCCGTTATCCATGCCGACGGCTCGCCAATCCAGCAGCGCGGTGTGACCGGCTGTCCGGGAGTCTATTTTCTTGGGTTGCACTGGATGCACACCTGGCGATCCGCCATTCTCGCTTTTGTCGGCCGAGACGCTGCTTATCTCGCCGACCACATTGATCGATTGGGTCCCGGGCCGGGATAGCTTGACACTGCGCGACATCCGCTAGCCAAACTTGTGATGGTCGCCAACAGCTATCACGTTAAACATGTCGGCGCGCGTTTTGCCGCCTCGGAGGTGGTTGCGTTGCAACGACCTTTTTCAAAGAGGCAAGGTCGTTAGCCAGCATGTTGCGGCGGCGACGAGGAGGAGCTGATTGAAACTGACGACGAGGCATGCAGCCACTCTCGGATGGACCGGGGACAGTCGATCAAAGTCAGCACCCGCTTTATGACTCTGGGGCTCAGCTAGGCAAGAATGGCTGTCATAAATTCGATAGCAAATGCACGCAGAGCGTTTCCATCCGTTTCCACAGGAAGAACAAACCTACTAACACATTGATTATAAATGAATTTTTCGATCAAAGAATACTACGAATCTGGGGGTCAGGAGTTCGAATCTCTTCGGGTGCGCCACTTCAGTACAGAACTGCGAACTCCCGACACCGCCGTTTCTTCGCCTGATGCCGCTACCAGGGCTTCGAGCAATTCGGATTTCGATCCGATGATTCTGACTTCCTTCTCGGCCACTTCGATCCGCTGCGCCAACGCTCGCAGGTGATCGCGGCGGTAGCCGCCACGCGGATCGCGCATGCGCTCGCGAGCAGCCCGGGCGAATGTTGTGACCATTTCGGAAGTGATGGGCTGGTTGCCTATGCTGTCGAGCGATGCCTTGATGCGCTCGGCGTCGGTCGTTGCCTGGTCTTTGATCGCCTTTAGACCCGCCATGCGATCCTTGAGAGCAGGATCGTTGATATCTGTGACGCCAGCCTCAATAGCGTCATAGAGCCGATTGAGGCGCTGGTCGGTCTCGGTGATCTTCCGCTTCAGTTCGCCCAGGTGCTCGCGGCGGCGCTCAGTGCGTTCCTGCCTCCGGTCCAGGACAGCCTCAAGAATGGTGGTGAGCCGTTCTGGCTTAAGAAGCCGCTTCTCCAGATGATTGGCAACCAGGTCGTCCAGAAAGGCCATGGGGATTGATTTGCCCTGGCAACCGGCCTTGCCCTGGCGGGCGCGTGTCGAGCAGGTGTAGTAACGATACATAGTGCCAGCGCAGCCCTTGCCGGTCCTGAGCGTCATGGCTCCTCCGCACTTGGCGCAAAAGCAGATACCGGTAAGGAGAACGGGACTGGTGGTGACCCTGGGTGGCGTCAGCATTGGATGGCGAGATTTGAGACGCGCTTGCACGGCATCGAAGGTCTTGCGCTCGATGATTGCCGGCACCGCCATAACGACAATCTCGTCGTCCGGCTTCTTTGCCCTGCCCTTGAAGCTGCGCGTATTGAAGCGGTGTTCGCCAATATAGGTGGTTCGGGTTAGTACGGCGTGGATTTGCGCCAGTCCCCAGAGACCGCCGTCTCGTGTGAACAACCGGTTCTCATTCAGATGGCAGGCGATCGATTTGACGCCCATTGGTCCTGAGATTCCATTGCCCTGAAGAAAGAGGCGGTAGATCATTCGGACGGTGTCGGCGTGCAGCGGATCAACCTCCAGCTTCTTCTTGGTCTTCGATCCGCGCTGCTCTGCCGCAACGATCCGGTAGCCGATCGGAGGCAACGCCCCATTCCAGAAGCCCTGCCTGGCATTCTCGTTCATGGCGCGGAGCACATGCTTGGCGTTCTCTTTCGACTGGTACTCATCGAAGAGAGCCATGATCTGGCGCATCATGACATGCATTGGATCGTCACCCATCTCCTGGGTAATCGACACAAGTCTTACGCCGTTTTTCGCAAGCCGCCTGACATGGAACTCAAGCTCGAAGTGATCGCGGAAGAATCGGCTGAAGGAATGAACGACCACGACATCGAAGGGGGAAGGCTTTGAGGTGCCTTCCTCGATCATGCGCTGGAACTCTGGACGCTTGTCATTGGTGGCCGATGCGCCTGCCTCGACAAAGGTATCGACCAGCTCATAGCCACGAGAGACGCAGTAAGCCTCACCTTGGCGCCTCTGGTCGGGAATGGAGACATCGTGCTCGGCCTGGCGGGCCGTGGATACGCGAAGGTAGAGGACTGCCCGCGATCCCTTTGTAGACTGCTGCTGTTGTGAAGCCGTCTTCATAAGCATTGTCTCCCTGTCATTTCATGGGCGATCTCCGAAAAGCTGATCGAAGATGTCGCCAAACCACGCCTCGAACGCGTCGATTTCCGGGGAAGTGACAGGGACGGGGTTTGGCAGATTGTCGGTAACGCGCCACTCGCGTGGATCGTGTTGAACCGGTCGGCCAACGCGTGGACGCGGCTCAACGTGTAGGTAGTCATACAGGTCGATCGGCAATGTACCGAGGCGGACCCGTGACAGTTCCGCAGAGGTCGCTTTGCGAGCCGGGTGGGACATGGCCCAAATATGCCCCAGCAACCCGTCAAAGCGGAACGACCTATGTATTCGCCAGAACCACCATTCGCACGCTGACGGATCAGCTTTCGTTCAACCGGTTTGGCCGCATCGCTCCCAGGCATCTTCCTCCTCCAGGGCTGCGACCAGCTTGGCTGCCGCCTCCCAATGTCTGGCGATGTCGGCGCGGACCGTCGCCCTCTCCGGCCGATCCATACCTATGTCTCCAACGATCGCCTTCATGTCCCGAAGCACCGACGCGATGTGCGGCCAGGGGAAGTCAGACGGATCGTCGATTTCCCTGTCTGCTCCAACGATCATCTCCAGCTTGGCGACCACGCCAGCAAGCGAAGTCGCCGTGACATCGGGGATTGCGTCGAGATGCTTCAACTCCTCCGTCACGGCGAGCACTTCCGCTTCACGTGCAACTGCAAACTCTGGGCTACCATCGACCGTCTGCCAGGCCGCGATCTGCGCCGCATGGACGCCATTTCCGGAGCCCGGTGCCGCCAAATCCGTCAATACCGGAATTCCGGTATTGACCAACATTCGGCTCTCCAGCCGTTGCTGTATTCGGCACAGTAGGAGAGCGACGTGATGGGCTCGCTGCTGGTGGGACCAAAGGTACAGTGCTCGGTCATCGAACCGGCTTTCCAATGCGGGTTGTCTATCGAATCTCTCCATGCGGGTGAGCCTTTTCGTTTGCAGGAAGGCATCTCCTCCATACCATAGTGAATGCCGAATAGGAACTATCGTTCCTGGAATGATCGTTCCATTCCTGAGCTATCTCTGGGAATGGACCTCAAGGAAGTTTTTGCGATCAACTTGCGTCAGATCAGAACCAGCAGTGGGCTGACGCAGGAAGAGTTGGCAGAGCGCGCAGGGCTTAGCGCTAGATACATCGGCTCAATCGAGCGAGCAGACGTTTCGGCAAGTGTCACAGTGCTCGGGCGCATCGCAGACGCGCTGGGTGTCGAGCCGCACACGCTGGTGCGGCTGAACAGATAGCCTCCCGCGACCGTTGAGTCGCTCGCGAGCGCGCCCTCAACAGCGCTGTAGCGAGCGGGCGGCGGCTTTGCGCCTCATGTCAGTCGTTACTGCGGACTCTCCATTCGCCGAAAAGGGACGTTGCCGGGATTACGCCTAGTTTGCGCAAGAAGCAGCCATTGCATTTGAGAACCCGGCGGTGGGCATATCGGTGCTGGAGTCACTCCCTCTGCATGCCGCCTCAACGCCAGAAGCGCTTGGTATTGACAAAGGCGTCGTATGCTTCCGCGGCCTCCTTGAGAAGCTTGGACTTGTCGTCGGCGCTGAAGAGATCCTTCGCACCAGCCACGTCCGAAAGCTCCAGCGCTGCCAGCATATCGGGGGCGGTGGCGATATCGTTGAGGTTACCGAGCTGATCCTGCAGGCCTTTCATCGCCTCGATGAACCGTCGATGGCGTTTGGCTTCCGCCTTGCTGTTGTAAAGCGGCTCGAAGAACTCCGCCGCGTAGCGCAGTTTCTTTGCGGCGATCCGCACTTTATGGCGAGTCTCGTCATCGGCATCGATGAGATTGCTGCCGCCCTTCGCTACCTTTTTCCAAAATTTGTCAAATACATCCGAGGCGAAATCCCTTAACGATTGCTCGTCCGATTGGGTTCGCCAGTCTCTGAGGGATATCCACTCGATGGCATCGATCATCAACGAGCGCGCGCGCACCGAGGAGAGCGATGCTTCGACCGCCGTATAGGCGACGTCGCGCGCATCTTGAAGACGGCTTGAAAGAGCCTCGCTCGAAGCGCGGTCGATCATCACGTCAATATTGCGCGCGTCGCCAAATTCCGAGGTAAGCCATTTAAATTCTTCTCGCAGGTGGTCGAAACGGCTGTCGTCGAACAGCGACTTGCAGATCGAAAATAGGGAGCGCAGCCGTCGCAGCGACACACGAGCCTGATGCAGGGCGTCCGAATCTTGAGACCAGCCCAGCGCCGTTTCGTTGAGACGAAACTGTTTGAGACAGGCCGCTGCGATGCGCGCGAACGCCGTTTCCGCGCTCATCTCGGAGGTGAGCGGGGTCGCGGCCGATTTCACAGCACCGGGTGCCGAGCCAAGCAGACGATAGCCTCGTTCAGCTTTGCTCAGCACTCCGACATGCGCCGGCGTGATCAGGTCGACTTTCCGGGCGAGCGCAAACAGCGCTGTCGGCGAGCCCGCCTTCTTTTCCAACTCGATCTCGCAGACCGGCGCCTCGCGATCGGCTGCAACGACCTTGCCAAGATCCAAAGCGACTTCGACCGTGGCGCCGCTGTCCGTCACATTCCAACGATGCCGTTTGACATGAACCTCGAACAGGGGCGCGAGTTTGGGGCCAGCCCCGGCGAGCAGGTCTCGGATCTCCGGATCGTCAAGCATCGGTATATCGCCGGCGACCGGTTGCTCCCATTCCTCGCGTGCGAACGATCCGGCCGCGGCGTCATCGCTGGCTTTGACGGTTTGTATCCGTTCATTTCCCGATTGCCGAATGCGAAGCGACAGGCCGCGCTTGGAGAGGTCCCATCCCGGAGTGTCGAAATAGATCGATCTTTGTTGGAGAATGGTAGGCGAGGCTCCGAACGGATTTTTCTTGAGGAGCGATCCCGCACCCGACCGCGAAAGCTCGAGCTTCAGTTCCGTTTCCTGCATAATGTCCTCGGCGCAGCCTCGCTTCGCATGGTGCGTCATAAACCTGTCACAAACAACTGGACCAACTGCGTCCGGATTCAAGCCGGCGAACGACAATGCGCCAACCGGAACCACACTTCTCAGTCTTCGTTCATCAGATGATGCAAGAGAAAGACACACGGAGATGGCTACCAAAGAAAAGAAGAACAAAGAGAGCCGCGTGGTGAAAGGGCAAGAGTTGGAGGTGGAGCACCTGACGGAAATTGCCGACGTCTCGCCGAAGCAAGCGCGCGCTTTATTGCGCAAGCATGGTGCTGACTGGACCAAGCTTAAAGACGAAGCCGAAGATTTGAAGGAGGAGTGAGACTCCGGCGCGACTTCTTTCAGCCCGACACCGAATGTCCCGTTGCGACCCGGGCGATGCTTCATGCAATTCCCAGCCAGGGTCTGCTTCGGGATATGAGACCATCCTCGGGTGGAGTTGAGCAGCCGCTGTTACGATTATTCCTCCGAAAGAAGCCGGTCCGCTGTCGGCCCATACATCCTCCCATCAGACGCCGGTCAGCAGTGCGCCTCAAGCCGGTCGTTCAGAGGGGTTTGCCGACTACCCGGAAGCGGACATTTGCCCTTGATGAAATCAACGTCCTCCTTGCCGGATTATCCGCGGTCATCCGTTTTGGACCGCCCGGCGCAACGACCCGAAGCGCAAGCGGTATTGCATCGGTGTAATACCGACCTTGCGGCGGAACAGGCGCCCGAAGAAACTCGTGTCCTCGTAGCCGACCTCATTGGCGATCGCCTCGATGGCCTCGTCGCTCGTTTCCAGCAGCCACTTGGCTTCTTCGAGCCGCAGCGCGTGAACATAGTCCAACGCCTTCATGCCCGTTGCCTTGGCGAAGCGACGCGCGAAGGAGCGTTCGGGCAAACCTGACAGGCGCGCCATGACGGCGACCGGTGCCGGCTTGCGGAAATTCGATTCCGCCCATTGCTGACTTTGCTTGATCACTGCGTCGCTGGTCTGCCGCGAGCGCGCCAGCGTGGCGAAGGGCTGCTGGCCGAGGTCGTGCCATTGCAGCATGTAGACCCTCGCCACCTCGATCGCCTCACGCAGACCGACGAAGCGCGCGATCAGATACAGAGCCAGATCCTGCCAACTCGATCCGCCGCCAGCCATGACGATGCGCTGCGCCTCGCCGCTCAGCACCAGCGACTGCTCCACTTTCACCTTTACGCCGGGATAGTTGTTCGTCAGCGTGTCGACATAGCCCCAGTGGATTGTCGCCTCGCGGTTCGCGAGAAGCCCGGCTTCGCCCAGCAGCACCGCGCCTGAACAGGCGCTCGCCAGCAGCGCGCCTTCCTTATGCACGCGCTTCAGCCAGCGCGCTTCAGGGTCATACTGCCCGGCGACGTTTTCGCCCGGATTGACGAAGAAATCGGGGATGCAGACGATATCAGGACGCGGACAGTCGGCAATCGTGTGATCAGGATGTACCCAGACGCCGTTCGCAGCGCGAAACCGGTCTGCTCCGCGCGCCACGACGTAGGGCCGCATCCGCTGGTCACCAGCCATGCCCTGCGTGATGAAGCGAAAGTCCCGCCCCGGCGAGGAGAACAGGTCGACCATCCCGTAGAGCGCCGAAGCCGTGACCTCGGGCACGGCGAGGATCGCCACATTGAACGGAGCCACCTGTTCAGGCATGGCAGAAATGACCGTTTCGTTGCGTTTTCGACTTTAGCCGGCGCATTCGTTCCGCGCTAGCATTCTGGAAACGGAGGATGGGACGATGAACGCGACGACCACGCCTTCGCTTTCGCCAGCCAGCATCGAAAACCTTCGCTCCAGAATGCGCGGCGAGGTGCTGGTTCCGACGAGCGAGGCCTACGATGCAACCCGGGTCGTTTGGAACGGCATGATCAACCGAAGCCCAGCCCTCATCGCCCGCTGCCGGAACGCCGCCGATGTCATGGTCTCGGTAAATTTCGCGCGCGAGCACAGACTCGCCATCGCCATCCGTTCTGGCGGCCACAATGTCGCGGGTTATGCGGTCTGCGACGGCGGATTGATGATCGACATGTCGCCGATGAACGCGGTGCGCGTCGTGCCCGGCCTCGACCGCGCCATCGTCGGTGGCGGTGCGACCTGGGCGGATGTCGACGCCGCGACGACGCCTTTCGGCCGTGCCACGCCGGGGGGCCTCATCTCCGAGACCGGCGTTGCGGGCCTGACATTGTCCGGCGGCATCGGGTGGCTCCGCGGCACTCATGGCCTCTGCGTCGACAATCTCGTCGCGGCCGATGTCGTCACCGCCGAGGGCAACCTGATCCGCGCCGACGAGACGGAAAACCGCGATCTTCTCTGGGCGCTCCGCGGCGGCGGCGGCAATTTCGGTGTCGTGGTGAGCTTCGAGTTCAAGCTGCACCCGATCGAATCTGAGCTGATGTTCTGTGGCCCCGCCTATCCCGAGGAACGCGCGGACGAGGTCATTGCGCGCTGGCGCGACTTCATGGAAACGGCACCGGAGCGGCTGAGCGGACTCGCTGAATTCTCGACGCTGCCTGACGATCCTTCCCTCCCCGAGCCCGCGCGCGGCCGGCGCGTAGTGTCACTTGCGCATGTGTATGACGGCCCGGCGGATGAAGGCGAACGGATCGTAGCGCCGCTCCGCGGTTTTGGCGAACCGCTGGTCGATTTCAGCGGCCGCATGCCCTATCGCACCATTCAGTCACTGTACGACGCGCTGTTTCCGAAGGGGCGCGACCGCTGCTACTGGAAATCAACCTATCTCTCCCGCCTCGACGACGGCGTCATTGCGGATATCGTGCGGCAGATGGCGAAACGTCCGTCCGAGATGACCTTCGCCTCGATCTGGAAATTCGGCGGCCACGTGCAGCGCGTGCCGGAAGACGCGACAGCCTTCGGCGACCGGTCCATGCCCTACATGCTGAGCCTCGACGCGATCTGGTCGAGGGCTTCGGACGACGACGCGAATATCGGCTGGGTGCGCACCTTCTGGCAGCACATGCAGCGACACTCGACCGGCCGGCTCTATCTCAATTTCCCAGGCCATGGCGAAGGTGCCGACCTCGTCCGCGATGCGTTTGGCCCTCAGGCTTACGGACGTCTTCAACAGGTAAAGCGGCGCTATGATCCCGAGAACATCTTCCGGATGAACCAGAACATCGATCCTGGAGCCGCATAGTGACCTGGAGGCCGAATTTCCTCGACCGACGATCCTTCAAAACAAACTCTCCTGCGCCTTTTGGGGCTTCGATCAGCTCATCTAGCCGGAGGCCAAACGGCAGCTGTCCGCTAAACGCGCTCTGATAGCGGACCGACGGCTCTCGGCCCCAAAGACGACGTGGCAGCAACGCGCTCATTGCAGCCGTCAAGGTCCCCTCCGCCGCTTCCAAAAGCAGACATCACAAGCGAACGCTCTGATCGTGGTCGGACCCGAGCCAATCCGACGGGCAAGCCAAACCCAACGGTTATGCGTCACGCCGTCCGGACCCAGATTGATTCACTCGGTCATCACGTTTGGGGCCGGACGGGTGGCGGTTCCAGCAGGCGGCCTAAGGGGCAAAGTCTGACCGCTGTCGACCTCAGCCGGGACAGGTGCCGTTTGCAGGGACTTCAGGAAGGAAGAGGCTTCGCCGCTCGCAAGGGGTCAGTTCGCGAGGGACGGTACGCCGGGCGTATTCAATAAGCTCCTTGGGCGTCTGGAAGACGCGAACGATGCTGACCCTTTGTTCGCCGGAAACAATCGCGACATGGGTGCCGTCGGAGCTGAAAGCTGCGCGTGTAAAGCCCGGTCGAAAGGTTGCTTCGTCCTGGCTGCCAAGGACAGCAATCTGGCGCCCCGATTGCGCCGCCCATAATCGGACCGTTCGATCTTCGGTCGACGCGGTCACGACATACAAGCCATTGGGGCTGAATTCGGCGCTGTCCAGCGCGCCGCTGTGGCCCCTGAGAACCTTTTGCAGATCGCCTGAGACGCTCCAGATCCGGGCGGTCCCATCGCGCGAAGCGGTTAGCAACGACTGACTGTCGGGACTGAAGGCGACCACCGTCACCGCGCCGGTATGTCCCTCCAGCGTTCTGACGCTTGTCCCCTCGGTGGTCGACCAAATTCGGACCGTGTGGTCGAGTGAGCCCGTGGCGACGAGTTGACCGTGAGGGTTGAAGGCCCCTGCCGTGATGCGATCCTGATGCCCGACAAGAGCACGTAGTTCGACTCCGCTCGTCGTCATAAGGTGTCCCACATTGTCTTCCCTGGTCGAGAGGATCAGACGTCCGTCAGGGCTAAGAATGGCTTGCGGCAGATTGCTGCTAGTATTGATGGCGGCCAGCTCGGTGCCGGTCGTGGCGTCCCACAGTTGCGCGGTGCCGTTGATCCATGCGCAAACAAGCGATTTGCCATCGCGACCAAACTGGATCTTGATCAGTCCGGCATCTGATAGGAACTGGGCGGTCTCGTGTCCCGTGGCCACGTCAAAAATTCGGACCACGCCCTCAAGAGATGCCGTGGCGACGCGCCTCCCATCTGGGCTGAACGAGGCGCTTTGAATGATCTCATGCGTGTTGAGGCGGATTATCTCGCGCCCGCTCACTACATCCCACACGTGCGCCGCGCTGTCACCGCCGCCGGTCAGCAGGTGGACGTTGTCGGGACTGAAAACCGCGAAAGTCGGCCGATATTCATGTGAGAGCGAGGTCGTCAGGGCGCCGTCGACATCCCAAAGCCGAGCGGTGCCATCGTGTGAAGCAGTGAGTAGAATGTTGCTGTCGACCGGGCTGAATTCCAAATGCTCGACCAAGGATTCGTGACCGGCGATCGTCGTCACCAATGAGGCGCGCTCAGCGTCCCAGATGCGGATCGGCCCATTGATCGAGGTCGTCGCAAGGAAGCGGTCGTCCTTGGTGAAAGCACCGTTCATCTCCACATCGCGTTCATCTGTATCGATCTCAGGCTTCAGCCCCGAAACCTCTTGGCCGAGCACTTCATCCAGCGTTCCCAACGTTCCATCCCAAATCCGGGCAGTGCCATCGAGGGATACCGTGGCGATCCGCTGACCCCCGTGGCTGAAAATCACGCCGTTCAATTGTGTGTCGCTCTTGCTGCCGGCCAACTTTGCGATCTCCGTTCCTTTCGACAAATCGAAAAGGCTGGAAGTGTCGCGGTGTGAATGCCAACCCCACGGGCCGGCCACCATCCGGCTTCCGTCCGGGCTGAACGCCAGGGTGTAGGGCCAGGAGGTCACTCGGATCGACTGCGTCAGCGCGCCGTCTGCGGTATTCCAGATCGAAACAAAATGCTTGCCCGCCGTCGCGAAGCTGCGGCCGTCTGAACTGAAAGCAGCACGCGTATATGCGTCGCTGCTTACACCCAAGACTTTCTTTCCGGTTCGGGCATCCCAGAGCGTTGCATCGCTGCTCTCCCCCGCCGTCAGCACCCGGGTGCCATCCGGGCTGAAGATTGCCGTCGGGTAATTGCCTAGCGGCCGCAGGATGTAGAGCTGCTCTCCCGAGACGGCGTCCCAAAGACGTGCAGTGCCGTCCCTCGCGGCCGTCAGGATACGGGTCCCATCGGGGCTGAATTCGGCCCTCTCCACGGCCCCATCATGACCTTTTAGAATTGCAGTTTCGGTACCGGTGGCGATGTCCCAGACGGCTGCGGTTTTGTCGTAGGATGCGGTGACAACACGATCACCTGTAGGGTTGAATGCCGCATGCGCCACACTGGCGCCAGGGCGGAGGATTTTGATCTGCCGGTGCGCCAGCAGAGCCTTGTAGAGGGCTGCTTCCGCCTCGAAGAGATATGGCCGCTCGGGTTGCTCTTTCGACGGCAGCGCCTCAAGTGCCAACCGGATCGCAGCCTCGGTGTTGCCTGCCGCGGCGGACCGCTCCGAAAGGAACGAGAGCGAAAGGAACTGATTGCGCAGGGCCTGATCGCGTTGGCCCCTTGCTTCCTCCCGCGCTTTGAGGGCGACCAATGCGCCTGCACCTGCCATAAGAGCGAGCATTATTGCCACGACAGCGGCGTTCCGTGTCCGTCGGGCAAGCCGGTTTGCTGCGGCAGCCGCGAGGCTCCGGCGCTCGGCCTCCCGCTCCAGGCGCTCGCGTTTTGCCTCTTCGGCGGCCGCGACCAGTGCTAGCTCTGCGTGACGGTCCTTCTCCTCCTTCTGCCGATGGGTACGCAAGGACTCCTCGATGTATTCAAGGACGGCTTCGTCGACCTCCTCCCGCCTTGAAAGCATCAACTCTTCGCCCTCCGCCAGACGTTTGCCGGACGGAAGGAGAAGCTCTCGATTCCTGCTTTCCAGGTGCCATCGGTGGGCGTCAGCCCTCAGGCGTTCGCGCGTCGCGAGGAAGTTGCGGTTTGCATTCACAATGTCACTGGCGCGCGGCCAACGGCTCAACAGGGCCTCATGTGCAAGACGAACGAAGACATGCCCTGCGGCGTCCTCGTCGCTGACGAGGAGCCGGGCCTCGATTAATGCCCTGACGAGGGCCGATCGCGCGGGAGTGCCCGCGACTTCGGTATACAGCGCTGCACGTGCCGTGACTGTTTCATCGCCCAGGTTCGCCGTGGTGAGGGCGCGCAGCACCGCGGGCAAGGCCTCCTGGATCCCGGGCGCCAGCAAGTCCAGGACTTCGTCGGCGCGGCGCGCGATTGCGCCTTCGAGCCCGCCGAGCGCACGATAGTGCGCAAAGGTGAGAACGCGTCGGTCGCCACTGGCTTGGTACAACGCGTCGAGGACAAACTCGAGAAGCGGCAATGATCCGGGGTCCGCAGTTGCTGCCGCCTGCAGCACGTCATCGAGCCGCCCCAACTCGGCACTCTCCTCGAAGCGGAGCCCGGCCACGACCGCAGGTTCGCGGATCATCTGCGCGATCTCTGGGCCGGTTGGTGGCAGAAGTTCGTAGCTGGCGAGGCCGTCCTTGAGCGCCGAGAAACCTTGGACCTCACCGCAGCGGTGAAAGAAATCCGAACGGATCGCCGCTATCATCCAGACCAGTCCGCTCGCGGCCAGCACCGCCATGAACCGCACAAGGGCCTCGCGCGTCGCCGGCTGCTTCTCCGTCGTGAACAGCTCCTCCAGTTGATCTATGACAACAAGCAGTCTGATCTGCGAGCGGGCCGGCCCAGCGGCCTTGCGAAGTGCCTGTCGGACCATCGCCAAGGCACGATCCGGCGTGTCCCTGCAGAGTCGAGCGAAATCCGCGGCTGTTGCTTCTGAGGACAGCTCCGGCACAGCGGCGTCGTGAAGCAGCGCCGCAGCCAACACAGCGAATGCATCCGGTCCTTCGGAGAGGCGGATCAGGCACCGGCGAAACAAGGATATGCCTGCCACGGCTCCAGGTCGCGTCAATGACGGCAGCAGGCCAGCGCGCAGGAGGGAAGACTTGCCACAACCGCTCATTCCGTAGATGAGCAGGAATGCCGTGCCGTTTGCTGCCTGCTGCTCCAGTCTGGCAGTGCAGGCGGCAATCGCCCGCGCTCGGCCGAAGAATAGATCGGCATCTTCGAATTCGAAGGCATCGAGACCGCGAAATGGCGACCTGACCGGTTCCTCGGACGCAAGACATACGCGGTAGATGCGCAAGGCACGGGCGACATCCTTCAGTTTGTGCTCGCCGAGATCGATGAATTCCAGCGAGAGGCGGTCCTGAGCCTGGGCGCGGACCGCTTCCGTGATGCAAATTCCGCCGGGGCGTGACAAGGTTTGAAGATGAGCTGCGACCTCGACGGCCTCGCCCCTGCGGTGGTCGCCCTCGGCGGCGACGTAACCGAGGTCAACGCCGATGCGGAAGCGCAGCCGCTTTGTCTCGGGAATGTCGCAGTTCCGCCTGTCGACCTCATGCTGGATCTCGTTCGCACACCGCAACGCCTCGACAGGGCCAGCAAACTCCGCAAGGACTGTCTCTTCGACGCTCGCGAAGACACGACCGGCATGTTTTATCAGCAGCCGATCAAGGACCTGCCTGTACGCCGGGGTAGGTGCAGCAATGCTCCGCTCATCCTTGCCTGCGGGCCGGACTTCGGCGGCCAATTCTGCCGCCAGAATTGTAATCAATCTTGGTCCGGCATTTGAGGGAAGGACCAACCTGTAACCGCGCCTCGGCACTGTCTGCACGACGGCCTGGCGACTGTCGTTGAGCGCCGCACGGATCTCGTGAATGCATTGGACCAGGCTGTCATCGGTGACGGCTAGCCCATTCCAGACCGCCTTCATCAGCTCGTCCTTGGTGATGACGCGATCAGCGTTCTCCAGAAGGTGGCGAAGTACCGCGAAGGTCTGGTGGCGAACTGCGATTGTCCTGTTGAACTGGTCGCGCAAGGTCTCCCTGCTCACGTCGGCGGTCACGCCGTTGAGCACGAACGTCGTGGGCGGCGAGCTGTTCAAGCCGGTTCCCCTCAAGCACGAAGCCGCAGTCCCATACTAGCACGGTTTCGCGCTGCGAAGACTGATCATCATTCAGACCGTGCGGGGAGCGCGGATTTCGGCGAATGATCGTAAGCCGTTCGTGACTTGGCGAATGCCCCGGACCGACAATTTCACATTCCATTGTCGGTGAGAGGGGTTCGCTATGGACTGCTTAGTACGGATTGCTGCAACCATGGGTGCAAGACCAGTGCTGCGGCTCACGGGCGCCTTCCTGCTCACCCTGATCTTCGCGACAGCGCCACAGGCTCACTCGACGGGCCGTCCTGCGGGCGGCCTGGCCGAAGTCGATTTGCAATTGATCCTTGCCGTGGACGTCTCGCCGTCGATGAGCAGAATTGAGCAAAAAGTGCAGCGCGACGGCTATGTTGATGCTTTCCGCCACGCGGACATCGCGATGGCAATCAGGGCCGGAGAACTGGGAAGAATCGCAGTGCTCTATCTGGAGTGGGCCGGGCCAAATCAGCAAACCGTCATCGTGCCGTGGACAATTGTCGAAAGCCGCGAGGACGCTCTGACTTTGGCGGATAGGCTCGCAGCTCTGTCGTTGACTGAAGGCCGCGGAACGTCGATTTCCGGCGCGTTGCAGGCCGCGAATGGCCTGTTCGCAATGAGCGGCTTGCGCAGCGCGCGCCGTGTTATTGACGTCTCTGGCGACGGACCCAACAATGCCGGAGCACTCATTGACCCCATCCGGCAGTTTCTTCTCGCGGAAGGTGTGACGATCAACGGGCTGCCTATCGCACTACCCCGCATTGGCGAGGCCGACTGGTTTGCGCGGTACGATCCCTCCAGCCTGCAATCCTATTTCGAGCGCTGCGTCATCGGCGGACCGGACGCGTTTGCAATCGGCGTCACCGACGCCGCGATGTTCGCCACCGCGGTCCGTCGAAAGCTGGTTCGTGAAATCTCCATGAACAAGGACCAGGTGATCCACGCCGCGTACACCGAGCGTACCGGCCCCACGGTCGATTGCAACATGATCGGTCAGTTGCCAGGCCGATGACGCACGGCAATGAAGTCCCAGCATGGGAATAGCTTCGCGCATTGCTGCCGACAGTCCAATGTACCAACAGCAGCGATGAATGCGCTCAAAAGGGCTAAAGGGTTGCTTGTCGAGAACTTCGTTTCGAGACCGGAAGGCAAGTTTCGGTTATGTGCAGCCGTTTTCGCCGCTCGTCGTTTTCCAGTCGGCCGCGATCAGCGCCTCCTTTGCCGATCCGCCATGCTTGAGCAGATAGGGTGCCAGACGTGCGTTCATCTGCTCGACGAGCTTTGCGTAGTAAGTTCTGCCCAGAAGGCCGAGTGGCTCAAGCCGGGTCTTGTAGGGCGGGTTAAGTTTCTTAGGGGCGAGGAGAAGCTTCGCCATGCGTCACTGAAGGATTTTCGGGAGGCTGATTAGACAAGGCGGCCGCCGGACCTATGCGGCGACCGATGCGACCTCAAGAATGAAGATTAGCGATGTCTAATGTGGTATTCAGGTTGCGAGGGGATTTCGATGACGCAGTCAAAGCGGTATTTCGCATTGGCGTGGCTCGCACTGATCGGCAATGCCGAGGCCCACGATTGGTATACGGGTAAGACGGACCCCGTTCTTCACTACGACTGCTGTGGAGGCAATGATTGTCATCCTATCGATCCAAGCCATGTCAGGATGAAAAGAGACGGCTATTTCGTCCGGCCGCCCCGCCCCTTCTACCTAAACGAGCCACAAGAGCCGGAGTGGTTTATTCCCAGAGAGCGTGTCCAGACCTCGCCGGATGATCAATATCATATTTGCGAGCGCCTGATGACGTTCTATCGGACGCTGACCCCACACATGAGTTTCGAGGCTTATCACAGGTTTCGATGGACGTGCTTTTTCGCCCCGCCCGGCACTGGTTCAATCGGGCGAAGCTAGAAGAACATTCACATTGCATCCGCTGGCGCGAAGAAGCAGTTTTCGTCTTCTTCCGTGGGATGCAGACAGATGTGGAAGTTGTCATCCCCCGAGGGGATTACGACTTCGTACGGCACGAAGTAGCGGTTCCGACGCGTGACTTTATGATGGTCGCCTGGACGCAGAATAATCACATAGCCATCTGGCCGGGGCGTCACAGTTGAACTGGGAATTTTCCCGCAGTCGCCAGTGAGCGGGTCGCCGTGGCAGCAAGCCGGTGGATAGCCCCAATTTTCATCCGGGCCGTGGGCTAACGCCGCACTTCCCTCAATTGCCGCAGCCGTGGCGATCACACCTGCAAAGCACGTTGCCTGTCTTGTCCTGACTGCATGCATCGATTGGGGGCCGCCCTCAACGGCAACTTATGTCGTCAAGGCCATTATATACCATTAGCCTACGCTAATATACGCTGGAAGCCCGCGCCTGTCGGGTATATTCTCCTCCTTGATCGGCGGAGGGATGCCGAAATGCGGGGCTTATTCGCAAGCTTCCTGATCTTGCTATGTGCCGTCACAACAGCGCATGGCGGTGCGCTCCACGACGCGGCCAAGAGCGGCGACCTTACTGCAATCACGGCGGCGCTCGATGCCGGTGCTAACATCGAGGAGCAGGAGAAGGGGGCAACACCGCTATTCCTGGCTGTGCGCAGCGGCCACGTCGAGGCGGCGGAACTGCTGATCAAGCGTGGTGCCGATGTCAACAAGGAAGCGGTGCTCGGCCTGCCGATAACCGTTGCCGTGCTGAAGAACGCCGCCGACATGATCCGGCTGCTTTTGTCGCATGGTGCCGACGCCAACGGCAAGACGCGGGGAGAGCCGATGCTGACCCTCGCGGTCGCCAGTGGCTGCCTTGACTGCGTTAAGGTGCTGGTCGAGGCGGGCGCTGACGTCAACATCATCTGGGTCCAGGGCGATCCCAATCAACGGCCGGGCATCATCACGGCCTACCATCTCGCAAAGCACGATGATCATGAGGACATCGCCGCCTACCTTTTGGAGCATGGCGTCGTCATCCTGAAACCGGAGCCGATTTCCGCCCGGCTCGCGGAGGGCGACCCCACCAAGGGCGCGGCCTTCTTTGCAAGCACCTGTGCCCCTTGCCATGTCGTGCGGCCAAAGGAACTTCCCACCATCGGGCCGAACCTTTGGAACGTCGTCGGTCGCGACAAGGCATCGACGAAGTTCGAGCGTTACTCCAAGACCCTGCTGGGCTGGGAGGGAAACTGGACCTACGAGGACTTGAACATCTTCCTCGCCGGTCCCACGCTGACGAAGCCCGGCGTCAACATGGATATTCGCGGGGTGCCTGAAGAGGCCGATCGGCTGAACGTGATCGCCTATCTCAGAACGCTCGCCGACACACCGATGCCACTGCCGTAGGGGATGTGCGTTTAGCACGGCCATGTGTAGGTTGATCCTCACCCTTGCCTTCGTGCTCACCTGTGGCCGGGTGTCCGCAGGAGAGCATTGGTCTGCTGAGGACGGCGACACGCTGTGGCACGACAAAACGAATTCAATTGCTCGGTTTTGATGCCCCCAAACTTTCGCAGGCGTGTTTTGATGCCGCTGGCAAAATCTGGCCCTGCGGCAAGTATGCGCGTGACCACATCCAACATCTTATCGCCTCAGGCGATGTATCCTGCATCGTCGAGGGCAAGGACGGTTATAACGACGACCTCGGCGTCTGCTTCGTGGGAGGCATCGATCTCGGACGGGACCTGGTGAAACACGGATTGGCGGTGGCCGACACTCGATACCTTGCCGAGGAGCAAGAAGCCCGCATTGCCAAACGCAACTTGTGGGCAGGGAGCGTCAGCAAGCGGCGATAGCAGCTGGGCGTCCACCCCGATCGATACCTTTCTCTGATTATGGCTGATAATTATGGCTGGCACTTGCAATAGCGGCATGTCACTCGCACCACGCGCAGCGTGTCGATGGCGAGAGACGCCAAGCGAAAGAGTCGGCCACAGCATCTGCACCGCTTCCGTAAGGGATAGGGCCGGTCGCGTCGTCTCTGCCGCAACGTTGACCGTTAGGGACACGTGGCCGACTGCGGGAGGGAGCAATTTCGTCCGGGAACATAATCCATTGCTAAGGTTTCGATCGTGAGGGCGAGGATCAGAGGCCGGGCGACCTCCGAACCTGGAACGCCAATCCTCTTCGTTCACGAAAGAATCGATGGCATTTGCGAAATAGTCGCCGAATGTTAGAAAGCGGTCCGTATCATCCTCGGCGTGCCGCGACGAGACAGCGCGGCGGCCGCTCTAACAGGCGGGCGAAGGCAAACCGAGAGATCAGAAAACGGAAGTCAGAACCTCCAGTTGAGGGATGGCGAATCGCTACCTACTTGCGGGGTTCCGCAGCTATGGACGCATCAGCGCCTTTCGAGCGTATTGAACCCAATGCGGACCTTCACCTTTCGGCCCCAATGCGGACGTTTGAAGGATAAGGGGCAAACCCCGGTATGGGCCAGCGAATGTGCTCCGCACCTTGTAGATTCTCACACCAGATCAATAATATATCGTAAAATTGCACATTGCAGCGAAGGCGAGCAATGTGTGAGAAATGGCGAAAACGCCAGCGAAAACAGCCAACCGAGCGCCGCACAATGTGCGCCCTTTTATCTTGCCGTCTTAATCGGTCGTACTTTGTGAGGCTTGTTTTCCATCGTCGTTCCTCTTCCAGTCTGCGATAATACACTACTCTATTCTCTATGCCACGATTCCGTATTCTGGTGTCGAGTTCCGATGCGCCGTGCAGTCTTCCGCGCTCTGCGACGGGATAGTTGCGCTGCTTATTTGCAGCACTGGAACCGTCGTGGCGCACTTTTCCATCGGACTGACGGAGCATCGTCACAGGCAATCCGGCGCGGTCCGGCCGTCTCGCGATCGGCGCGGCCGCAGGCAAGATAACGTGCGTTCCGTCGTTCCTGGTCTGCATCGGTCCTCATCCGCCGGAGCGGATCCCTTGTGTCAGGTGGCGCGCGTCACTTCGGTTCGCTGCGGAATTGCCGACATAGAACGTTCCGTCGCTTCACATGGCGTGCATGATCACCGCCAGCTTGCGCCCCACGGCGACGTAGGCTTTGCGGTGGCAGGAGCGTTTGGCATCGCCTGGCCCCCGGTCTTGACCTTGTCCCTGCCCTTGAAGCGCGTCATCAGCCCCGAAGCCGCGCGTCGTAAAGCGAGCGTCGCACATCAGCACTGCCGGCTTTATATGCGACCCTGAACGTCGATCGAGGTGCGCGACCGCAAGCGCCGCGAGGTCAGTCCGAAGTAGGCCGCGACGTCACGCGAGCGACGGAAGCTCGGCGGATCGTCGATCGCCGTCATGAACGAACGTGCTGTGACTGGCTCGACGCCGCGTCGTCGGCACAGTTCGCTGCGAGCCACCATTTTCACGACCAGATCGTGCGGCCGGCAGTACTGCCTCCATTAGCGCTGCAAGCGCCGAGAGCATGGCGCCCAGCAGCTTGCACGACAGGGGATCTTCCGCCACCGCAGTGCGCACCGCGTGATCGAAGGCTCCTCGGCCGACCTTGCCAAGGCGGATGCCGAACGCCTTTAACGAATGGCGTATGGCGTTCCCCAAGTCGAGGAACTTGGCCTTCAGATTGCGCCGATGTGTCAGCAGAAGCTTCGTTCGGTAGCACCTTTCCGACGTGATATTGGCCCGCCGGAACCAGTCGGTGCGCATGATGTGGGCGATGCCCAGCGCATCGGCCTTGTCAGTTTTGTTGCGCTACGCCGACATCGCTGAGCGCACGTGCTGCTGCACCAGGGGCAGGGTTCGACGGCTGGGCTTGCTCACCCGAGCTCCTGAACGATAACCCTGCATAGCAACGGTTATGCGTTCAGCCGTGCTCGACCTTCGCTGGCGATCCGATATCTGACAACCCGAGTCGCGGACGCTTGCATCTTGCTCCCGATAAGCCATGATTTGTCCAAATTGGGCAGGGGCGCCTAGCTATGAATCGTCAGATGCAGGGACTTATCGCGGCAGCATGCATCGCGGTGATCGCGGGGGTCGGATATTACTTTTGGGGCGAATTCTCCAGCTATCGAGCGCGGGCAGCGGAGGAAGCGAAGGTAGAGAGCGTTCGAGCCGAGCTGTTCGATTTAGCCGAGGCAAAATCATATGAACCCGAGAAAGTTCGAATGATGTGCGCGCGGCTAAGGGAAAAGCTGGAGACGGAATTAAAAGACAATGACATGGCTAAACAGGCCTTTGTGAATTGTCGCGTTCTCCGATACGCCGATTGATCCGAATGGCCTTCCGGTGCGGCTTTACAGAATGAAGGCTGACCGCGTAACTCAGCCGTAATGCCCCTAATCAAGCGGTATATTGAAAGCCAACGAGTATGTCAGAATCACACGTAGGCCCGCATTCCATTTATGAGGGCCACCCCAAAGGGCCAATCGATCTCGACAGCGAGGTCACTGCTGTCCAATTTGACGGCGAGCTTTCCACTATATCGACGGCCCGCGTTCGCCTTGATGAACGTTTGCGGGTTCTCGTGGATTGGGCGGAAACATCAAAGAAGCCGGACCTCCACATCCACGATAAGGATCTGCGCATCAGCTTGGACAATAGCGATCCGATCGAATTTTTCGTCAACAATCACCAAATGAACTTGGTTAGTGGCGAGGCCAAATTTGAAGCAGAGCCGACAAGGGAACCTGCCTTGCTCTCCGGAAACCCGTCCAACGAGGCCTTCGGGTTAATAGTGAACGGACCAAGGCTGAACATCCCGAGGCTAGACGGTCTCACCTTCGTAAATGAGAATTTGAAGGTAACCCTGCACGTTTTCGACCATACGCATACACTCTACCAGGGGCGCGAGCGCCTACATATTTCAAAGGCAATAACTCACTATTTCACCGCGTCTACGATAGACGGCGTGGAGATAGACGGTTCAACGTTGTTCAAGCAGGTTGGGCGTCTGGTTGATTTTCTGGGATTCGTGAAGGGCATCCGAGTTGGCTTTGGCCAAATGAGGGGTAGTCCGAAAGTCGCCGACAGCTACCGGTTGCTCGGCTTCACAAAGCACGATCGTTTCGAGCCCCCCGCGAACTGGTACTATCGATCGCTGACGGAAAACCTGCCCGCACTTTTCGAAGACTATGTCCGTCGCCTTGCGGTGATCGAAGGAAAACGCACGCTCGGTCGCGCGTTGCAGTACTACAAGGCTGGAAACTACACCCAGACCGATGCCACCGAAATCGCGCTCATAATGTCAGCTGCTGGCTTAGAGACCATGGCCTACTATGTCCTCTCCACGGAGGGTGGCTGGTCGAAGGCGCTATTCAAAAGTGCCACACTTGCTGATAAACTTCGCGCCTGCACCCGCCTTTTGAAGGTTAAGGGTGACCCTACCGAGAAATCCGAAGCGCTGACAAAGATAGTGAAGGCCAAAAGCAACGATAAATACGACGGATTCACACTTCTTGCGGATTTTCGAAACGGACTAACTCATCCAGGAGAGCTTAGCTACACCGGAGAGGAACTGCTACACGCGTGGTTTGCGACACAATGGTTGCTAGAAGTTCTAATTCTGGCCTTCCTTGGCTACAGCGGCAAATATCAGGATAGACGCATGCAGCTAGGTGGCAGGGCGGGAGCTCATGACGACCTTCCGATTGAGAAAACGGCGTGAATGCAAGATCTGATGCACCATCTGCTTTCAACCTCTTTGTAGCGTGGCATCGTGTAGGCGAACGAGGCAGGCGGCATGGCGTTGCGTCAATCCGCCTAGTCGGCTAGAATAACTAAATGATGGATCTAGCAGCTCATATGTTTGATCTTCTAACGGCGCTGCTTGGCTTGGCAACTGTAAGCCTTCCTGCGTTCTTGTTTTTTAAAAATACCTAAAAAATCGATATCTTCTTTTTTTATGCGAACGAAAACACCCTCGCCAGATCGGGAATCTTGAAGGACGTTGGCACAAAGAACTGGATGTCCTTTGCGAGACTTCTGGCGCAAGCCAAACGAGTGGCCGACAGTCAAATCTCGGAACGAGAGTTTATCCGGGCGGTGATGCCGGGGCAACCAGTGCGCGCGATCTGCACCCAACCTCTCAAACATAAAACCGTGTCGCCATGGTGCTGGCGTAGGAGCCTAACACCACATCCTTGAAAACTGGCTTCCCATTTTCAACCCAGTTCGTGAGCATCACTAGGCAGAAATTCACTGAGGCTGCCCCGTCAACGCCGGACCAGTTCCTTGACATGCTTGTGCTTGAATTCGCTACGTGTCGCCTGACGATCCGTTCTCGTATTCAAGTAGATCAGCAACACCCTCCGGCCATTTGTTTTCCGAGCCACATCTTGTTACTGATTGTCATCGTCGGGTGCCTAGTTGACGAGTCGCCATTTCGGACGTCCGAGGATGCAGTCCCAGTGAACAGTGCCGGTAGCAAAGGCTAGCAGGCTTCGACAGCTTGAGGTGACTAAGCATGGATGTTCTGTGGTTCCTGAAAGAGCGAACGAAATTCATCCGCAACTACTACGAGACGGCCGGTGCGCCGTTCCGTGAAACCATACGCAAAATCGAGGCGGAGGAAGCGCCCTACGAACCGCCCTACAGTGAGGACGGAGAACCGCCGTTTCTCGCCGAATGGGGCGCTGCAGATACTTCTCTGGAGATTTTGGGGGCTACATGCATTTCGATGCTGTCGGAGTCCCTCAAGCTCTACTTTTCGACATGGGAGGAACTGCTAGGGGCAAAATGCCAGAAAAATTTCTCTGGCTCGTTCAAGGGGAAGGGCTTTGTCACCGGCTACAGGGATTGCTTCGGCGCAATCCTCAAAACTGACTGGAGCACCTGTCCCGCTGACTTCGCCGTCCTCGAACAAGTAGTAATGGCCCGCAACGCGGCAGAGCATCCGGCCGATATCGTATTTCTGCACCTGAATCATCACGAGAACCTGCAACAGAAGTTACCGACTCCGGTCTTCATAAGCGAATATGAAAAACGGCTCATTGAACAAAATGCGCAGGTGTGGCCGCGTCTCCAACTTGTGGTGACCGGGAATGCCCTATTCGAGGCTATTCGACAGGTCGAGCTACTGGCGGAATGGATGGAAGAGCGCCTATTCAACGTGCTCTATCCCAGCAGCCGCGCGGGAAGACTTTGACGGGAATTAGAAGACGTGAATCGACCTAGGGACTTTCTCGACGGCTGGACGGCCATCTCATCCAAGCGGCGCAGCGACGAAAGGCTTACGTTCAATGGCTGATGGGGAAAACGCGGAAAGAAAAGAAATCCCCGGCGTTACTTTCGTAGTTCCGCTAGATGCATTTCGGCGCGACGCGGTGCAAAGTGCGATCGCGGCAACCGCCGTGGTAGACAGTAGCGACATCTACGCTCGCATTCATGAAGGAAATGCCGCCGCCAAGACAGCCGGGGATGTTGACAGCTTATCGGCGTTGGACGTGCTTGGACAAATTTCAACTTACCATTTTGTGCCAGATGATCGTATTGAGCCGTTTCGTCCTTTGGCAATCATGGGCGGACGAAGGTCGCCAATCCCGGCTGACCTCCTATCCGATCAGATCGTCATCCTGGCGGAGTTGGTGCCCAACATTGGTCACCACGCCTTTCGAGCAAGAGTCGCTGATGTCTGCTGGTTGCTAAATAAGAAGGACGCGGCCTCAGGCCTCCGGGCCGTCTCATCGTATGGTCAGTGCATCAAGTTGGTTCTGGACGGTGAAGCCAAATTCGACTTCGAAGAAAGCAATCCCGCTAGTGTACCGGCAGCCGAGTATCTGACGCGGGCAACAATCATCGCACGATTAATGGGATGGAAGCGAAGTGAATTCGACCCGTTGCGACAGATCATTGCCAACGTGTCGCAACGTGCTCTAGATGCCGATGATGGATGGGGCTTCATCCACATTGGTCCTATCAATCTAAGCAATCACGTTTGGGAATTGGTCCAGACAGCACAGGCCGCTGAAATTCTCGCGGTAAGCGTCAAGCTTGGTGATGATCACCCGGCCCGCCGTTCTCTATGGGAACTCGCGGGGCGCGCTTACCTAAGTGCCAAAGATGCCGAAAACAGCAATCGATGTTTGGTCGAAGCAGCCGAGACATACGTCGCGGATGCCGATGCGCGACAAGATTCGGCCGCCGTGCAAGTGCATTTCCTCAACGATGCGATTCAAGCATTAAGACCCATCCCTGGGACTGTCGATCGACGACGGGCTTTGCAAGACCGATTGAGTGCGATCCAGCCTCGCATAACGGACGAAATGTCCAGCTTCTCACATCAAATCAACATTACAGAACTCGTGGAGGCGGCCGAAGCTGACGTTCGCGGCAAGCCGCTCGCGCAAGTCATTCGTAGATTGCTTATGTGCGAGAGCTCACCCGATCCTGACAAGCTGCGCGATCAGGTTCTGAACGCAAGCTCTGGAAGCCTAGCCGCTATATTCTCAACGACTTTGAGCGACAGCCAAGGCCGAACTCGCTTCATTGCACCCGGTCTCGATCTCAACGGTCCGCCTGACGAAAATCAGGTCCGATTCATGATCAATCAGCATGACCGAATTCGACGTAACCTTGTTGTAGAGGGAAGAATTCATCCTATCAGGCGGGTCCTTTGGGAGGAGCATTCCATTTCTGTGGACACGCTGTTGCCGCTCATGCGGGCAAGTCCCTTCGTCCCACCTCGCCACGAGTATACCTTTGCAATCGGTGCTGCCAAGTTCGTCGGCGGCGACGAACTCGAAGCCGCGCATTTGATCCTGCCGCAACTGGAAAACTCACTTCGCTACATCCTCAGCTCGTCGGGTGTAGAAACCAATCGCATCAATCAGGATGGCACACAGGAAGAGGCCATGCTTAGCCGTCTGCTAGGGGAGTTCCGGGAGCCCCTTTTGCAACTCATGCCTGCCGCCCTAATTGAGGAGATAGACCGTTTGTTCAACTTTCGTGGCGGACCTGCGATACGCCATGAACTTGCGCACGGGAAAATGACCGATGGCGAGTTCTGGAGCCCGGACGTAACCTATTCGATATGGCTGGTCCTGCACATCGTCATTTTACCAACGTTGCGTTTCTGGGATGATGTCGCGGCCGAAATGTCGCGTCGTGGTCGATAGGGACGGTTTCTCATCCGCCGCAGCGGAACTGGTTTTGTTCAGACGGCTGTGTGCGCGCGCCCCACATTCAATGGTGGTGGAATGCCGCTTTAGCCGGCAATAAAAGGCCCCTCGGCGCCTTCGCCATCAACGGCAATGATGAAATTCTTGTCCCTATCGGCTCGGCTGTGGTGAGCGGTCCTTGTTCCGCTTGTCTGCGACGTAGTTCTTCCATTCGATTGTTCGCCCTCGTACCCACGCCGCAGCAGCTTCTGGCCCAAAGCGTGGATTGACAGAAACCGAAAGTTTACCCTAGGCCCAGAGGTGGGCCCGTGGTAGTAATAGCGGAACCTTAACATGGACGGTTAGAATATGGCAAAGCCCCCGAAAAGTTCACCTGAAACAGCGGCGCCGACAGCCGGCCCAAAAAACAGAATAACTCTGACTATCGTTGTTAATGGTGAGCCAGTGGCTGTGGAAGCCAATGTCAAGTCGCCGTTGCATACAGTTATCGCTAAGGCGCTAGCTGATTCCGGGAACGTCGGCCAGCCGCCGGAGAACTGGGAGCTGAAGGACGAGGCAGGAGTTGTCCTAGATGCAAGTAAGAAGATCGAGGACCTTGGGATCATTGAGGGCCAGAAGTTGTTCCTGAGCCTCAAGGCCGGTGCAGCAGGTTGATCGAAGGTCAGTTCGTCGACGAGTCGGTTTCTAGGCGCAAGTATGACCGCGAAGTCGCGCAGTACCGAAAGCTTGACCATATATATCGTCGGCGAGGCTGGTTCCTTGTCGAGGCCGAGTTTCCGACGGTAGTCGTGTTGTTTGCCGCCCTTAAAGTTAAGCCCCCGGCACTGGTTTGCGCAGTGCGATTGGATTTTACCAACTACGACCTTGCCCCACCGTCGGTGAAATTCGTAGATCCTGGTACCGGCGCGGAACTGCCCTTCAAGAACTTGGGCTTCCAGATGCTCCGTTTGAAGGGCGTCGAAAATGCCTCGCCTGAAACGATAACGGCTCTAGCGCAGCAACAACGTCTACCGGCTCAATCTTTGCTTCAGGCACACGACCCTGACGATGTCCCTTTCCTTTGCTTGCCCGGGGTACGCGAATACCACGACCACCCGGCCCATACAGGTGACTCATGGCTTTTGCATCGTCGCTCTGGAGAAGGCTCCTTGCACTTTATTCTAGAGCAAATCTGGGCCAGCGGAATCAACCCGATCCAAGCGGCCAATTACCACATTCAGATCGCCTTCGCGGGGTTCCAGCACAACCCGGCGGCCTTTCCAAGGTAAGGAGCAGCCTTGCCACTGCCGAAAAATTCATTGTCCCCCGGGCTGCATTCGATGATGTGCACGCGCATCTAGTCGAGGTAGGGCGATCCGGATACGAGGGACTGGGCCTTTGGGTCGGTCGCATAGGAGCGGGCACAGCCACAGTGGAACGTGCACTCATTCCGGAGCAGAGGCTCATTCGTGGCCCTGCTGGTGTCGGCGTGCTAGTCGATGGGGCCGAGTTGCACCGTATCAACGTTTGGCTCTTCGATAATGGTCTACGCATCCTGGCGCAGATTCACAGCCACCCTACGGATGCGTATCACTCCGACACTGACGACGATAATGCGTTAGCAACGACAGTAGGCTCGCTTTCCCTGGTCGTTCCAGACTTCGCGAGAGGGCCGGCGGATTTGTCCCAAACGGCCGTCTATCGGCTTAACGGCGCCGGTGACTGGATCCCCGTAACCGCCGTGGATGTAGCACGTCTCATTGAAATTGTGGATTGACCTAGCATGGCGCTCGCAAGCTATTTCGGCCGTGCCGCAACCGCCGCCTCGCAAGTGCTGCAGGGATTCCTGACAAAGGATTTCGAGCAGCTACTGAACGGGTTGGTGATTGGAATTGCCTTTGACGAAAGTGCCTGCTCTAGCGAGGGCAGAGCATCGCTAGATCTCGCGGTCCGGCTGGTCGCCCGCCTTTACCCCAATATCTGTTTCCTTCCGGAAGGCGACGAGGCCAAGAAGTTGGCACGTAGCCTCAGTGCGCTAGCGCGCTCTATAAACGGACAAATCGATATAGTCCGCCCACGCGTAGGGGCGCCTTCGCAGTGCCTGGTCGTCGGCTCGGCAAGCCCGGATGTCGCCTGCCCTCAGATGTTCTTGGGGTCTGACGGTTGGATGGCCAAATTCTCGACAGAGCAGCCGGTGGGTTCCGGCAATAGTAGCAATATGTTCGGTGCAGGCGCGGCAGCGTGCATCGCGGCATCGAATTTGTTTCGAGTGATATTCAACGAGCAGATGGGCGGGGCGACGGTGGACCGTTCTGTTTCGTTCTCACTGTTTGACTACGCGCCTGGATCCGACGCCAACCCGCCGCTTGAGACGAACACCATCCTCGATGCCGTGTTCCTGTTAGGACTAGGTGCAATCGGCAACGGTGCGGTATGGGCCCTCGCGCGCGTGCCCGGCCTCCAAGGGCAGTTGGGGATCGTCGACGACGAGGAGATCGACCAAGGTAACCTGCAGCGCTATGTACTAGCTCTGGAAAAGGACGTCGGCCGCAGCAAGGTGAAGCTTGCCCGACGTCACCTGACATCTCAAGCTCGCTTGTCGATTGAGGAGCACCCTTACAAATGGCAGACCCTAGCGGGGTCGCACTCGCTGCAGCACGTTGCGATCGCACTAGATACAGCGTCTGATCGCATCGCGGTCCAAGCTACCTTGCCTCGCTGGGCCATCAACAGTTGGACGCAGCGGGGGGATCTTGGCGTGTCGCATCATCGCTTCGATGGCGAACTGGCCTGCCTGGCGTGTCTTTATCTTCCTACTGGATCCGTTCCGGATGAAGATCAGGTCATTGCTCAGGCACTAGGCCTCGAGGACCGAAAAATGGATATCGTGCGACCCATGCTTCACAGTGGCGCGCCCGTCAACGTGGAATTAATGCATGAGATCGCAAGCCGCCTGACGGTCCCTGTTGGGCCGCTACTCCGATTTGTTGGCCAGCCGCTAAGAACCTTATATCAGGGAGCGATATGTGGAGGCGTGGTCTTTGAGCTGACAGGGGGCAATAACCCCGTACGCGTCGAAGTTCCGATGGCCTTCCAGTCAGCGATGGCCGGCATCATGCTCGCAGCAGAAATCGTCAAACGCGCCGCCCGCGGGGATACGCCTAGGTGGACAACCGCGAAGCTAAACTTGCTCCGCAAAATGCCCTCTGACGTGATAACAGAGCGCAGAGCAAAGGATCGTCTGGGGCGCTGTATCTGCCAAGATGCGGACTATCTGGATGCATATCGGGCAAGATATAAACCAGTGGCGTCGCACTGACGGCGATGAATTTCCCGCCGCCGTGGCGCCACTAGCGGCTGCAGCCCTCTGATGCCGACGCCATGAGAGGTAATGCATCTCACGGCCGAAGCGCTGCAAAAGCTGACAACCGCCATCGAGTCCACAGAGGGCAGGTAGGCGCGACTGTAGCATACAAACTTGCCGCCCCAATGTCTGCTATCAGGCGCATTGCCGACCGGCAGCCCTGGGCAACTTGACGATCCGTAGATAGGCACACAATGCGGACCGCACGAACCTGGTGCTCGCGACAGGCTCACCCAGCGTATCGAGCCGCGATCACGCCGAGGCCGGGTGGTCGGGCGGTAACTCAGCCATTCTGAACGCCGAACCGCCCTTAAACGCAAAAACCGCCCCGGGTTAGACCGGGACGGTTATTGATTTATGATAAAATCGGTTGCGGGGACAGGATTTGAACGCGGTATTCGAACCGACTTAAAGGAGGGCTATAGCGTAGACGTAGTTCTCATCATCACCCGGCGCGGCGCGCCAAACTACGCTCCGGCCGTCAGGCAGAAGTCGCGATCTCGGTCGCGAAGTCGCGATAGGAGTGCAGCGGGCGGCCCAGGACCTTGGTCAGACGCTCGACGTCGCCGACTTCCGGGATCATGCCGTCGCTGACATAGCGCTCGGCCATCAGGCGCATCTCGTAGGCCATCCACTTCGGCATGAAGGCCGCCAGATTCTGCTCGAACCCGGTGGGGTCATCGCCGCCATAGGCGACCGGGCGGCCCAGGACATCCGACCAGATCGCGGCCGCGTGGCGCCTGCTAAGCGCTCGGGTATCGGCATTCCTCGATCATCTGAAACGGGCCTTTCCCAAGGGGACGCCTGATGAGTTGGCGGCCTATATCGGCGAATGAACAGGAAAGCCGCGATCGACGCGCCATCGAAGGCGTTCATGCGCGTCAAAACCAATTGCAAAATAAAATCAGTCGACCTAACCTAGACCGATTGCACAACGCAATCAGATCGCGCGAATCCATGTGAGGAGCAGGCAATGGCCAAGCTCGTGTTCGGAATGAACCAGTCGCTGGACGGCTATGTCGATCATACGGCGTTCGGGCCAAGCCCCACGCTCTTCCGCCACTTCATCGCGGAGGCTGAGCGGCAGTCGGGCAGCGTCTACGGTCGCCGCATGTACGAGATCATGCGCTATTGGGACGACGAGCATCCCGAGTGGGATGCCGAGCGGCTTGCCTACGCGGCGGCGTGGCGGCGCCAGCCGAAATGGGTCGTCTCGCGCTCGTTGAAGTCTGTAGGTCCCAACGCCACGCTCGTCGAAGATGATCTTGAGGGCGCAATGCGGAAGCTGAAGGCCGAGCGCGACGGCGAGATCGAAGTCGCCGGCCCGGACTTGGCGCGAAGCCTCGCCGAACTGGGCTTGATCGACGAATATCGGATCTACCTGCACCCGGTCGTGCTTGGTCACGGCAAGCCCTATTTCGCCGGACCCCGACCACCGCTCCGCCTGATGGCGCATGATCGGATCGGCGAAGATGTGATCAGGTTGACCTACGCTCCGGCCTGATCTCGCGACGTCCGGCGCGCCTCCGCTTGTCGAAAATTCGTAAGGTCTCAGCTCGCGCGCGGCGCCGTTCGGGCCTGCACGAGCAGCCAGCGTTCAAACCCCCACAAAAGCGTCGGACAGGCCATAAGTGCCGCCGAGCCGAGGCCGAGGGCTGCGCCTGCGTGGCCAGTCCAAAGCGCCAGCCTGCCGCCGAGCCAGGGCGCGATCAGCATCGTGGCGTAGTAGACCGTGTAGAAGAGTCCCATTCCCAGCGCTCGCGTCGCCGGCGCCAGCACCCGCGCCGGCAGGCTCATGATTGATCCGGCTGGGAGCCCGCAGACGAGGCCGAGCGCAACCAATGTGGGCGGCACCGGCGAGCCCCGCCACAACAGCACAATCAGCGCAGCGAAAGCCAGGCAGCTTGCGGCAAGCAGCGTATTGCGGCTTCCCGCGCGGTCCGCGAGGTAACCTCCAAGGGGAACGGATAGGGCCGCGAGCCACAGCACGATGCTGACGGCCGAGCCGGCGGCGGCCGTCGACCAGCCGCGCTCGACCAGCATCGACGGCGCGAAACTGAAGATCATGGCGAAGCCGACATTGTAGAAGGCCCATATCAAGCCTGCCAGCAGCACGGCCCAGACGGCCGGCAGCCCCAGTCGCGCGTCTTGCGCCGAAACCGGAGCGGCGGACTGGCCTGGCGGCCGGTAGAAAAGCCCCACCAGCGCCAGGGCTGTGCCGATAAGCGCCATGACCGCGATCTGCGCGCCCGCAATTCCGAATTCAGCCTGGATCAGCGGCAGCGCGACGAGCGTGAGGGCAATGCCCAGCGGCCATGAGTTGATGAAGATCGCCATCGCCGTGGCGATCTGCCGGCCCGCGAACCAGTCGACCATCATCTTGGTCATGAGCACGTTCAACAGCACGCCGCCTATGCCCGCGATCAGCCGGCCGGCGATTTGCACGCTCCATGAAGTCGAGATGCAAAGCAGCGCCTCGCCCGCCAGCATCATGACCAATCCGGCAAGCACGGTCGCCTTGTCGCCAAAGCGCCGTCCGATCGCACCGCCCGGCAGCGCCAGCGCGATGCCCGGCGCGAAATAGAGGCCTATGAGCACGCCTATATCGGCGAGATTGGCGTTCAGTGTCTTCCCCAGCTCCGGCGCGATGGCCGCGATACTCTGGAATTGCACCGCCATTGCGGCGCGAGCGGCAAAGAGGACTGCAAGGATCGTCCAGCGGCCACGCATGACGATCAGGTCCGGCGCGGAGGGCATGCCTGCCGGCGCATCGGTTGGCTCGTGCAAAAAGACCTGCTTTCGCCCGGCCTGCGCCGCCCGGCGGTCCGGCACTGCGTGCAGGCCAACGCCAACCCTGGCCATACGGCCGAACTGCCCCCTCCCATCTTTTGCCCCACCAAATCTGCGGGCGGCCGCTACGGCCGGCCTGCTGCCTGCGCAATCGAGCTTCTCGAATTTTGCGGCCCGGACCTCTCTTCGAAATCCTAGCACGGCTCGGCTCGCACTGAAAATGCGATTGCCGGGCTCGTCGTCTCCGTCAGCTGCGGGCGCCCGCCTTGCCGTCGAGCAGCGCGATCAATCCCTTGAGGATCTCGATCGGCGCCGGCGGGCAGCCTGGAATGTGCAGGTCGACGGGCACCACGTCCGCCACGCCGCCGACGACCGCGTAGCTGCCGGCGAAGCAGCCGCCGTCCCTGGCGCAGTCGCCGAGCGCGACCACCCATTTCGGGTTGGGGGTCGCGTCGAAAGTCCGCTTCAGCGCCTCGCGCATGTTTTTCGTGACGGGCCCGGTGACCAGAAGCACGTCGGCATGGCGCGGCGACGCGACGAAGCGGAAGCCGAAGCGCTCGATGTCGTAGAAGGCGTTGTTGAGCGCGTGCATTTCAAGCTCGCAACCGTTGCAGGAGCCGGCGTCCACGGCGCGGATCGACAGACTCCGGCCGAGCCGCTTGCGGGCAAGCCCGTCGAGGGCGCGTGCCAGCTCGTCGACGGCCGCGTCGCTCGATTGCGGCGGGCGCTCGGTCAAGGGCGGGCGGATCAGGCTTTCGAAGAGCAGTTTTCGCATGGCGGTGTGCCTTGGCCCGGCTTAGAGGTCGTGGCCGGAATAGGAGCAGTTGAACGATTTGTTGCAGAGCGGGAAGTCGGCGACGATGTTGCCTTCGACCGCCGCTTCCAGCAGCGGCCACTGGAACCATGAAGGGTCGCGCAGGTGGCAGCGCTCGATCGTGCCGTTCTCGCCGATGCGCAGCCAGGCCAGTATGTCGCCGCGGAAACCCTCGACCAGCGCCATGCCCTCACGCGGTCCATCCGCAATATCGCCCGCTGCAGCGATCTCGACGCCGATCGGGCCGGCGGGCAGCCGCCCGAGGATCTGCTCGACCAGCGACAGGCTCTGCTCGACCTCGCGCACGCGGATCCAGACGCGCGCGTTGACGTCGCCCTCCCGCAGCACCGGCACATCGAAGGCGAGCTCGTCATAGGGTGCGTAACCCGGGGCGCGGCGCGCGTCGAAATCGCGGCCCGACGCCCGCCCGGCATAACCGCCGGCGGCATATTGCCGGGCAAGCTCGACCGTGAGCCGGCCGGTCGCCACCGTGCGGTCCTGCAGCGATGCCGTGTTGTCGTAAAGTTCGGCCAGATGCGGGAAGCGCTGCCTGATCTCCGCGACCAGCGACCGAATGGCGCTCGTCCCCGCCTCGTCCAGATCGCTCGCCGTGCCGCCGGGTACGATACGGTCGCGCATCAGGCGATGGCCGAAGGCAGCGTCGGCGGCGCGCAGCACGCGCTCGCGCAGCACGCCGCAATGCGCGTGCATGATCGCGAAGGCGGCGTCGTTGCAGATGGCGCCGATGTCGCCGAGATGATTGGCAAGACGCTCCAGTTCGGCCATCAGCGCCCGCAGCCAGATTGCACGCGCGGGAACCTCGAGCCCGAGCGCGGCTTCGACGGCGCGGCCAAAGGCCAGCGAATAAGCGACCGTGCTGTCGCCCGACGTCCTGCCCGCGAGTTTTGCGGCCCGGTCGATCGGCGCGCCTGCCATCAGGCCCTCGATGCCCTTGTGCACATAGCCCAGCCGCTCTTCCAGCCGCACCACCGTTTCGCCGCCGGCCGTGAAGCGGAAATGCCCCGGCTCGATGATGCCGGCATGCACCGGCCCGACCGCGATCTGGTGCAGGCTTTCACCCTCGGCCGCGAGGAACCGGTAGGAGGCGGCGGTCGCCGGTCCGCCGGGCCGCACGGCCAGCGGATGCGAGACGCCCCATTGGCCATGATCGAGCCAGCGGCGGGTGTCGGGCAGGCCCTGCGGCGCCAGCCCGAACAGGTCCGCGGCGGCGCGTTCCAGCCGCAAGGCCGGCGGATGGTGCTGGCCGACCGACGGGTAGCGGCCGCCGCGGCAATCCAGGCTGACGACGCCGACGGTCTGCGCTTCGTCGAGAAGCGCCATATGCACCTTGTCCGGCTCCCCCCACAGGCCGAGCAGGCTCCAGCGACCATTGGCGAGCTGCTCGACCGCGAGGTTCCAGGCCTTCGCGGTCACCACGGCGCGCGGCCAGGGAACGTGATGCTCGATCCGACGACCGGCTTCGATGACATCGGCGAGCACGGGCGTTTTTTTCCTCACCATGCGCATCACCCCAGAATCCCGGCGACGTGCTGGAACCACGCCACCAGCGGCGCCGGCAGATAGATGCCGGCGGCAAACACCAAGGCGAGGTGCGAGTACATCGGCACGTAGGACGCCTCGACCGGCGCCATGCCGCCGCGCGGCTCGCCGAAGGCAAGCCCCGTCAGCCGCAACAGCAGCGCGCCGAAGGCGATCAGCAGCCCGAACACCAGCGGGATCGCCAGCCACGGATGCCTGGCGAAGGTCGAGCTGACGACCAGGAACTCGCTCATGAAGATGCCGAGCGGCGGCAGGCCAGCGATCGCCACGACGCCGATGACGAGCGCCCAGCCGAGGCCGGGATGGCTTTCGGTCAGGCCCCTGATCTCGGAGATCTTCTGCGTCCCCTTGACCTGCGCGATATGGCCGACGGCGAAGAAGATCGCCGACTTGGTCAGGCTGTGCATGACCATGTGCAGCAGGCCGGCGAAGTTGGCGAGCGGGCCGCCCACGCCGAAGGCGAAGACGATGATGCCCATATGCTCGATCGAGGAATAGGCGAACAGGCGTTTGATGTCGCGGCGGCGGTAGAGCATGAAGGCCGCGAAGATCAGCGAGGTCAGTCCCATCGTGACCATCAGCGGTCCGGGGCCGATCGCCTGCGGGCTTGCCGCGAGCAAAAGCTTGAAGCGCAGCACGGCGTAGAGCGCGACGTTGAGCAGCAGGCCCGACAGCACCGCCGAGATTGGCGTCGGGCCCTCGGCATGCGCATCGGGCAACCAGGCATGCAGCGGCGCGAGACCGACCTTGGTGCCGTAGCCGAGCAGCAGGAAGATGAAGGCGACGCTGAGCAGCGCTGGGTCGAAATGCGCCGCCTTCTCGATCAGCACCGACCAGACCATGGCGTTGGTGCCTTCGCCGACGACCGGCTGCGCGGCCATATAGACGAGGATGGTGCCGAACAGCGCCAGCGCGATGCCGACGCTGCCGAGGATGAAGTATTTCCAGGCCGCCTCCAGGGCCTCATGCGTGCGATAGATGCCGACCATCAGCACGGTGGTCAGCGTGGCGAGCTCCACCGCGACCCACATCAGGCCGATATTGTTCGACACGAACGCGAGGTTCATGCCGAACATCATGATCTGGTACATCGCGTGGTAGAATCTGAGGTTCGGCGCGGTCAGCCGGCCGGTCTCCAGCTCATGCGCGATATAGGAGGCGCTGAACACGCTGGTGGTGAAGCCGACGAATGTGTTGAGCACGATGAAGACGATGTTGAGATCGTCGACGATGAGATATTGCCCCGGCGCCGGCCGCTCGGTGACGAACAGCGACAGCGCGGCGAGCAAGGTGAGCAGGCTCGCTATCACGTTCACGATCGCCGTCATGCGGTAGTTCGGCAATGCCGCCAGAATGGCCGCGGCGGCGGCCGGAATGAAAAGGATCGCGGCCACGGCGTCGAAGGAGAACCCGCTCACCGGCGTTCTCCCCGATAGTCGTCGAGCGCGCCGACATCGACCGAATCGAACCGTTCCCGTATGCGGAACAGGAAGACGCCGATGACGATGAAGGCGATCAGGATCGAGAAGGCGACGCTGATCTCGACCACCAGCGGCATGCCCTTGGCGCCGGTGGCGGCCAGCACCAGGCCGTTCTCCAGCGACATGAAGCCAACGACCTGGCTGACGGCGTTGCGCCTTGTCACCATCACCAGCAGCCCCAGCAGGATGATCGACAGCGCGAAGGCGAGGTCCTCGCGGGCGAGCGGGTCGGCCTCGGGCGTCACCCGCAGCATCAGCACCATGGAGAGCGTCACCAGCCCGATGCCGGCGAGCATGGTCGGGCCGATGCCGACGGCGGTCTCGATGTCGCGGTGGATGCCGAGCCGCTGGATGATGCGATGCAGCCCGACGGGAATGACGATCGCCTTGAAGACCAGCGCGATGGCCGCCGTGATATAGAGATGATGCGCGTCCTGAATGTAGGCCTGCCAGGCCACCGAGAGCGCCAGCACCACCGCATGCAGCGCAAAGACGTTGATCAGCGCGAACAGCCGGTCCTGGTAGAGCATCATGAAGGAGATCAGCACCAGGCTGCCGGCGAGCAGATGGGCGATGTCGAAGGTGAGACCGTTCATCACAGGCTCCGTGAGACGAACAGCAGGAGCGTGCCGAGCAGCGCCAGCATCAGCGCAGCACCGAGGAAGTCCGGCACGCGGAAGACGCGCATCTTGGCGACCGCCGTCTCGAACACGGCGAGCAGGATGGCAAGCACGGCGAGTTTGCCGAGATAGGCGGCGGCGCCGATGGCCAGCGCTTGCGGCCCCGTCCCGGCGCTCGCCAGCCCCCAGGGCAGGAAGACGCAGGAGATCAGCGACATGTAGAGCAGCAGCTTGAGGAAGCTGGCGAGCTCGATCATCGCCAGATGGCGGCCGGAATATTCCAGGATCATCGCCTCATGCACCATGGTGAGCTCCAGATGCGTGGCGGGATTGTCGACCGGTATGCGCGCGTTCTCGGCGATCGCCACCATCACGAGCGCGATCAGCGACATGCCGAGCGACACCCGCAGCCCGACCTGCGGCGAACCCATGAAGGCGGCGACAGTCGAAAGCTGCGTGGCGCCGGCCACCAGTGCCAGGCTGAAGACGATGAGCAGCATCGCGGGTTCGGCCAGCGACGCGATCATGACCTCGCGGCTGGCGCCGATGCCGCCGAAGCTGGTGCCGACGTCCATCCCCGCCAACGCCAGGAAGAAGCGCGCGCTGCCGAGCAGCGCCACGATGACGATGAGATCGGCCGCCCAGCTGAACTGGAGGCCGGAGGCGAAGGTCGGAACGAGCGCCGCCGCGACCCATGTGGCGGCGAAAATCAGGTAGGGCGTCACGCGAAACAGCCAGGATGCGTTGTCCGCCAGCACGACCTCCTTGCGCATCAGCCTGACGAGATCGCGATAGGGCTGGATCACCGAGGGTCCCTGCCGCCGCACCAGCCTCGCCTTCACCTTGCGCACGAAACCGATCAGAAGCGGCGCCAGCAACAGCACCGAAAACATCTGCGCGCCCTGCACGGCAAACACCAGGATCACGGCCATAGCGCAAGCACCAGGAGCAGGATGACGAGGTAGAGGAAGACCAGCGTCAGATAGCGGCGGATGGTCAGGAACTGCAGGTGGTTCAGGCGCCCGGTGGCGAAATCGATCGCGCCGGCGATCGGCTGGTAGAAGATCTCCCAGGCCAAATCATGCATATCCACCTTGAGGCGCGCCGGTTCGAGGGAACCCGGCGCCGGCATGTCCACCGTCTCGCGGGCGCGGAACGCGAAGCTGCCGAAGACGCGGCGGATGGGCTGCGCGAAGCTGACGGCGGTGTATTGCGCGGCCGGCACCGGGTCGGCGAAGCCGCACCCCCATGCAATGCCCCTGCGCAGCGCATGCGAGGCGAAGCGGTGGATGAAGAAGGCCGCGAGCGACGCCGAAATGGCGATGAAGGCGAAGACCAGCAGGCCGTTATAGGAGCTGCGGCTCTCGGCGATCGGCACGATCGACAGCCAGGGCTCGGCCATCTGCACCGGCATGCGGTCGCCGATGAGCGAAAGCGTCACCGGCGACAGGCCGTCGATGACCAAGCCGGGCAGGATGCCGGCGAGCAGGCAGAAGGCGGCAAGCACGGCCATCGCCGCCAGCGACCAGCGGTCGACCT
Source organism: Mesorhizobium sp. B3-1-6 (assembly GCF_006439555.1). Classification (NCBI taxonomy): domain Bacteria; kingdom Pseudomonadati; phylum Pseudomonadota; class Alphaproteobacteria; order Hyphomicrobiales; family Phyllobacteriaceae; genus Mesorhizobium; species Mesorhizobium sp. B3-1-6. The sequence continues at coordinate 104,563 of NZ_VFTM01000003.1, read as the reverse complement.
CATGCGCGCGTTCCACCACCGCCGATCGCGCCCGGCCAAGGAAGGTGATGCCGAATGCCTTGACGAAGCAGGCCGCGGCCAGCGCCGCCGCCAGCGCCAGCATGCCGCCGACCGCGGGCACGATGACCTTCAGCCCCCATTGCGGCAGTTCGGGGCTGCGCAATATGGCCTGGAAGACCAGCCATTCGGAGGCAAAGCCGTTGAAGGGCGGCAGCGCCGAGATCGAGACGCAGCCGACGAGAAAGACGAAGCTGGTGACCGGCAGGCGATGGATGAGGCCGCCGAGCTTTTCCATGTCGCGTTCGCCGGTTGCCGTCAGCACCGCGCCGGCGCCGAAGAACAGCAGGCTCTTGAAGAAGGAATGGTTGAGCACATGGAAGAGCGCCGCGGTGAGGGCCAGCGCCGCGGCCGAGGGCATGGCGTTCGCCTTGAAGGCGAGCGCAAGGCCGAGGCTGGCAAAGATGACGCCGATATTCTCGATGGTCGAATAGGCGAGCAGCCGCTTCAGGTCCTTTTCCATCAGCGCGTGAAGGATGCCGAGCACTGCCGTCACGCCGCCGATGAGGAGCACGGCGACGCCCGACCACCATGCCGGCGCGCCAAGCAGGTCGAACACCACGCGGATGAAGCCGTAGATGGCGACCTTGGTCATGACGCCGCTCATCAGCGCCGAGACGTGGCTGGGTGCCGCCGGATGGGCAAGCGGCAGCCAGGCATGCAGCGGCACCAGGCCGGCCTTGGAGCCGGCGCCGAGCAGCATGAGAACGAGCACCGCGCCTGCCGCGAATGGGCCCGGATGCGCCGTCCGCATCGCGTCGAACGCATAGGTTCCCGCCGGTCCCGCCAGCAGGCCGAAGGCAAGCAGCAGCGCCATCGTGCCGAAGCTCGCCATCATCAGGTATATGGTGCCGGCGCGTCGGTTGGCGTCGTCGCGGTGATGCGCCATGACCAGCGCCCAGGAGGCGAGCGACATGAACTCCCAGGACAAGAGGAAGCTGAAGGCGTCGTTGGCCAGCACCACGAGGTTCATGCCGGCGAGGAACGCCGGATAGAACGGCAGCACGCGATGTGGCGCGGATTCGTGCCGGCCGTAGCCAAGGGCATAAAGGCTGGTGACGGCGCCGCCTAGATTGACGACGATGAGGAAGAACGCCGACAGGCCGTCGAGGCGGAACCGGGCGCCGGTCCAGGGCAGGCCGAGCGGCAAGGTGGCGGACGCGTCGCCGGAATTGCCGGCGAGATGGCTGGCAACGATCACGATCAGGGCGGCTGAAATGGCAAACGCGGCGCCGTAGACCAGACGCGTCGCGGTGGTGTGCCGGCTGACGACCGCGGCAAGGATGGCTGTTGCCAGAAGCGCGGCAGGACCGCACAGCAGAAGAGCCACGGTCGAGATCACGGCAGGCTCCCGCCAGGCTCGACATCGCCGGCATCGGATGCCCTGGCCGGATCGAACCCGCTCTTCAGCCGCACGCCGCGACCGCCGCCCTGGCTGACCGCGCCTTCGCCGATCAGTTCGATGCCGGCCGCCTCGAGCGCGGCGATCAGCTTCATCAGCGAATCGACATTGCCCCGGATGATCGAGCCGCTGGCTTCCATGCGCTGGATCGTCGGCACCGACAGGCCGGACAATTCGGCAAGCCGGCGTTGATCGATGCCGAGCAGCGATCTTGCGGCGCGCAATTGCGGTGCGGTTATCACCGACGACTCTCTCGTTCAGTTCTGAGATATGAGGTGTCGGTGCTGCAGCCTACATTAAAATGTTCTATCGTCAAGGATTGATGTATAAAACATATATGTTGATGGCAACCGCAGCCGCAGGTCGGCTATGGGCATTTGCCAGCGGAAGATCGATTGCGAAGTAGCAAACGCGGTCCGGAGCCGTCATGCCCGCTCGCCAGAGGCGAGGAGAATATCCGCCTCCGCGACGCAATAAGGCGCGTGGCGGAAATCGCGGATGCGGACGACTTCATCGCCGCGCCAGTCGATCAGCACGAAGCCGCGCACCGTATCGCCGGCTCGCGGGTTGCGGATCAGGATCGCCGGCCGGGCCTCGACGAAGCCGAGTGACAACGCCCAGTCGCTCATGCGGTCGTAATTGCCGAAATAGGTCGAGGCTTCCTTCTTGCCGTTGAGGCGGGCGCGGTTGACGACGTCGACCTGGATGTCCTCGGCGATCAGCATCCTCACCCCATCGAAATCGCGCGCGTTGAACAGGTCGACATAGCGGCGCAGCCGACGCTCCTCCTCCGGGTCGAGCTTCGGCATGGTCATGTCGTCCGGCAACGCGGCCAATGCCTTCAACTCCGCCCGGCCGCGATGCAGCGCTGCCTTGACGGCGGCAAGCGTCGCGCCCGTCACCTCGCAGGTCTCATGCAGGCTGAGGCCGAGCACGTCGACCAGGATCACGGCGCTGCGCTGCGCCGGCGTCAGCCGCATGAAGCTGCGCAGGCTCATGGCAGTCGCGAGCCTCGTCTCGGCGCTGGCGGAGAGGTCCGCTACCGCGGTCATGTCGGCCTCGCTCATTCGCGAACGCTCCCGCTGGCGGCGGCGCAGATGATCCTGCGCCGCATTGTGGGCGATGCGGAACAGCCATTGCTCGGGACGCTCGACGCGCGCGCCGCCATCATGGGCGGCAAGCGCCTTCACCACCGCCTCCTGCACGATGTCCTCACCGTCGATCGCCGAGCCGGCCATGCGCGCCGCATAGCGGTGCAGTTTCGGCCGCAGGCCGACGAGCATGGCTTCAAGTTCCGCGCGGCCGAACCCTGCTGAGCTCATCGTCCTCTTTCTCGCCTCGCCGATCACAAGCCGTGCCCGGGTCAGGCGGGCACGGCTTCACCGGCTTTGGCCAGCATACGATAGTTGCCGACGATCTTCGCCGGCGACCTCGCCAGCGGCGTCGAACGCCGCCCGGCATGATCGGCGCCGAACGCCTTGAACGCGTCCAGCTCGGTCAGCGCCGAACTGTCCTTGTCGTAGCCGACGAGGTGGACGAATTCGCCATTCTCAAGTTCCAGCACCAGATAGCGCACCGATTGCGGCTGCGTTTCATCCAGCGCCTCGAACACCTTTGCCACCAGCGCCCGGTTCTCGGCGGTGCTGGCGTCCTTCACGCCGTAGCGGATGAGATTGTAGGTCATGGTCGTCTCCTGTTTGCGGATCAGCGTGAGGAAGACGTTCCATGGGCTCGAAAGGATTCCCGGGCGGGTTACTATCTTTCGATTCGTCTCCTGCGATCAGCCGCTTCCGCCGATCATGGAGACGATCGTGTCGTCGCCGGCCGATTGCGGTCGCATCCGGCCGCTGGCCAGCTCGATCGACAGTTTGCATAAGGCCGAGTTGACGGGTGTCGCCATGCCGTTGAGCCGCCCGAGAAGGACGATCTCGCCATTGAGGAAGTCCGTTTCGAGGGACCCAGTCCCGCGCACGATGCTTTGCAGCGTCGACGACCCGACGCGCACGCGGCCCGGGACCGTGCCGATTGTCAATTCTTCACGGGCCATGGCGTCGTTTTTGTCCCAGTCGATCCCGGCCGCGCTCAGCACGGCTTCGGCTTCGGCTCGCGCCTTCGCATACCATTTCCGCTGCAGCTCGGTATCCCCGAGCGCGGCGTCGATGATGTTTCGAAGGTTGGCCAGCAGCTTGCGATATTTGCTGCTCATCACATTGTCCCTGGGGTCGACGATGAAACCGGACGCGCTCAGAACCCCGCACAGTTTCTCGACTGTACCGTCGATTCCGGAAGGATAGCGGCCGATATCGAAGGCGCCGATCCTGGGCGCGAAATAGGCCGCTACCTGGCCAGGCGTGTCGTAATCGGCCGGCAGCATCACCGTCGCGCCATAGACATTGGCGAAGAAACGCAACGCCAGCGGCTCGTTGGCAACGCCGTTCTGGAAACAGAATACGGGTTGCGCCGTTACGCCGGCGGCGTTGAGCCGCTGCAGTGCGCCGAGTGTGTCGGGGGTCTTCATCGTCAGGAGCACGACATCGTCCGGCCTGAAGGAAATCTCCGTCGGGTCGGCATGGACGGGAAAGCGCGCGATCCTGGTGCCTTGCGGGGTGGAAAGCGACAGCCCCGCAGCGCGGATGGCATCGAGCTGCCTGCCGCGGGCGATGCCGATGACCACATGGTCGGAAAAGCTGAGCTGGGCCGCGATAGCGCCGCCGACCGCGCCGATGCCATAGACGATGATGCGCATTCTGTTCCCGCTGTGATTGGAGTTGGGACTTCGGTCGACAACGATTGACCGAAAAAGCCTACAGCTTTGTCGCTGAACCGGCGATCACCCTGGCGCTGCGTTCACGCAATCGTGGCTGCCGCCGCCCGCCCCGCGCTGCGCCCCGAAAAAATGCAGCCGCCGAGGAAGGTGCCTTCCAGCGCCGCGTAGCCGTGCACGCCGCCGCCACCGAAGCCGGCCACTTCGCCCACCGCATAGAGACCCGGCACCGGCTGGCCGGCGGCGTCGAGCACCCGGCTGTCGAGATCGGTCTGCAAGCCGCCCAGCGTCTTGCGGGTCAGGATGTTGAGGCGCACCGCAATCAGCGGGCCGTTCGCCGGATCGAGCATCTTGTGCGGCCTGGCTGTGCGGATCAGCTTGTCGCCGAGATAGGCGCGGGCGCCGCGCAGCGCGGTAATCTGCGCGTCCTTGGAGAATGGATTGTCGAGTTGCATGTCGCGGGCGCGGATCTCGCGCTCGACCTGGGTGACCTCCAGCAGCGGCGCGCCGCCGGCCAGCGCGTTCATGCGCGCCACCAGCTTTGCAAGGTCAGCCTCGACGATGAAGTCTTCGCCCTTTTCCATGAACGCCTTCACCGGCCCGGGAATGCCGCTTGTTGCGCGCCCCAGCACCTGCCGCCAGCTTTTCCCCGTGAGGTCGGGGTTCTGCTCGGAGCCCGACAGCGCGAACTCCTTCTGGATGATTTTTTTGGTCAGGATGAACCAGGAATAGTCGAAGCCGGTGCCCATGATGTGGCTGAGCGTGCCGAGCGTATCGAAGCCCGGGTAGAGCGGCACCGGCAGCCTTTTGCCGCGTGCGTCGAGCCAGATCGAGGAGGGGCCGGGCAGGATGCGGATCGCGTGATCCGTCCAGATCGGCGCCCAGTTCTTGATGCCCTCGACATAGTGCCACATGCGGTCGCGGTTGATGATCGAGCCGCCGGCAGCCTTGGTGATCGCCAGCATGCGCCCATCGACATGGTCGGGCACGCCGGTGATCATGCGCTTTGGCGGCGCGCCGAGGCGCTCAGGCCAGTTCCTGCGCACCAGCTCGTGGTTGCCGCCGATACCGCCGGAAGCCACGATCACCGCTTGTGCATGGAGCTCGAAGTCTCCGGTCACGGCGCGCGAGCTTTTGTGGCCGCGCTCGACGCTGCTCTGCTCCAGCACGTCGCCGCGCACGCCGGTGACGGTGTCGCCAGTGCGGACGATCTCGTTGACCCGGTGGCGGAACCTGAACTCCACCAGCCCCTTCTTCTGCGCCTCGCGCACGCGCAGCACGAAAGGTTCGAGCACGCCGGGCCCGGTTCCCCAAGTGATGTGGAAGCGCGGCACCGAATTGCCGTGGCCGGTCGCATTGCCGCCGCCGCGCTCGGCCCAGCCGACCACGGGGAAGAATTTCAGGCCGCGCTCGATCAGCCATGAGCGCTTCTCGCCGGCGGCGAAGCCGACATAGGCCTCGGCCCATTTGCGCGGCCAGAAATCCTCCGGACGGTCGAAGGCGGCCGTGCACATCCAGTCCTCGAGCGCGAGGTCGTGGGAATCGCGGATGCGCATGCGCCGCTGCTCGGGCGAATCGACCAGGAACAAGCCGCCGAACGACCAGAAGGCCTGGCCGCCCAGCGACTGCTCCGGCTCCTGGTCGACGATGACGATCTTCTTGCCGGCGTCAGCCAGCTCGGCCGCGGCGACGAGGCCCGCCAGCCCCGCGCCGACAATGATCACGTCCGCGTCAGCCATTTTTCCTCCGTGGCCGGCAAAGCAATTCCAGGAAAGGCGGTTTTCCGTCCGGAATTGCGTCAAACAAAAGAGCTAGACGTTCTCCCAGCCGTCCTTTTCTCCGGCGCGGAAAATAGCGTCGATGACTTTCTGGTTGAGCACCGATTCCTCCAGCGTGAAGACGCGGTCCTTGCCACCCTGCGCGGCACGCACGAAAGCCTCGCATTCCAGCCGGTACTGCTGCGTGCCCGGGAAGCGGAACACCTGCGCTTCGGTGTGGTTCTGGTTGTGCAGCTCGATGCGGTGATGCTCGTAGAGCCCGGCATTGAACGGGCCAAAAACCTCGATGAAGCCCTTCTCGCCATGGAACACCATAACCTGGCGGGCCGCCATCTGCGTCGACAGATAGAAGGACAGCTCGAAGTCGCCGAAATCCGCGCGGATCGAGGAATAGATGTCGGTTCCGAAGGTCTTGTCGCGCTCGATCGTCGCCTGCACGCGGATCGGCTCCTTGCCGGTCGAAAAGCGCGTCGACACCGTCGGATAAACGCCGATATCGGGCAGCGCGCCGCCGCCGAGATCGAGCTGGTTGCGCATGTTCTTGGGGTCGACATTGTAATAGGAAAACGCGCCCTGCACATGCCGCAGCCGGCCGATGGCGCCGCCGGCGATGAGGTCGCGCACCTTGATCCATTGCGGATGGTAGACGACCATGAAGGCCTCGCAGACCAGCACTTTCTTTTCGTCGCGCAGCTTGATCAGCGGCGGGATGTCCTTGGCGTCGAGCGCTAGAGGCTTCTCGACCAGCACATGCTTGCCCGCTTCGATCGCCTTCGCCGTCCATTCGACATGCTGCGATGTCGGCAGCGGGATATAGACGCCGTCGACGTCCTTGGAGGCGAGCAGCTCCTCGTACGAGCCGAAGGCATGGCGGGCGCCGAAACGCTCGCCCAATGCCTTGGCCTTCGACAGGTCGCGGCTGGCGATCGCCGACAGGACGCCGTTCTCCGAATCCACGATTGCCGGCAAAAGCTGCTCGCGGCCGATCTTTGCCGTCGACAGAACACCCCATCGGAACATCACGCTTCTCCATGTCGGTTTACAGGTAACGAGGTTTGCCCGAAATCGACGGAAAAGCCAATCGCAGACGCGGGCCACAAAACGCCTTCGTCATCCTCGGGCTTGACCCGAGGATCCATTCCGTAACCCTTGACGTAAAGTGCAGCGGCGCAGAATTCTGTAACCGTTGCAATGCTTTAGCGTCACGGAATGGATCCTAAGGTCTGCGCGCGTCGCTTCGCTCCTTGCTTCGCCCTAGGATGACGAACTCGAGGACGTGGGGCTTGGAACTACCCCCTTCTCCCCATCAGCGTCATGTCGAAGTCGACGATGTTGGAATAGAGCGGCGTGCCGACATCCATCCCGTAGCGCGACCGCAGCACCTTGCCGGTGACATGGAACCTGATGGTCCCACCCTTCAATCCACCGAGTTCAGCCGTGAATTTTTCCGAAAACGTCTTGCCGCGCGCCGTCAGCCGGCCGGTGACAAGCGCCGTCGTGTCGCCGGTGCGGGTGACGCTGGTCGAGCGGAACTGGATCTCCGGATTGTTGGCCGCGTCGAACACCGCGTCGGAGCGCAAGCTTCCGCCGGTGGTTTCGCTAATCTCAGAAGTCGCAGGAAAGGCGCCGGCCTGGCGACCAGCCCCTTCTCCCCGTTCAACGGGGAGAAGATGCCGGCAGGCAGATTAGGGGCGGTGCCGACGGTTGAAAATTTGCTTATCAACCTTGAAGCGTGATCTTGCCGCGCTCCTACCCGCTCACCTTGAAGAAATCCACGAACGCCCTCAGCGCCGGCCGCATCTGCCTGCGGCTCGGATAGTAGACGAAAAAGCCCTCGAAGGTCGGGCACCAATCCTCCAGCACGCGGATCAGCCGGCCGTCGGCGAGCGGCGCCCGCACATAGGGCTCGAAGACGAAGGCAAGCCCGGCGCCGTCGACCGCCGCCTGGGCGATCAGGTGATCTTCGTCGAGGATCAGCGGCCCCTCGGCCGCGATCTCGATTTCCTCGCCGTCCTTCTCGAATTCCCAGCGGTAGAGGATACCGCTGGAGAAACGGAAGCGGATGCAGCGGTGGTCGGCCAGCTCGCTCGGATGGCGCGGCTTCGGCATCACCGCGAAATAGGATGGCGCTGCGACCACCGCGCCGCGGATATTCGGCCCGATACGCACCGCGATCATGTCGCGCTGCAGGCTTTCGCCGAGCCGCACGCCGGCATCGAAACCGCCTTCGACCACATCGGTGAAGCGATCCTCGATGACGATCTCCAGCACGATGTCGGGATAGGCGGCGGCGAAGTCGGCAAGCCGTGGCGTCAGCACCAGATGCGCGGCGGTGCGCGGCACGGTCAGCCGCAGATTGCCAGCCGGCCGGTCGCGCGCCTCGACCGCCGTCTCCAGCGCCAGATCGATCTCCGACAACGCCGGCCGCAGCCGTTCGAGCAACTGTGCGCCTTCCTCGGTCGGCGCGACACTGCGGGTGCTGCGCGCCAGCAACCGCACGCCGAGCCGTGCTTCCAGGGTCGATACGGCATGACTGACCGCCGACGGCGCGATGCCGAGCTCGCGCGCCGCGCGGCGGAAGCTGGCGCATTGGGCGACGGTGGCGAGCACCGCGAGCTGGGAGAGGTTGGTTCGGTTCATTGTTCTATTTTATAGAGCAAGCCGTGCGAAAGAGAACCAATTATCGAACGGAGTGCAAGGCGTTATCTCCCTCCCATTGCAACAAGGAGACGCGTGATGAAAACCCGCAAGCTAGGAACTGAACTCGAAGTCTTCCCCGTCGGCCTCGGCTGCATGGGCATGAGCTTCGGCTATGGCGGCCAGCCGGAGGCGGAAGCCATCGTCACGCTGCGCCGCGCCGTCGAGATCGGCGTCACCTTCTTCGACACCGCCGAAGTCTATGGTCCGTTCGAGAACGAGATCCTGCTCGGCAAGGCGCTGAAGCCGGTGCGCGATCATGTGACGATTGCCACCAAGTTCGGCTTCAAGATTTCCGAGCACGGTTCGGGCATGGACCGCATGATCGGCGTAGACAGTCGCCCCGAGCACGTCAAGGCAGTGGCCGAAGCCTCGCTCAAGCGGCTCAATACCGACGTGCTCGACCTCTACTATCAGCACCGCGTCGACCCCAACGTGCCGATCGAGGACACGGTCGGCGCCATGGCCGAGCTGGTGCGCGAAGGCAAGGTGCGGGCGCTCGGTCTGTCGGAGGTGAGCGGCGCGACGCTGCGCCGGGCGCATGCCGTGCATCCGATCGCTGCGGTGCAAAGCGAATATTCGCTGTGGAGCCGCGATCCCGAGGACGAGATATTTGCCGTCTGCCGCGAGCTCGGCATCGGTTTTGTCCCCTACAGCCCACTCGGCCGCGGTCTGCTCACCGGCACGATCGGCAAGCCGGACGCGCTCGGCGCAGGCGACTGGCGCCGCACCCTGCCGCGCTTCAAGGCCGAAGCGATGGCAGCCAACAATGCGGTCATCGCCGTGCTGGAAAAGCTGGCGGCTGAAAAGGGCGTGACACCGGCGCAACTGGCGCTGGCCTGGGTGCTGCACCAGGGCGATTTCATCGTGCCGATCCCCGGCGCAAGGAAGATACGCCATCTGGAGCAAAACACGGCGGCGGCCGGCATCGAGCTGAGCGCGGCGGAAGTAGCGGCGATCGGCGATGCGCTGTCGCCCGACAAGGTGGTCGGCAAGCGCTACACGGAGGAACTGCTGGCGCTGGTGAATGGGTGAAGGTGGCAAGGGCGCTTCGGCGCCTCCTTCTCCATAAGCCGTGCAGTGCGAGAGATTTCGCGACGTTAGCGCGAGGCACCCCCCTCTGGCCTGCCGGCCATCTCCCCCGCAAGGGGGGAGATCAGATGTCGTCTGGCCTTTCGCCAATCACCAGCGCTGCAAGAAGGGGTGCCGCCGACGAAACTGCCAATCTCCCCCCTTGCGGGGGAGATGCCTGGCAGGGCAGAGGGGGGTGCTGTCCCGCCAGCGTCTCTCACCACGCCACCACACTAATCTCCGGCCAGTACTCCCGCGCCCTTTTCCCCTTGGCTTCATGCGTCCGCTGATTGTCCAGCACCCTGTTCGGCGTAATCCGAAACGAAAAAATGTCGTCGAGCCCGAATGGCGCCACCAGCTCCAACGCACCGTCCCGTCCGAACCGCACCCCGACCGCATGCGTCTTCGAGGCAAAATAGCTCACCGGCTCGCTCGCGCTCGCATAGCGCGGGCACTCCTGCCCGAATTTCTGCGGATACCACAGATGCACCCGTGCCTGGTTGCGCACCTCGACCGGCAGAGCCAACCCCGCGAAATGCTTCGCCGCCCGGCGGATCACCGCATCCTCGGCCTCGTAGGACAAATCGGCGTCGTCGAAATAGAACAGGTCGATATCCTTGATGCCGTATCCAGGCGGCTTGCCGGTCAGATGGTTCCAGACGCTGTTGTAGAGCGCGCCGGAAACCACCAGCCAATCCGGCAGCGCAAGCTGGCGCACCCGCGCCAGCGTCTCGCTGAGCAGCGGGTCGGCCGCAACGATCCTCAGGAACGCCGCGTGCTGTTCTTCAAAAGGCAGGCCGGAATAGCGGAGATGGTGCATCGCCCTTTGGAGGGCGATTCGCCATGCTCGGGCAATCCCGGAAAGCGTTAAGCCCTCAGCACGCCGCCCGTCTGCTTGTTGACGTTCTCGACGATGCGCTTTGCCAGCGCCTCGAAATCCTCGTCGGTCAGCGTCTTTTCGACCGGCTGGATCGACACTTCGATGGCGATCGACTTCTTGGCCGCCCCCAGCGAGGCGCCTTCGAACACATCGAACACCGAAACGCCGGTGACCAGCTTCTTGTCGGCGGCCAAAGCCGCACGCACCAGCGTGCCAGCCTCGACCGTCCGGTCGACGACGAAGGCGAAATCGCGCTTCACAGCCTGGAAGGGCGAGAGCTCCAGCTTCGGCTTGGTGCGCGTCGGCTTGGCCTTCGGCTCCGGCACGGCGTCGACGAAAACCTCGAAGCCGCAAAGCGGACCGGACACGTCCAGCCCGTCCAGCGTCTTCGGATGGAATTCGCCGAAGGTGCCGAGCACGGTCTTGGGCCCGAGCTTGATCGTACCCGAGCGTCCGGGATGATACCAGGCGGGACCGCCCGGCTCGATCTGCAGCCGGTCGACCGGCGCGCCGCAGGCCTCGAGCGCCGCGATCGCGTCCGCCTTGGCGTCGAACACCCCGACCGGCCCGGCATTGCCGGCCCAGCTGCGCCCCGAACCGTCGAGCTTGGCGGTGCCGCGCCTGACACCAGCGGCGACGCGCCGCTGCTGTTCGGGCGCATCGCCTTCATAGGTGCCGGAGACCTCGAACAGCGCCACGTCGCCGATGCCGCGGTCGGCATTGCGCTGCGCGGCCGCGATCAGCCCCGGCAGCAGCGACGGCCGCATGTCGGACATGTCGGCGGCGATCGGGTTGGCGAGCTTGAGCGCTGTCTGGCCGCCGCCGAACAGCTCGGCGTGTTTTGCCGGAATGAACGACCAGGTGACGGCCTCCATCATGCCGCGCACGGCCAGCGCGCGCTTGGCCGCGCGGGTGCGCACCTGCAGCGTGGTCAGGATCCTGCCGTTGACCGCGTCATGCGAGGTAAGCGGCTGGGCCAAGATGTTGTCGACGCCATGGATGCGCATCACCTCCTCGACCAGGTCGGCCTTGCCGTCGACATCCGGCCGCCAGGACGGCACCTCCACTTTGACGACGTCGCTCAGTCCTTTCGGCTCGAAGCCGAGCCGGGTCAGGATGCCGAGGGCTTCCTCTCTCGGCACCTCGATGCCGGTCAGCCGTTTCACTTCCGACAGCGGGAACGAGACGATCTTCGGCTTGTGGCCGGCATAGCCGGCCACCTCGATTTCAGAAGGCGTGCCGCCGCAGAAATCGAGCACCAGCTTGATCGCGAGCTCCACGCCCGGCACCATGAATTCCGGGTCCACGCCGCGCTCGAAGCGGTAGCGCGCATCGCTGATGATGCCGAGCGCGCGGCCGGTGCGGGCCGTGGTGATCGGATCCCAGAGCGCCGATTCGATCAGCACGTCGGTGGTGTTCTCGTCGCAGCCCGAATGCTCGCCGCCCATGATGCCGGCGATCGATTCCACGCCATTGTCGTCGGCGATCACGCACATTTCCGGCGTCAGCGTGTATTCGCGCCCGTCGAGCGCCAGCACCGTCTCGCCGTCCTTGGCGCGGCGCACCACGAGGTTGCCGGCGACCTTGGCGGCATCGAAGACATGCAGCGGCCGGCCGCGGTCGAAGGTGACGTAGTTGGTGATGTCGACCAGAGCGCTGATCGGGCGAAGCCCGATGGCGATCAGCCGCTGCTGCAGCCATTTCGGCGACGGGCCGTTCTTGACGCCCTTCACCAGCGTCAGCGCGAAGCCGGGGCAGAGCTCAGGCGCCTCGACCGTGACCTTGACCGGGCACAGGCCATCGCCGGCATGCGGCATGATCCCGCCACCGGTGAGCCGGCCAAGCCCGCTCGCCGCGAGGTCGCGCGCGATGCCGTAGACGCTGGTGGCGTCCGGCCGGTTCGGCGTCAGGTTGATCTCGATCACCGGATCGTCGAGATGCGCGTAGGCGGCGAAGCTGGTGCCGACCGGCGCATCCTGCGGCAAATCGATAATGCCGTTATGCTCGTCGGAGATTTCCAGCTCGCGCTCCGAGCACATCATGCCATGGCTTTCGACGCCGCGGATCTTGCCGACCGAGAGCGTCACGTCGATGCCGGGAACATAGGTGCCGGGCGCCGCGAAGGCGCCGATCAGCCCGGCGCGGGCGTTGGGCGCGCCGCACACCACCTGCACCGGCGGCTTGCCGTCGCCGGTGTCGACGGTCAGCACGCGCAGCCGGTCGGCGTCGGGATGCTGCACCGCCGTCAGCACCTTGGCGATGACGAAGGGCTTCAGACCGGCCTTGTCGTCGACATGCTCGACTTCGAGGCCGATCGCGGTCAGCCGCTCGACGATTTCGGCCAGAGAGGCGTCGGTCTCGAGATGGTCCTTGAGCCAGGAGAGGGTGAATTTCATGGTTCTGTTCCGTTTGGTCCTTGCCCGTCCGACCCTTGTTGGTTGGGGCGGGGCACGCTGGTCTTCAGATGTCTGGGCAGATCGTCCGGCATGTGCAGGAAGGGCAGCTGCTCACGCACATAGGCATGCAGCGTCGGCCTGAAATAAGCCGGCATGTCCATGGCGCCGAGCATCAAATAGATCTGGTTGTCGAGCCGTTGGTCGATATAGGCGATCGGCGAGCCGCAGATGCCGCAGAACGAGCGCTCCACCGGACCGTTGCGGTAGCTTTTCAGCGATTTGCCCTCGAGCGCGACCTTGTCGGCCATGAAGCCGACAAAGGCCGACACCGGCGCGCCCGTGGCGCGCCGGCAATCGCCGCAATGGCAATAGCTGATGTGGTGCGGCTCGGCCGAGGCCTCGAACCGTACCGCGCCGCAGCGGCAACCCCCGCTGTGGGGTGCGGTCATGTCGACAGCCCCCCGAACAGCGTCGGCAGGTCGAGCGGCCTGAAGCCGTAATGCGAAAGCCAGCGCACGTCGGCGTCGAAGAAAGCGCGCAGGTCCGGCATGCCGTATTTCAGCATGGCAATGCGGTCGATGCCCATGCCCCAGGCGAAGCCTTGATATTCGTCGGGATCGAGCCCGCCGGCGCGCAGCACGTTGGGGTGGACCATGCCGCAGCCCAGGATCTCCATCCAGTCGGAGCCTTCCCCGAAGCGCACTTCGCCCGGACGCGAACGGTCGCACTGGATGTCGACCTCGAGGCTGGGCTCGGTGAACGGGAAGAACGACGGGCGGAAGCGCATCTTAACCGACGGCACCTCGAAGAAGGCCTTGCAGAACTCCTCCAGCACCCACTTCATGTTGGCGACGTTGGCCGACTTGTCGACCACCAGCCCCTCGACCTGGTGGAACATCGGCGAGTGGGTGGCGTCGGAATCTTGCCGGTAGGTCTTGCCGGGGATGACGATGCGGATCGGCGGCTTCTGCCGCTCCATGGTGCGGATCTGCACGGGCGAAGTGTGCGTGCGCAACAGCTTGCGCTCGCCCTTCTCGTCCGGCTGGAAGAAGAAGGTGTCGTGCATTTCGCGCGCCGGGTGCCCCTCGGGGAAATTCAGCGCGGTGAAATTGTAGTAGTCGGTCTCGATATCCGGGCCTTCGGCGATGGCGAAGCCGAGGTCGCCGAAGATCGCCGCGATCTCGTCGATCACCTGGCTGATCGGATGGATGCGGCCGCGCTCGGCCGGCGACTGGCGCACCGGCAGCGTGACGTCGACCGTCTCGGCCGCAAGCCGTGCGGCGATTGCCACATCCTTCAGCTCTGCCTTGCGCGCGCTCAGCGCTTCGGTGATGCGGTTCTTCAGGCCGTTGATCGCCGGGCCCTTCACCTGGCGCTCTTCCGCGCTCATCGCGCCGAGCGTCTTCAGCATTTCGGAGACCGAGCCCTTCTTGCCCAGCGCAGAGACGCGCACTGCCTCGATCGCGGCCTCGTCCGCCGCCGAAGCGATTTCGGCCATCAGAGAATTTTCGAGTGTATCAAGGCCTGTATTTGCGTCGTTCACGATCAAAGCTCGCTACGTTGGAAGTCACGCTAAACGTGAAAGTCACGTCTAAAGTGAAAGTTCAGGCACAAAAAAGAACCCGCGCCAGCCGTGCCAGCGCGGGTTCCCCAAATCAGTACTAAAAATGCTTGGGAAGCGCTGGCTTAGGCGACAGCGCTCTCAAAAGCATTCGGCGTGGTGTTCTTCAGATATTCGAGCGCGACCTTGGCCTTCGCGACCAGCGCGGCGAAAGCCTGCGGCTCGTGGATGGCCATGTCCGAAAGAACCTTGCGGTCGATCTCGATGCCGGCCTTGTTGAGGCCGTCGATGAAGCGGCCATAGGTCAGGCCGTGCTCATGCGTCGCGGCGTTGATGCGCTGGATCCAAAGCGCGCGGAACGAGCGCTTGCGGTTCTTGCGGTCGCGATAGGCGTACTGCAGCGACTTCTCCACCGCCTGCTTGGCGATGCGGATGGTGTTCTTGCGGCGGCCGTAGAAACCCTTGGCGGCTTTTAGGACCTTCTTGTGCTTGGCGTGGGCGGTGACGCCTCTCTTTACGCGTGCCATGTCATGATCTCCTTAAAAAGCAATTCCAGGAAAAGTGTCTAGCGGTTTTCCGTTCGGAATTGCGTCAAACAAATGCGTCCAGGCCGAATGCTCAGAGGCCGTTCGGCAGAAAATTCTTGATGACCTTCTTGCCGTCCGGTTCAGCCAGAACCATCGTGCCGCGGGCATCGCGAATGAACTTGTTGGAACGCTTGATCATGCCGTGGCGCTTGCCGGCGGCAGCCGACAGCACCTTGCCGGTGGCAGTAATCTTGAACCGCTTCTTGGCGGCCGATTTGGTCTTCATCTTGGGCATTTTGCTACTCCGTATTGGTGGCGCACCATCGCGCTTCTTTTTTCGCTTCGAGCCGACCAAAGCCCGAAAAGCAAATGAAACCGCCACGGCATGCCCTGCCGGGCGGTTTTCTTGGAACGGCGGTCCTATAGATCAAAGACGGCCTGTACGCAACACCTCAAGCCATGCGACGCGCTGTCCTGGCTGCGCGCCGTTCCTACGGCAGCGTGAACCACACCGGCAGCATCCCCGACTGCTGCATGCCGTCGATCAGCTCGAAGGCCGGCAGCGCCACCAGGAACACCAGCCCGTCGAGCAGCGTGTTCAAGAGCAGGCGGGGCTTGAAGCTGCCGGTATCGCCTTCCTGGTAGAGCGAAAGGTTCGGGAAGAAGCGCGGCACCCTGGCGAGATAGGCCTGGTAGGGCGCGCCGAGCACTTCCTTGAGATACCGCTCCTCGCGCAGGATGACGATGTGGAAGGCGCCGGCGCAGAGCAGCGAAAACAGGACGATGCCGCTGAACGAGCCGATCTGCGCGCCGACGCCAGCGGCAGCGACGGTCGAAAACAGATAGAGCGGGTTGCGGGTGATCGAATAAGGCCCGCCGGTCACCACTTCGGCCGACTTGCGCCCGCCGATATAGAGCGTCGACCACAACCGTCCGACAATGCCGAGGAAGATCAGAAGCACGCCGAACATCTCGATCGACTCGTGCATCGAGGTCTCGGGCGGAAAGCTCGATTGGCCGAACAGCAATGCGCAGAACAGCACCACGATCAGCACCGCCAGCACGATCCGGCGCATGTGCTGATAGCCGCCCAACCCTTCATTCTGGTTGTCGGCCGGGACCTTCACTTCATCGACCATGACCCATCCGATCGTCGATTGGTTCGCGATCGGCAAAAGCCGATCGTCGATTGCTCGCGATCGCGAGTGATCGTCGAGGTGGCTGGCGATCGGATGGAAAACAGGCGCCCCGCCGATCGCCGGGACGCCGTGCCCGGCAATTCGGGCGGATTTTAGAGCGGGATACGAAGAGCCCGGCAACTCTCGAAACCGTGATGGACGCGACGCTTTGACGGCCGCGCCTTTCCCGGTCAGCGCGGCGCCAGCACCATCATCATCTGGCGGCCTTCGAGCTTCGGCTCCGCCTCGACCTTGGCGATCGTCGCAACTTCCTCGCGCACCTTGTTCAGAAGCTGCATGCCGAGTTCCATATGCGCCATCTCGCGGCCGCGGAAGCGCAACGTCAGCTTGACCTTGTCGCCTTCCTCGAAGAAGCGCCGCACGGCCTTCATCTTGGTCTCGTAGTCATGGCTGTCGATGTTCGGGCGCATCTTGATCTCCTTGATCTCGATGACCTTCTGATTCTTGCGCGCTTCGGCCGCCTTCTTCTGGTTGGCGTATTTCAGCTTGCCGAGATCGAGGATCTTGACGACCGGCGGTACCGCGTTGGGCGATATCTCGACCAGATCGAGCCCGGCCTCTTCGGCCAGCAGCAATGCGTCGTTGATGGAAACATCGCCTCGGTTCTGGCCGTCGGCGTCGATAAGCTGAACCCGGGGCACCCGGATGTCTCGGTTGGAGCGCGGCCCGTCCTTGGTGGGTGCCGCTGCTTTGAAAGGTCTGCGAATGGTCGTGGTCTCCTCGGCCGTTTCGTTCTGGGTTCTTTAGACAAAAAATAGGTGGACGCGCCTATGTGGTGAGCGCGGGGCGTGAGTCAATAGCATAGCCCCGCCGGAAAATCACCTGCCGCCTGGCAATTGTCTGCACCAAGCAAAGAAATGCCGCGAGCACTTTTCGTTGAACCACCGCCTGTGCCAAAAGACCGGCCGAGAGGACAAGCTCATGGCCGCCAGCGCTCCGGTTTTCATCGATGTGGACGGGTCGGACATCGCCGTCAGGCAGGCGCTTGGCGCTGCGCCCGGCGTGGTCTGGCTCGGCGGCTACAAGTCCGACATGCTGGGCACGAAGGCGGAGACGCTTGCCGCCTGGGCCGCTCGCGACGGCCGTGCCTGTCTGCGCCACGACTATTCCGGCCATGGCGAATCGGGCGGCGCGTTCGCCGACGGCACGATCTCCAGATGGCTGGCCGAGAGCCTTGCCGTCTTTCGCCGGTTCAGCCAGGGCAAGCAGATCTTGGTCGGCTCCTCGATGGGGGCGTGGATCGCGCTGCGCATGGCGCAGGAGCTGCGCAAGGCGGGCGACACAAGGGTTGCCGGCCTCGTTCTGCTTGCCCCGGCGCCTGATTTCACCATCGAGCTGATCGAGCCGATGCTGACCGACGCGCAGCGCCGCGATCTCGAGGAAAAAGGCTTCTTCGCTGAGCCGTCCGACTATTCGGACGAGCCTTATATCTACACGCGCGCGCTGATCGAGGATGGCCGCGCCAACCGGGTGATGACGGGGCCGATCGACACCCATTGCCCGGTGCACATCCTGCAGGGCCTGGCCGATCCGGACGTGCCTTCTGGCCATGCGCTGAAGCTGGCCGCGATGCTGCCCGCCGACGACGTGACGCTGTCGCTGATCCCGGACGGCGACCATCGCCTGTCCCGCCCCGAGGATCTCGATATGCTCAAGCGAGCTGTAGGCGACATGGTCAAGCGGGCCGCGGGATAATGCGCATCTCCATCCCGATATCCGCCTTCGTCGCGGCGATCGTCGGCTTCGGCGGCACGCTGGCCCTCGTCATCGCCGCCGCCAAGGCGGTCGGCGCCACCCAGATCGAGACCGCAAGCGGCGTGACGGCGATCTGCCTGGCCATGGTCGTGGAATGTCTGTGGCTATCCTGGCGCACCAAGATGCCGGTGATCACCGCATGGTCGACGCCCGGCCTGGCGCTGATCGCGGCCTCCAGCGGTTTTACCATGCCGCAGGCCGTCGGCGCCTTCATCGTCACCGGCATCCTTTTGATCGCCACCGGCCTGTTCGGACCGCTGACCCGGTTGATCGCGAAGATCCCGGCCTCGGTCGCGTCCGGCATGCTGGCCGGCATCCTGGTCAGCTTCGCCGTCAATGCGGTGAAGGCCATTCCAGCCGACCCCTGGCTGATCCTGCCCTTGATCGCCGCCTTCTTCGTCATCCGCCTGTTCAACCCGGCCTTATCGGTGCTGGTGGTGCTGATCGGCGGCGGCCTCGCCGCCTTCCTCACCGGCCGCGTCGGCAGCCTGCCGGCGCCGGAACTGTCGACATTGACGTTCATTGCGCCGCAATTCACCGCCTCGGCGATCATCGGCCTTGCCCTGCCGCTCTATCTGGTCACCATGGCATCCCAGAACCTTTCCGGTCTCGCCGTGCTGCGCGCCGCGGGCTATCATCCGGAGCCCGGTCCGCTGATCGGCGTCACCGGTCTGTTTTCGCTGCTCTCGGCGCCGTTCGGCGCCGCTACCACCAATCTTGCGGCGATCTCGGCCGCCATCTGCACCGGCCCCGATGTCCATCCCGACCCGGCCGAGCGCTGGAAGACCGGGCCGTTCTACGCGCTCGCTTATCTCATCTTCGCGATCTTCGGCGCCTCGCTCGTGGCGATCTTCGCCGTTCTGCCGCAAAGCCTGATCGTGCTGGTCGCGGGGCTTGCCTTGACGGCGCCCTTGGCCAACGCGCTGTCGATCGCGCTGAAGGACGAGGCCGAACGCATGCCGGCCACCGTCACCTTCGCCGTGACGGCTTCGGGGCTCACGCTCTTCGGCGTCGGCGCCGCATTTTGGGGGCTAGTCGCCGGAATGGCAGTGCTTTTCCTCGAGAAGCTCAAAAAGCGATAATCATTTCAGATGCTTCGCCGGTTTTGGCTGGGTTTGCCTTGAATAGCCGATTTCGCCTTCCCATTTCGATTCCACGCAGCCGGTTTGGCTGTCTCCAATGGAAGGATTGGGAGAAAATGAACACAAGTGCATTGATCCGTCCGGCCTGGACGCCGGCCACCATCGCGCTGATGGTCATCGGCTTCATGGTGTTCTGGCCGCTCGGCTTCGCCATGCTCGCCTACATCATCTGGGGCGATCGGTTGGAAGGCTTCAAGCGCGACGTCAACCGCGCCACGGACGGCATCTTCGCCGGCTGCCGCCGCGGTTCCGACAAGGCGGCCCGCTGGGGCCACGGCTCGGCCCGCACCGGCAACGTCGCCTTCGACGACTGGCGCGAGAAGGAACTCGAGCGCCTCGCCGAGGAGCGCCGCAAGCTCGACGAGATGCTGACCGAGTTCGACGACTACGCCCGCGAACTGCGCCGCGCCAAGGACCAGGACGAGTTCGACCGCTTCATGGCGAACCGCAACAAGTCGACCGCGCCGACCCCCACCGGCTCGACCGACAAGACCGCTCCCAAGCGCGGCAAGGGCACGACCCTGCTCGACGACTAAGATCCGGCGACAGGTCTTAGGCTGATAAAACGGCGTCGCGCGAGCGGCGCCGTTTCTTTTTTGTTCTCCATGTGCCTTCCCTCCACTGGCCGTTTTTTTCGAATCGCGTATCGTCCAGCCATGACCCTCGGCTTCTTTCGCAATCTGACCAAGCCAAAGCCCACGCCCGTCGTGGAGCGCGAACATTGCGTCGCCGGCCGCACGCTGCCGCTGAAAATCGTCGAAAGCGCCAGGGCCCGGCGGCTCACGCTGCGCATCGATTCGGGCGGCCAGGGCCTGCGCGTCACCGTGCCGCCGGGCCTGCGCCGGGGCGAGGTGGAGAAATTCCTCGACCGCCACCAGGACTGGCTGGAACAGCGGCTGGCCAAGGTGCCGACGAGGCCGCAGGTGCGCCCGGGCATCAGGATCCCGATCCGCGGCGTGCCGCACCGTATCGTGCATGAGTCTTCGAGGCGCGGCACCGTCACCGTCGCGCGCGACGAGCGCGGCCCGCTCCTGATCGTCCATGGCGAGCGCATCCACCTGCCGCGCCGCATCGCCGATTACCTCAAGCGCGAAGCCAAGAAGGAGATCGAGAAGCTGGTGGTGAAGCACACCGAGGCGATCGGCAAGCGCGCCAAGGCGATAAGGTATAAGGATACCTCCAGCCGCTGGGGGTCATGCACCTCGGAGGGCAATCTCTCCTTCTCGTGGCGCATCATGATGGCGCCGCCGGCGGTGATAAACTACCTGGTGGCGCATGAGGTGGCGCATCTGAAAGAGATGAACCACGGCCCGAAATTCTGGAAACTGTGCGAAAAACTCTGCCCCGACACCGATCGCTGCAAGGATTGGCTGAAGCGGAATGGTGGGGCGTTGCAGGCGATTGTTTTTGAGTAGCTACTCTGATGTTGCGCGCGGATGCGCGCGCAACATCTAGACGCTGAGTTCCTTCGCGCCCCCCTCTGCCCTGCCGGGCATCTCCCCCACAAGGAGGGAGATTGGCAGCTTCGGCGCCCCGCTCTTCCTGCCGCGCTGGTGATTGGCGAAAGCCGGCGTGACGTCTGATCTCCCCCCTTGTGGGGGAGATGTCCGGCAGGACTGAGGGGGGCGCTGTCCCGCCGACCTCCTGCTATTTTGCGCTTATACCCACGCCGGCGTTGATCGCTCAATCGTCATTTGCCGCATTCAGCTCCTCCGGCCGCAGTCCTTCCTCGGAATGCGGCCAGGGCAGGAAATTCCGATCGAACGCGTCGCCGCTGAAATACTCCAGCGCCCGGTGCGCCTCGGCGCCGTTATAGGCGGCCTTGTCCATCAGATGCGCGATCACCTCGCGCGCCTGCGCGATCTTCTGCTTGAGTTCGGCGACGGTCCGGTCGGCCATGCTTATCGTTCTCCCGCCTGTGGTTCCTATATCAACGTAGTGTTTTCCGCAGAACCGGCAACAGCATGCTTTTTCTCGACTCTTTGGCCGTTTCGTGCCAATCCCGCGCCATGACGCTCGACATCAAGATCTGCGGATTGAAGACCGACGCCGCGATGACCGCCGCGCTTGCCGGCGGCGCCAGCCATGTCGGCTTTATTTTCTTCGCCAAGAGCCCGCGCTATGTCGAGCCCGCCGAGGCCGGGCGCCTGCGCGAAGCGGCGCGCGGCAAGGCCAAGGCGGTCGCCGTCACCGTCGATGCCGACGATGCCTTCCTCGACGAGATCGTCGCCAAGATGCAGCCGGACATGCTGCAGCTGCATGGTTCGGAGACATCCGAGCGCGTGGCGGAGCTCAAGGCCCGCTATGGCCTGCCGGTCATGAAGGTGTTTTCCGTCAGCGAGGCAGCCGACCTCGAGCGGATAAAGCCGTTCGTCGGGATTGCCGATCGTCTCATGTTCGACGCCAAGCCGCCGAAGGGATCGCAGCTTCCGGGCGGCAACGGCGTCGCCTTCGACTGGCGCGTCCTTGCCGGCCTTGACGCCGGGCTCGATTACATGCTTTCCGGTGGGCTAAACGCCGCCAATGTCGGCGATGCCCTGAGACAGGCCAATCCGCCCGGAATAGACGTTTCGTCCGGTGTGGAAAGTGCTCCGGGCGTCAAGGATCCGGCGCTGATCGAGCAGTTTTTCCGGGCCGTCAGGGCCGCGCGCGACGACCGCGCCGCCTGAAGCACAATTCACACTAGGAGATCGGCGATGAACAAGCCGGCAATGCCCAATTCCTTCCGCACCGGCCCCGACGAGCAGGGCATGTTCGGCATTTTCGGCGGTCGTTTCGTCGCCGAAACGCTGATGCCGCTGATCCTCGATCTGGAAAGGAACTGGAACGAGGTCAAGAACGATCCAGAGTTCAAGGCCGAATTGCAGAACCTGTCGACCCATTATGCCGGGCGGCCATCAAAGCTCTATTTCGCCGAAGGGCTGACGAAGCATCTCGGCGGCGCCAAGGTCTATTTCAAGCGCGAGGACCTCAACCACACCGGCTCGCACAAGATCAACAATTGCCTCGGCCAGATCCTGCTCGCCAAGCGCATGGGTAAGAAACGCATCATCGCCGAGACGGGTGCGGGCCAGCACGGCGTGGCTTCGGCAACCGTCGCCGCGCGCTTCGGCTATCCGTGCGTCGTCTACATGGGCGCCACCGACGTCGCCCGCCAGAGCCCCAACGTCTTCCGCATGAAGCTGCTCGGCGCCGAGGTGCGGCCGGTCACCGCCGGCCACGGCACGCTGAAGGATGCCATGAACGAGGCGCTGCGCGACTGGGTCACCAATGTCGAGGACACCTATTACCTGATCGGCACCGCCGCCGGCCCGCATCCCTATCCGGAGCTGGTGCGCGACTTCCAGTCGGTGATCGGCACGGAAGCCCGCGCCCAGATGCTGGAGCAGGAAGGCCGGCTGCCTGATGTCATCATCGCCGCCGTCGGCGGCGGCTCCAACGCCATCGGCCTGTTCCACCCCTTCCTCGACGACAAGGATGTGCGCATCATCGGCATCGAAGCCGGCGGGCGCGGTCTCGACGGCATCGAGCATTGCGCCTCGATGAATGCCGGCAAGCCAGGCGTGCTGCATGGCAACCGCACCTATCTGTTGCAGAACTCGGACGGCCAGATCCTCGACGGCCACTCGATCTCGGCCGGCCTCGACTATCCGGGCGTCGGCCCCGAGCATTCCTGGCTGCGCGATTCCGGCCGCGTCCAGTATGAGCCGATCCTCGACGACGAGGCGCTGGAAGCCTTCCAGCTCACCACCCGGGTCGAAGGCATCATCCCGGCGCTGGAATCGGCGCATGCCATCGCCCACGCGATGAAGATCGTGCCCAAGATGGACAAGGACCAGATCGTCATCGTCAATCTGTCCGGCCGCGGCGACAAGGACGTGCACACGGTGGCGAACATGCTGGGCATGGAGATCTGACAATGACCACCCGCATCGACCGCCGCATGGCCAAGCTCAAAGCCGAAGGCCGCCCGGCTTTGGTCACCTATTTCATGGGCGGCGATCCGGACTACGATACCGCCTTGGCCATCATGAAGGCGCTGCCGGGCGCCGGCAGCGACGTCATCGAGCTGGGCATGCCCTTCTCCGATCCGATGGCCGATGGCCCGGCGATCCAGGCGGCGGGTCTTCGAGCGCTGAAGGGCGGCCAGACGCTGGCCAAGACGCTGAAGCTGGCGTCCGAGTTCCGCGCCGGCGACGACGAGACGCCGATCGTGCTGATGGGCTACTACAATCCGATCTACATCTATGGCGTCGACCGCTTCCTCGCGGATGCCAAGGCGAGCGGCATCGACGGCCTGATCGTCGTCGACCTGCCGCCGGAGATGGATGAGGAGCTTTGCATTCCGGCGCTGAAAGCCGGCGTCAACTTCATCCGCCTGGCGACGCCGACCACCGACGACAAGCGCCTGCCCAAGGTTTTGGAAAACACTTCCGGCTTCGTCTATTACGTCTCGATGACGGGCATCACGGGCTCGGCCTTGGCCGACACCGCCAAGGTCTCGGCGGCTGTCACCCGCATCAAGGGCCATACGGCGCTGCCGGTCTGCGTCGGCTTCGGCGTCAAGACCGCCGAGCAGGCGCGTGTCATAGGCGCCTCGGCCGATGGCGTCGTCGTCGGTACGGCGATCGTCAACGCGATAGCCAATGTGCTTGGACCGAAGGGCGAGAAGACCGCCGATCCGGCCGAGGCCGTCGCCACTTTGGTCAGCGGTCTTGCCCAGGGCGTCCGTTCGGCCCGCCTTGCCGCCGCCGAATAGCCTGACTATTTGTTCTTGAGCAATTCCAGCCGGAAAACCGCCACAGACTTTTCCTGGGATAGCTTGAAGTCCTTTCCAGGACAGGAGCCGAAGCCATGAACTGGATCACCAATTACGTCCGCCCGAAGATCAATTCGATGCTCGGCCGGCGTACTGACATGCCGGAAAACCTCTGGATCAAGGATCCCGAGACCGGCGAGATGATCTTCCACAAGGATCTCGAATCCAACCAGTTCGTCATCCCGGCTTCCGGCCACCACATGAAGATCTCGGCCAAGGAGCGGCTGAAATACTTCTTCGACGACGGCAAATACGAGGTGCTGGAAAACCCCAAGGTCGTCCTCGATCCGCTGAAGTTCCGCGACGAGAAGCGCTACACCGATCGCCTGAAGGAGGCGAAGGCCAAGACCAGCCTCGAAGACGCGATCCTCAACGGCGCCGGCACCATCGACGGCCTGCCGGTCATCGTCACCGTGCAGGATTTCGCCTTCATGGGCGGCTCGCTTGGCATGGCCGCCGGCGAAGCCATCGTGCATGCCTTCGAGGTCGCGCTGCAGCGCAAACGGCCGCTGATCCTGTTCGCCGCCTCCGGCGGCGCCCGCATGCAGGAAGGCATCCTGTCGCTCATGCAATTGCCGCGTACAACGGTCGGCGTCGACCGGCTGAAGGAAGCCGGCCTGCCCTATATCGTCGTGCTGACCAACCCGACCACCGGCGGCGTCACCGCCTCCTACGCCATGCTGGGCGACGTCCAGATCGCCGAACCGGGCGCGCTGATCGGCTTTGCCGGTCCGCGCGTCATCGAGCAGACCATCCGCGAAAAGCTGCCCGATGGTTTTCAGCGCGCCGAATATCTGATGGAGCACGGCATGGTCGACATGGTCGTCTCGCGCCTCGAGATGCGCCAGACCATTTCCCGGCTGTTGAAGATGCTGCTCAAGATGCCGGAGGCCGAGAAGCCGCTGGCGCCGGAGATCCTGCCGCCGGCGGTAGTCAATGCCGAGGCGCGGCCGCAAGCCTGACGCGATATCGGCCTGACGCGACATCGCTCGCCGCGAACCGCGATTTGCGCCGCCCGTTGCGTGCTGTAGCCTCTGATTTGCGCATGGCCGTTCTGAAACCGATTCCCGGTTTCGGGACCGTGCGCTAGGATCCATCATGACAACGCTTTCCGCCGAACGCGAAATCGAACATCTGATGACGCTGCATCCGAAAGGCTTCGACCTTTCGCTGGACCGTGTCACGCGGCTTCTCGAGCGCCTCGGCAATCCGCAGGACCGGCTGCCGCCGGTCATCCACATCGCCGGCACCAACGGCAAGGGCTCCTGCGCCGCCTTCTCGCGCGCGCTGCTGGAGGCGGCCGGCCATCTCGTTCACGTCCACACCTCGCCGCATCTGGTGAACTGGCACGAACGCTACCGGCTGGCGGACGAAGGCGGCGGCAAGCTCGTCGATGACGATATCTTCGCCGAGGCCATCGCGCGTGTCGCCGAGGCCAATGGCGGCCAGAAGATCACCGTCTTCGAGATCCTCACCGCCGTCACCTTCATCCTGTTTTCGGAGCACCCGGCGGAGGCGGCGATCATCGAGGTCGGCCTCGGCGGCCGCTTCGACGCCACCAATGTCATCAAGCGGCCGGCGGTTTCGGTGATCATGCCGATCTCGATGGACCACGAGGCCTATCTCGGCGACCGCGTCGAGCTGATCGCCGCCGAAAAGGCCGGCATCATGAAGCACGGCTGCCCGGTGGTGATCGGCGCCCAGGAAAGCGACACCGCGCTTCAGGTGCTGATCGAGACGGCCGAGCGGCTGGATTGCCCGACCGTGGTCTATGGCCAGGATTTCCTCGCTTTCGAGGAGAATGGCCGTATGGTCTATCAGGACGGGGACGGGCTGATGGACCTGCCCTCGCCGCGCCTGCCGGGGCGCCATCAATACGCCAACGCCGCCGCGGCGATCGCCGCCGTCAAGGCGGCCGGCTTCGAGATCGGCCACCGCGCCGCCGAGCGGGCGATGACCCAAGTCGCCTGGCCGGCACGCATGCAGAAGCTGACGCAGGGCAAGCTCGTCGACCTGGCGCCGAAGGGCGCCGAGATCTGGCTGGACGGCGGCCACAATCCAGGCGCCGGCATCGTCATCGCCGAGGCGCTGGCCGAGCAGGAGGAAAAGAACCCGAGGCCGCTGGTCCTGATCTCCGGCATGATCAACACCAAGGACCAGACGGGCTATTTCAGCGCCTTCAAGGGGCTGGCCCGCCATGTCTATACCGTGCCGGTGAACAACAGCGACGCCGGCGTGCCGAATGACGAGCTGGCCCTGCGTGCCGAAGAGGCCGGGCTGTCGGCCGAGCCGGTCAGCTCCGTCGCCAGCGCGCTGATGCTGTTGCGTGACAGTTGGGACGGCCCGGCGCCGCGCATCCTGATCGGCGGCTCGCTCTATTTCGCCGGCGCCGTGCTGGCCGAGAACGGCACGCCGCCGACCTGAAGCGATCGGCATGGCGCATTGGATTTCGGCGGGGGTCGAAAGGAACCGGCCATGATCAAGGTGAAGCAGCTTGCCCATGTCTGCATCTTCGCGCATGACTTGGAGGAGACGCGCCGCTTCTATCGTGACGTGCTCGGCATGGACACGCGGTTCAATTTCCTGCGTGACGGCAAGATCTTCGGCTTCTACCTCGATTGCAGTGGCCGCAGCCACGTCGAGGTGTTCGAGAAAAGTGAAGCCAGCTACAGCGACGCAAACCAGATCAACCACTTCTGCCTTGAGGTGGAAGACATCGATGCGGCGATCGTTCACATCCGGTCGAAAGGCGTCGCGGTGACGCCAAAGAAGCTTGCCTGCGACGACACGTTCCAGGCCTGGATCGCCGATCCCAACGGCGTGAAGATCGAGCTGTTCGAATACACCGCCAAGAGCGCGCAATTCGCCGGCGGCGACCGCATCGCCGACTGGTGATGGAGCTATGCATCGCCGGCGTGAGCAATTGAACTTAGACGGCAAGATGCATCGCGGCGGGCAGCGCCAGCGAGAGCCCTGACAGGAAAAGCAGAACAAAGACGATCTTTCGCATCGTCCCTTGCGACAATGACGGTGGCCAGCGGCGCGCGGCATAGGTCATCAGCATTACGGCCGGTATGGCGAGGACGAGCGCGACAGGCGACATGGTCGGGAGGTTGCCGCTTGCCATCACCAGGATGAGCCGGACCACCTGCGCGGCACCGAAGGCGGTGACGAGCGTTTCACGGACACGTATGTGCGCCATTGGCTGGCGAAAGAGATGATAAACGAGCGGTGGGCCGCCGGTCGCAAACAGCCCACTCATCAGGCCCGAAACGACACCGAAGCCGACGAAACTCGCATCCGACGACCGTTTTGCCAAGCCGGCGGGCCTGATGGCCAGTTGCAGGCTGGACACCATGATGACCAGGCCGAGTCCGATTTTCAGCAGGTCGGCCCGCGTGTCCGCCAGCCATTCCAACAGGGCATACCCCAAGAGCAGCGAAGGCAGGCTTGCTACCAGGATAAGCCGCAGCTCCCGGCGCGCAATCTCGCGCCAGCCGCCCTGGATCAGCATCTGCGTGGCGTTGACCAGGGTCAGCATGCCGACCATTGCGGCTGCGTCGGGCAGCGGCAGCAAGCCGACAAGCGTAATCGCGCCCATCATCACCAGGCCGAAGGCGAAGCCTGTCAGGGTCTGGACATATGCGGCCACCGCCGCAAAACCGGCAAAGGCGAGGAGAGATGCTACAGTCACGACATCCCGCACGGGGCCGAAATGGAACCGTGCAAGCCGGCAACCACGGCCGGCCTACTTCAGCTCGATCTCGATGAAAGCATACTCGCCGTCATTGGCGTTGATGACGTCGTGCTCGACGCCTTCCCGCCGGAAATAGGGCGCGCCTTGCTTCATCTCGGCAAAGGACTCGCCGTCCTTGGTCACCAGCTTCACCTTGCCGTCCATCAGCGGCACGACGACATAATCGTGGCCATGGCGGTGCCAGCCGGTGTTGGCGCCGGGCGCGAAGCGGTATTCGGTGACGATGACGCGCTCGTTGTCGACGTGCACTGTGGCCTTGGCTGTTCCGGTCATGGCGCTCTCCTTTTTCTGAAGCAGAGAGTATGACGTGCTCGCGTGCGAGGGCCAGAGCGCGCCGAGCCATGACGCCAAAGAAAAAGCCCGGCGCGATCGGCCGGGCTTGTTCTTGAACTTTTCGGATTGGCTCAGGCGAGGCTGCCGTTGATCCAGTGCGACAGCGCGGTCTTCGGCGCGGCGCCCACCTTCATGTCGGCCACTTCGCCACCCTTGAAGATCATCAGCGTCGGGATCGAGCGCACGCCGTACTGCGCGGCTAGCTCGGGATTCTCATCGATGTTGAGCTTGGCGACCTTGATCTTCGCGCCGAGCTCCTTGGCGATGTCTTCCAGCGCCGGGGCGATCATCTTGCAGGGGCCACACCATTCCGCCCAGAAATCCACCACGACCGGCTCCTTGGCGTTGAGCACATCGGCCTGGAAATTGCCCTTGTCGACCTTGACGGTGGCCATGCTGAAATCCTTTCGAAAACTCGGGTTGCACCAAATGTGGTGGTTGTGGCGGCGATGTTCAAGCAGTTCTTGTGTCACGCTGCCGTGAGTCGGGCAAGGGCGTCATCCATGGCGGGGGCGGGCAGCTCGATCAGTCGCGGCGCCTCGGTGAACAGCAGCGCCGCCGTCACCTCGCGGCCCGGATAGAGCGGTTGGAGCAGAGCGCGGTAGAGCGCAAGCTGCAGCACATAGGCCGGCGGCACCTCCGCCAGGTTCCCAGGCGCCGGTCGGTTGGTCTTGTAGTCGATGATCGACACCTTTTCGGGCGTGACCGCCAGCCGGTCGATCTTGCCGGAGATCGAGCGCAGCCTGCCCTTCACCTCAAGGCTGCCCATGACGGCGACCTCGGCGCGCGAGGACGACGAGAACAGCGTGCCGAAGCGGTCGTCGGACAGGATCGACAGCACCGCGTCCAGCGCCCGGTCGCGCTCGCTTTCCGGCCAATCGACACTGGCGCGTGCCAGATAGCGCTCCGCCGCGCCGCGCCTTTCATCTTCGGCGATCCTGGGCAGCATCTGCAGCAGTTTGTGCAGGGCCAGGCCGCGCATCACCGCAAAGCCGGGCTCGGCGGCGGCATCGAGCACCGGCGAGCGTGTGTCGGGCGCGGCATCTTTCGCCTCGTCGATCAGCGCCGAGGCGCCGGAAGGCGAAAGCGGCCGCGGCAGCTCCTCATAGGGCGGCAGCGGCCGGAACAGGCCGTCCGGCAATGGCGCGGTATGCTCGAACAACCCCGCCTTGTCGACGCCGGTCAGCGCCACCGGCGGCAATTTGGTCATGTGGAAGCGGTGCACGGCCACATCGTTCGTTGCCGGATGCCGGCGCTCCTCGCTTTCCGGCGCACCAAGCAGCGCGCGGCTGACGATCGAATGCCACGTGCCGGGGCTGGGCTGACGCTTGCCGTGATAGCCGCAGACGATCAGCCGGTCCTCGGCGCGCGTCATGCCGACATAGAGCAGCCGTCGGTATTCGTCGTCCGCCAGTTCGCGCGCCCGGATCGAAGCCGCCTTTGAGACGCCATTGGCGACATCGCTGGCCGAGCGCCACAGATAGCCCTTGCCCTTCCAGTGCGCGCCCGAGCCCTCGAACGGCATCAGCCGCGGCAGATGCTGGTCGCTGAACGGCGCCGAGCCGCCGTCGACCAGGAAAACCACCGGCGCCTCCAGGCCCTTGGCGGCGTGCACGGTCATGACGCGGACCTCGTCGCGCGTCTGGTCCATCTCGCGCTTGATCTCGGGACCGGCATTTTCCAGCGTCGACAGGAAGGACTCCAGCCCCGGCAGGCCAGTGCGTTCCTCGGCCAGGCAGAAACTCAGGAATTCGTCCAGGATGTCGCCGGCTTCGGGCCCCAGCCGCGCCGTCATCTTGCGGCGCAGGCCGTCACGCGCCAGCACCGCGGCATAGAATTCGAACACCGGCTTGAACGCCACTTCGCTCGCCCAGGCGTCGAGCCGGCTAACGACAGCGGTGAGCGCGACATCTTCCGCCGCATGGTGCCGCAGCGAAGCGATCAGCGACTGGCCTTTCGGCCTCGAGCCAGCGAGTGCCAGCAACGTCTCCTCAGAGACCTCGAAGATCGGACTGCGCAGCACCGCGGCCAAGGAAAGATCGTCTTCCGGCTGGATCAGGAAATGTCCGAGCGCGATCAGGTCCTGAACGGCTATATGGCCGGGCAGGCTCAGCCGATCGGCGCCGGCAACCGGGATTTGCCGGTTCTTCAGGCTGCGCGACAGCGCATGGACGAAGCGGTCGCGCTTGCGCACCAGGACGAGGATGTCGCCGGCAGTCAGTTTCCTGCCCTTGCCTTCGATCACCTCGCCGCTGCGCAGCCAGGTCTGGATGGTTGTAGCCACATGCTCGGCCAGGCGCACGGCCGGCGCGCTGGCATGGTTGACCGGCAAAGTCCAATCGTCGGGCTCCTCAACCATTTCGGCGCCGATCGAAGGCCACACCTCGACATAGCCCGGCGCATCGTTGCGGATCGCCTTGTGGCTCAGCGGATCGGGATCGTGGCTGATGCCGCGCCTTACACCCGGTTCTGCAAAGACGCGGTCGACCGCGGCAAGCACATCGTCGCTCGAACGGAATGACCAGGTGAGCTTGAGATTGGCGAAGGCGGCTTCGGCGCCGCGCACGCGGCCGGCGAACAACAGCCGGCTTTCGGCGAAGGAATCGGGTGCTGCTCCCTGGAAGGAGTAGATCGACTGCTTCTCGTCGCCGACGGCAAAGACAGTTCGGCGCACCGCTTCGCGCTGGCCAAGCCCGGCAAAGAATTCTTCCGTCAGCTTCTTCACCACCTCCCATTGGTCGGGGCTGGTGTCCTGCGCCTCGTCGAGCAGGATGTGGTCGATGCCCTGGTCGAGCTTGAACTGCACCCATGGTCCGGCATCCGGCCGCGACAAGAGACCGACCGTGCGTGTGATCAGATCGTTGAAGTCGAGAAAACCCCGCCCGCGCTTCAACTGCTCGTAGCGCGCGATCAGCCAGCCGGCGACGGTGAGCGCCGCCGCTGTCCCTTCCAGCATGCGGAACAGCGCCAGCCGGTCGGTTACCTCTAGGATCGTCTTGGCCGCGGCCAGATAGCGATCGGCCAAGTCCGGCAGCCGGTCGACCAACGCCTTCTTGAAGACCTTGGGCGGCTCATAGGGATCGCCGTCGGCCTTCAGGAAGGCCTTTGCCAGCAGCCGCAGCCGGCGGATCGGGTCGGTTTCGCCGAAGGCGCCCCGTGCATAGGGGATGACATTGTTCAGCACCTGCCGCGCGTCGGCGGTTTCGGCGGCCTGCGCGAATTCGGCAAATTGGCCGGGGGCGAAGCCAGGCAGCGGCCACAGCGAAGCGGCGATGCCCTCGGCCGTCTGTCCGGGCCTGAAACCGAATTCGGCGAACAACGGCCGGAAATCCCGATCCCTGCCGAGCTTGGCGATGAAATCGCGCAATTCGTCGCGCTTGCCGACGATTTCGCCAAGCAGCGTGTCGAGCCCGAACTCGCCGCCGCGTTCCAGCACGGTGGCGAAGGCCTCCGCCAGGCCTTCGATGCCGGCGCCCGCCCCCGAAATCATGTCGCGGCGGGCGTCGGCGAACAGTGAGGCCTCCATCGGCGGATCGAGCATCTCGAAACGCGCCGGGATGTTGGCTTCGAGCGGGAACTGGTGCAGCACCGATTCGCAGAAGGCGTGGATGGTCTGGATCTTCAGCCCGCCCGGCGTCTCGAGCGCCTCGGCGAACAATCGCCGCGCACGCCGCATCGTGTCGCGGTCGGCGCCGCGGCCGTCCAGCGCCGCGATCCTGACCACCAGCTCCGCATCGGGCAGCGCCGTCCATTCCGACAGGGTCGAGAACACGCGGTTCGACATGTTGGCGGCGGCGGCCCGCGTATAGGTGAGGCACAGGATCTTCGATGGGTCGGTGCCGTTGAGCAGGAGCCGGATGACGCGCTGCGCCAGCACATGCGTCTTGCCCGAGCCGGCATTTGCCGACACCCAGGCGGAATAGGCCGGATCTGAGGCGCGCGCCTGGCTGGCCGCGGTATCGGAGGGGATCGGATATTTCATCCGTCCGCCTCGTCTTCGCTGGCGCCGCCGGCCGACCATTCGAGCACACGCGCCAGATGGTCGTAGTCGCCGTCGGCTTCGCCCTCGCGGAATGGCAGGGCGCGCGACAGATAGCCGGCGGTCGGGTCTGCATAATGGAAAAGCAGCCTCTCCAGCCGCGCCCAGGCTTCCTCGGAAAGGTCGTTGGCGGTACGGGGCTTGCGGTTGTATTCGAGGATCGATTCCTCGAACACCTCGCCATTCGGTTTCAGCCGCACGAAGGCGAGTTGCGAGGGCTCGCGAATGCCGAGTTCCTTGAAGGCGCCGCGTCTCAGCAGCGCGCCCTCCAACGCAAGCTGCGGCGACAGCAGCGTGTGCGCCTGCGCTTTCGAGGGTGAGGAGCCGGTCTTGTAGTCGAGGATGTCGGCCATGCCGCCGGCAAGCAGGTCGACGCGGTCGGCATAGCCGGAAAGCGTCACGCCGGTGCGGCCGACCACTGTCTTCTCCGCGCGTTCCTCGGCATAGCGCCTCGCCACCGCATCGGCGCGGCCATGCTCCCATTCGATGATGTTTTCGGCGAGCTTTTCGAAGCGCGGCCACCAGATCGCCTCGATATCCGCCGGAAGCTTTGCCTCGGCAAAGCAGGCACGACCCGCTTCGATGAGGCTTTGCAGCGCGTTTGGTGCCCGAGGGTTTTCGACGCGGCGCGAAAACAAATGCAGGATTTCGTGGAACAACGTGCCGCGTTCGGCGGCGCCCGGATCGCGGATAAGCGGCTCCAGCGGCATCAGGCCGAGCATGCGCCGTGCGTAGATCGCGTAGGGGTCGCGGCGCAGCGTCTCGATCTCGGTGACCGAGAAATGCTGCGGGCGCATGCTGAGCGGCGGCTTCGGCTGCGGGCGGGAGGCAAAATCCTTCTTCTCGCCGGCATCGAGCGCGCGCGCCCAGGCAAGCAGCGCGTCGCCGCGCCCGCGAAGTGCTGCCGCCGGCTCCTTGCCGATGAAGGTCAGGATGCGCTGCAGCCAGCGCGACGGCACCGCCGGCGCGTCGCCGGAGCGCGCCGACCGCGTCAGCACCACTTCAGGGGCGCCCATCGCCATCTGGAAATCATGCGCGGCTAGGCCAATGCGCCGTTCCGGCGGTTCGAGGTCGATGCCGGTCTTCATCAGCCGCGACATGAAGCGGTCGCTCTCGGGTTTGCGCGGCCAGACACCTTCATTGAGTCCGCCGATGACCAGCGTGTCGACGTTCTGCAATCGGGCTTCCAGCGCGCCCCAGATGGCGATGTTGCGGTCGGTGCCTTGCGCCGGCTTCACCGTCTCCGGCGCGATTAGCGCTTCCATCACGTCGGGCCATTCCGAAGCGGCGAAGGTGAAGGGCGAGGACGCCGCCACCAGTCCGCGCAACAGCTCGGCGAGTTTTTCGCCGGCGTCGCCGGCATAGAGTTCCGCCAGACCGCCATCGGCCGCGCGGCCCAGATCCTCCAGCGCGACAACGCTCGCGCGCGTCAGCGTCGCGATGTCGGCGTCCTTCTCGTCGCGCATCGCGGTGAGCGGCGAGAGCGCCTTGGTAAGTCGGCTAAGCATCTCTTGCGCCTGCTCGATGCCGCGCACGGTCAGGCGCGAAAACCAGAAAGGCTGCCTGGTGTCGCCGCTCAGCTCCGCGAGTCGTGTCTCGAAAAGCGCGCCGAGCGAGGCGACATCGGGGCGCCCCGTGCCGCCGCGCAGCGCCACCAGTTCGACGAGCTCGGCCGCCTTGCGCACGCTCCGGCGTTCGAGACCGAGTCCAAGCAGCGGATGCTTGAGCAAGGACAGGAGGCTTACCGGATCGCCGGGCCGGAAAGCGGTGCTCAGCGCGAGCCTGAGCAGGCTGGCGGCAGGCGTGTTGACGAGCGGCGCACCGCCGGAATCGTCGGCGACGACACCGAAGCGCAGAAGCTCGGCCGAAACCCGCCGCGCCAGCGCCCGGTCGCCGGTGACGAGCGCCGCGCGCTTGCCTGGGATCTCCACCGCGCGCTTCAACGCGATGGCGATTGCCGCCGCCTCATCGCGTTCGTTCGCCGCTTCCACCAGCGTCACGCCGGCAAGCGCCTGTTCGATATCGTGCGCCGTGAAGCGCGGCCGCGTCTCGGTCCAGTACTCGGTGGTTTCGGCCGGCCGCAGCGCCTCGCCGACAAGGGCGGCGCGCAACGCAAGCGGCGGTGGCGCGGCGACGATATCCTCGACGTCGCGGCGCGGAATGCCAATGCCGCCGATCAGCTTGGCGAGGCCGTATTGCGGGTGGCCGAGCGTTGCCGGGCGCGCGCCGGGCGCCGTGATCGCCGCGAAGGATGCGTCGTCCAGCTCGCGGTCGAGCCCGGGCAGCACGACCGCGCCGTTGGGCAGGCCGGCGATGACGCCAAGCAGTTCGGCGGTGGCGGGAATCGAGCCGGTCGAACCGGCGACGATCACCGGTCCGGCCGGCGGATTGCGCTTCAGCCGCGCCGCTTCAAGCCGGATCAGCGCGCTGCGATGGGCGGCAGGATTGGAACGGTCGCGCTCCTTGAGCAGTGCCGGCCAGTTGTCGGTGACGATGCCGAGGAAATCGAGCGTCACCTGCCACCAGCCGGCAAGGTTGCCGGTGACCAGCGTCGCGAGTTTCGCCCAATCCGTGCCCTCGGTCTCGATCTCGTCCATCAGCCGGGCAAGGTCGCGCGCCAGCCAGATGGCGTCGGCGGCCGAGGTCGGCACGACGAATTCCTCGTTGAACCGGGCTCTGACATGCGCCGGGAGGCTTTCCTTCCAGGCGCGCACCAGCGGCGCCAGCAACAACAGCCGCTCCTGCGCGGCGATCGGCGGTGCGAGCTCGATGGCCGGCGCCGCCTCGGCGTCGAAGGCGGCCTCGTCCTCGTCGAATTCGCCGAGCGGCCGCACCGTCGGCAGGATGGCCGAGCGTCTGCCCCCTCCCGATTCAGCAAGCATGTCGACGAAGGCGCCGCGCAGCGCACGCGCCGCACGGCGCGTCGGCACATAGATGGTGGCGTCGGCGAGCGCCAGCGGATCGCCGTCGAAGCGGAAGCCGGGGATCAGGCGTCCATCGAGCAACGCTCCAGCCAGCGTCGGCAGGAACGGCGCTCCGGACGGGATGGAAAGGACGCGGCGCGCGCCGCTCATACCGCATTAGATCGCCGTGCGCCCGTTTGGGCGCACAAAGGACGATCTAACCCTTTGACTCTACGCATCGTGCTTTCCGAAAATCGGAGCCGATTTTCGGGCCGATGCGGATGCGAGCGCGCCGGCCACGGCTGCCTCGGCGGCTGGAATGGCGTCCGGGGTGCCGACGGTGATCCAGCTTCCGTTCATCTTCATGCCGAACAGGCGGCCGGCGGCGATCGCCTTGTCGAAATAGATGTTGAGCGAATGCGAGCCTGTGGGAGCATCCTTGAAGATACGCGGATGGATGATCGCGGCACCGGCATAGATCAGGCCCGTCGGATCACCCTTCGAGCGCCTGAGCGCGCCGTCATGCGCGATCAGGAAATCGGTGCCGACGCAGTGCCCGGTCGCTGAGTCGAGATCGGTAAGCATCAGCAGAATATCCATTCTGGCGGCGTCCCATGCAAGGGCAAGGCACTCGAGGCTGGGTTGGCCGCTGTCGATCCAGAACGTATCGGCGTTGATGATATAGAAGGGCTCGCTGCCCAAAAGCGGCAGCGCCTTGACGATGCCGCCCGCCGATTCCAGCAGCGCCTCGCGCTCGTCGGAGATGACGATCTTCGGTGCGCGCCTATGGGCGACATGGGCGACGATCTGCTCGGGCAGGTAGTGGACATTGACGACGGCCTTGGCGACGCCGGCGGCTTCCAGGCTGTCCAGCCCCCAGTCGAGCAAGGTCTTGCCGGCGATCTTCACCAGCGGCTTCGGCATCGAATCGGTAATCGGCCGCATGCGCTTGCCGAGCCCGGCCGCCAGCACCATCGCCGTCGTCGGCTTCATGGGACCCGTTCCTCGAGCAGGCCATGGGCCATGTAGAAATCCTTCAGGCCAGCCAGCGCCGGATGCGCCATCGCCCGCCTCAGATAGTCGCGGATGCGCGGCAGGTGCTTCAGATAGTAAGGCTTGCCGTCGCGCTTTTCGAGCCGCACGAAGATGCCGAGGATCTTCGAATTGCGCTGCGCGGCCATGATCGCATAGGCCTCGGCGAAGCCGGCCTCGTCGAAAGCGCCGGCGGTGCGGCGCGCCGCGACATAGGCCGCGACCGTCCGCCGCTCGATCTCGGGCGGGACGGTGACGCGCGCATCCATGGCCAAGGAGGCGACGTCATAGGCCGCCGGCCCGATCAGCGCGTCCTGCACATCGACGATGCCGAGCCGGTCGAGGCCGGAACGCTCCGCGCGCCAGATGATGTTGGGCGAATGGAAATCGCGCAGCATCAGCGTGTATTCGCTGCCTGCCAGGCGATCGAGAAGCGCGTTCCATACCTTGTGGTAGCCTGCCCGCAACTCGTCGTTTGCCGGTTCGCCGGTGATCCATGGCACATACCAGTCGACCAAAAGGTCGGCCTCGATCAGCATGGCTTCCCGGTCGAAAGGCGGCACGTCGTGGAATGCGCCCGGCGCCGCTTCCATGCGTGTGGGCCAGGTCTTGCCGTGCATCATGGCCAGCAACTCGGCCGCCGCCTCGTAGTGTTGAGCGATGGGCTGGCCGTCGTGACCGAGGAAACCTTCCGAGCCGAGATGCTCGATGAGCAGAAAACCCTGGTCGAGATCCTGGGCATGGATCGCCGGCACGCTGACGCCGGCCGCAAGCAGCGCCCGGTCGATGGCGACGAAGGCGGTGACGGACTGGGCCGTATGGGCGATCACCGCATAGGGCTTGCCGTCGCGCACGGGCGGCCCGAGCACGAGGCGCGGCGAGTTCATCAGCACGCGCGGCGCCTTGCCGGGCAGCGAGACGATCTCATAGGAGCGGGCGGAGGCGTCGCCGACGAAATGGCGGCGGCTGGCTTCGCCCCATCCGGCCGAGGCCAGGAAATCGCGCATCGCCAGCGATCGCGCCACGCGATCATAGACCGGCCCGTTTCCGGACAGCCTTGCCACGCGGCCCTCGCCATGTTCGGCAAGATCGACCCACAGCGCGCCTGCCGGCAACCGGTCTCCGGCCCGTTCCGGCCATTCGATCAGCGCCGCGCCCTGCGTCAGCGCGTCGTCGAGCCCGAGTTCGTTGAGCTCGTCCGGTGAGGAGAGGCGGTAGAGGTCGAAATGATGCACCGGAACGCGCGTCTCGTAGCTCTGCACCAGCGTGAAGGTCGGGCTCGGCACTTCGAGGCCGGTATCGTCGGCAAGCGCCCGGATCAGCGCGCGGGCCAGCGTCGACTTGCCGGCGCCGAGATCGCCTTTCAGCGCGATCGCGTCGCCGGCGCGCAATGCCATGGCGAGGTCCTCGCCAAGCCTTGCCGTTGCCGCCTCGTCGGCGAGAAAACGCTCCAGCGCCATCCCTGTCATATAGGCCGCGCTACTCGGCCGCGTCGCGGATGCCCGCCGGCGTATCCGGGATTCCGGAAGGCTTGTCCGGGAAGGTGCAGATGACAGTCGTGCCCCTGTCCTGGCCGGTCTCGATGCGCACGGTCCCGCCATGCAGTTCGACGAAGCTCTTGACGATCGAGAGTCCAAGCCCGGCGCCGCGCCGGCGTCCGCCATTGGCGCGTGGCTCGAAGCGGCGGAAGACCGATTCCAGCACGTCCGGAGGCATGCCCGGGCCGTCATCATGCACCGAGAACTCGACGCTGTCGGCCAAGCGGCGGCAGGTCAGCCGGATCGTGCTTGCCTCCGGCGCGTAGTTCGCCGCGTTGCTGAGCAGGTTGTAGAGAATCTGGCGGATGCGGATTTCGTCGCCATGGAAGCTCGCCGGCGCCTCCGCCGCGTCGATCTCGAGCTTGATCCGGTGCTCGTCCAGCCGGTCGGCGACCAGTTCGGCGGCGGCGGCGATCGTCCGGTCGATGTTCATTTCGGAGATGTCGAGCTGCATGATGCCGGCATCGACGGTGGCCAGGTCGAGGATATCGTTGACGATGGTGAGCAGCACCGAGGACGATGAGCCGACATGCTCGACATATTCGCGCTGTTTCGGCGTCAGCGGTCCGGTCGCGGGCAGCGACAGAAGCTCGGTGAAGCCGATGATGTTGGTCAGCGGCGAGCGCAGCTCATAGGACACGTGCTGAACGAATTCGTTCTTCAGCTGGTCGGATTTCTCCAGCGCCTCGTTCCTGTCCTTCAGCGCCCGTTCGACATTGACGGTGTCGGTGACGTCGACGAAGGTGATCATCACCTGGCCGTTGGGCAGGTGGATCACCGCGTAGCTCAGCACCGTGCCGTTGACCAGCTCGATCTGGCCGCGGCGGTCGCGGCGCTCGTCGTCGAAGCCGGTGACCGCGGCGACGAAGCCGCCCCACGGGCTGTTCGCGGCGCGCTGGTCGCAAAAGTCGCGGATCGCCGAGACATGGACTTTCGGCTTGACTGCTTCCACCGTCAGCCCCCACAGCGCGACGAAGGCTGGATTGGACAGGCGCAGCCGACCGTCCGGACCGAACACGACCACGCCTTCGGCGAGGTTGTCCAGCGTCTCGCCCTGCACGCGCACGGCGGTCTGGTAGCGGCTTTCGAGATCCATCTTCTCGGTCAGGTTCTCGAACACCCAGGTGACGCCGCCCTTCGGCTGCGGGTTCGCCACGACGCGGATCGTCTTGCCGTCCGGCAGATGCCACCAATGCTCCTGCGATTCGACGGCGCGATAGGCGCTGAGCAAGTTTTCCTTCCAGCGCCGCCATTCCGGCTGCTCGGCGATCCTGCCTTCGCTGCGCAGCCTGTCGAGCAGCAACGTGTTGGAGGGAGCGCTGAGCAGGAAGCCCGAGTCGAGACCCCACAGCTTCTGGAAGGCCTGGTTGAAGAAGCGCAGCTTTTCCTCGGTGTCGAAGATCGCTACCGCTGTGTTCAACTGGTCGAGCGTGTCGGCATGGCTGCGCACGGTCCGCTCATATTCGGCGCGGATCGTCTCGGCGGCACTGGTGTCGCAGGCAAGTCCCGCCGAACCGTCGGTGCCGGCGAAATCGGTGACCGCGAACATGCGGCGGTCGCCCTCGATCACGGTGGAAAGCGTCTGCTCGAAGACCGGGCGCGACTTGTGCTGCTCGGCGATCTGCTCGCGCGCCTGGCCGCCGAGGAATTCCTTCGCGTCGCGCACGGCCGCGGCCGTGCTTTCCGCCTCCACCGCCTCGGCATAGGCGCGGTTGACCCATTGCAATCGCCCGTCCGCGCCGCGCAGCCACGCCGGCATCTTCAACGCGTCGAGCAGGCCGACCATGGTGTCGTAGTCGGCGCTGAGCCGCTGGTTCTCGATCTTCAGCCTGGCCTGGTTGCGCAGCGTCTCCGACAGCGAGACGAAGCGCACCAGCACATGCGCCGCGCTCTTGCGGCCATGCACCTCCAGCGGCACGCCGGCCTGCGTTTCGATGACGAGATCGAAGGCCCTAGCCTGTTCGCGCAGCGCCGCGACCGCGTGCTCCAGCGCCGCCGCCGAGCGCGGCATCAGCCAGCGGCCGAAGGCGAGGAAAGCGGACCTGTCGTCGGGCGCGCCGCTTTCCAGCGGCAGGCTGCCGATGAGTTCGGGTTTCTTGTTGTCCGTGGTCCACACCACCAGGCGCTGGTCGCGCAGGTTGAGCAGAGCCTCGGAGCGCTGCAGCGCCGCGTTGACGTCCGCGATGCGGGCCCTGAGCTGTAGATTCTGCGAGGCGGTGCGTGCGCGCTCGCGGATCAGGAAGATGGCCGAAACCAGCGCCGCGCCCATGACGCCGACGAACATGGCGAGCTGCATGACCTCGACGGTGCTGACCGGCGCCGCGGCCTTTCCCGGAATGCCTGTCTCGGCGTGGGCGGCAAAGGCGAGCAGCGGGCCTGCAAGCGCCGAGGTGGCAAGCAGCGACGCCAGCCGCAAGCCGGCACCAAAACCGCCGCCGCTCACGGCGGGGCCGGCCTCGTTCGAATCCTCATGGCCGCCGGAAACGGCCTTTCCCGCGCGTGGCGGGTAATCCCCCGGCATGTCTTGGTCCTCTTCGCCGCTTGAATGCAAGACCGCCCTGAATGCGTCCCCGGCCCAACATGTCCCCGGACCGCGAATCACAACAATAACGCTTGCCGGAATCGACGTGAAGAATCATTGGCGCAAAAAATAAAGCCGGATGGAAAGTCAACCACCCGGCTTCAATATATGGTAGATAATTTCGTTTTGGTTAATAGCGGTAGTGTTCGGGCTTGTACGGGCCCTGCGGCGTCACGCCGATATAGGCGGCCTGTTCGCCGGACAGCTCGGTGAGCTTGGCGCCGAGCTTGTCGAGATGCAGCCGCGCGACCTTCTCGTCGAGGTGCTTGGGCAGCACATAGACCTGGTTCTCGTACTGGCCGTGCTTGCTGAAAAGCTCGATCTGCGCCAGCACCTGGTTCGTGAACGAGGCCGACATGACGAAGCTCGGATGACCAGTGGCGTTGCCGAGGTTGAGCAGGCGTCCCTCGGACAGAAGGATCATCCGCTTGCCATCCGGGAAAGTGATAAGGTCGACCTGCGGCTTGACGTTGGTCCATTTCAGGTTGCGCAGCGACGCCACCTGGATCTCGTTGTCGAAGTGGCCGATATTGCCGACGATCACCATGTCCTTCATCGACCGCATATGGTCGAGCGTGACGACGTCCTTGTTGCCGGTGGTGGTGATGACGATGTCGGCGTTGGGGGCCGCGTCTTCCAGCGTTACCACCTCATAGCCGTCCATCGCCGCCTGCAGCGCGCAGATCGGGTCGACCTCGGTGACCTTGACACGGGCGCCGGCGCCGCGCAGCGAGGCCGACGAGCCCTTGCCGACGTCGCCATAGCCGCAGACCACCGCGACCTTGCCGGCCATCATCGTGTCGGTGCCGCGGCGGATGCCGTCGACCAGCGATTCCTTGCAGCCGTATTTGTTGTCGAACTTCGACTTGGTGACGGAATCGTTGACGTTGATCGCCGGGAAGGGCAGCAGGCCCTTCTTCTGAAGCTGGTAGAGGCGGTTGACGCCGGTGGTGGTCTCCTCGGTGACACCGCGGATCGCTTCCCGCTGCTTGGTGAAGAAACCGGGCGAGGCCTTCAGGCGCTTCTTGATCTGCGCGACGAAGTATTCCTCCTCCTCGCTCTGCGGATTGGACAGCACATCCTCGCCGGCCTCGGCGCGCGCGCCGACCAGAATATACATGGTGGCGTCGCCGCCATCGTCGAGGATCATGTTGGAGAGGCCGCCATCGGCCCACTGGAAGATCCTGTCGGTGTAATCCCAGTAGTCCTCCAGCGACTCGCCCTTGACCGCGAACACCGGGATGCCGGCCTCGGCGATCGCCGCGGCCGCATGGTCCTGCGTCGAGAAGATGTTGCAGGAGGCCCAGCGGATGTCGGCGCCCAGCGCCTTCAGCGTCTCGATCAGCACCGCCGTCTGGATGGTCATGTGCAGCGAGCCGGTGATGCGCGCGCCCTTCAGCGGCTTCTTGGCGCCGAACTCCTCGCGGCAGGCCATCAGGCCCGGCATTTCGGTTTCGGCGATCTCGATCTCCTTGCGGCCCCAGCCGGCAAGCGAGATGTCGGCGACCACATAGTCCTTGCTACCCGTCATGGCAGTGCTCCGGTGTGATTTTTTCTCAAAGACGCGCCGGCGCCGGGAGGCGCGTGGAAGGGCGCGGTTGCCGGCTTGACTAGCAGATCGGCCGTCGCCCGACAATGGGATATAAAGAAATCTTTATGCGCGCATGTCTCTGCGGGCGGTGCATGTCGCCCAAAAAGTGCGCAGCGGTTTTGGGATCACGACATGCACAAGCAGAAATCATGTCGCCCAAAAAGTGCGCAGCGGTTTTGGGATCACGACATGCACAAGCAGAAATCATGTCGCCCAAAAGTGCGCAGCGGTTTTGCGATCACGGCATGCACCAAAGCAAAAATTTCAGATTTCCTCGCCGAAACGCGAGGCGACCAGCTGCTCCAGCGCATCCATGGCCGGCACGGCTTCCGGGCCGCTGGCGATGACGCGGATCGAATAACCCGGGCTTGCCGCCAGCATCATCAGGCCCATGATCGAGGTGCCGCCGACCTTCACACCGTCCTTCTCGACATGAATGGTGGCGTCGAAGCCGCTGGCGATCTGGACGAACTTGGCCGAAGCGCGCGCATGCAGGCCGCGCTGATTGATGATCGGGAACTCCCGCACCACCTCATCCGTACGCGGCGCCGGTGCGTTCATTTGCTGCTCAGGAGCTGGCTGGCGACGTTGATGTATTTGCGGCCCGCCGCCTGCGCCTCGTCGAGCGCGGCGGCCATGTTGTCGCCCTTGCGGATCGAGGAGAGCTTGATCAGCATCGGCAGGTTCATGCCGGCGATCACCTCGGTGCGGCCCGATTCCATCACCGAGATGGCGAGGTTGGAGGGCGTGCCGCCGAACATGTCGGTGAGCACGATGACGCCGGCGCCGGTGTCGACGCGCGCCACGGCGTCGACGATGTCGGCCCGGCGCTGCTCCATGTCGTCATCGGCGCCGATCGCCACGGTTTCGAAATTGTCTTGCGGCCCGACGACATGCTCGACGGCATGCCGGAACTCGGTAGCGAGTTGACCGTGCGTCACGAGCACGAGTCCGATCATTCTCTGGTGGCTCCCGTCATCGCCTCTTCACAGGCGTATCTTATGTTCGCCAGCCATTCCAGGCGGCGGGAGCGCTATCTTGTCGACGCACGGCCGGTTGACAAGCCCAAAATTGCGGCAGCCCGGGCCATTTTGACGCATCGCAGCAAAAAACCCGGGGCGGATCATGAAAAAGGCTGGATCGACAGCCGCGCCACCAGCAGGGGCAGCGCGGCGGTGACGTTTTGCCGGGCGACGTCGACGCGGGGCAGCCGGCATCCGTCGATCGTCTCCGCTGCTTCGTCCTGCAGGCGCGGCATGTCGGCCGCCTCGACCAGCCGCACCATGAGGTCGATCACGGCGGCCGGTTCGAAAGCCAGCGGCCGCGGGCCGATGCCGTGCACCTCGGCGAGACCGGCGATGCTCGCCGGCGCGCGGCACACCAGCCGGCCGCCATGGGCCACCGCAAACAACTGGTCGTCGCCCACCAGCCGGGCAAAAAGCCCCCGCGCGCGGCAATGATCGATTAGCGCCAGCGCCAGCGTCGTCTTGCCGGCGCCCGACGGCCCGGTGATCAGCACGCCGCGCTCGCCGACCAGTATGGCCGTGCCATGGATGTTGCGGGGCTTTGCGGCGGCGTCCGGCATGTTCGGCTCGGCGGTCAGCCTTCCGCCGGCAGCGTCACCACGAAACGCGCGCCCTTGATCTCGCCGGGCTTGGTGCCGGGGATGTTTTCGGCCGTCAGCGTGCCACCATGCGCCTCGACGATCTGGCGGCTGATCGACAGCCCGAGGCCGGAGTTCTGGCCGAATGCCTCGCCGGCCGGCCGGTCGGTGTAGAAGCGTTCGAAGATGCGATCGATCTTCTCCGCCCGGATGCCCGGGCCGTTGTCGTCGACGGTGATGATGTTGAACTTGCCCGCGCGCGCCAACGAGATCGCTATGTGGCCATGCTCGTCGGGCACGAAGGAGCGCGCGTTCTCGATCAGATTGGTGATGACCTGGCCGATCCTGAGGTCATGGCCGACAACGAAATAGCCTTTGGCGCCGGCCGGCAGCTTGGCGACCTTGAGCTCGATCTCGACGGCCTTCTTGTTGCGCGTCGCCTCGCGCGAGACCGCGATGAGATCGGTGGTGAATTTCTTCAGATCGACGGTTGCGGCATCCTCGCGCGCCAGCTCGGCATCGAGCCGCGAAGCGTCCGAGATGTCGGTGATCAGCCGGTCGAGCCGCCTCACATCGTGCTGGATGATTTCCATCAGCCGGCCACGCGAGTTCTCGTTCTTCGCCAGAGGCAGCGTCTCGACCGCGCTGCGCAGCGAGGTCAGCGGGTTCTTCAATTCATGCGAGACATCCGCCGCGAAACTTTCGATCGCCTCGATTCTCGCGTACAGCGCATTCGTCATGTCGCGCACGGCAATGGACAAATTGCCGATCTCGTCCTGGCGATCGGAAAAATCGGGGATTTCCTCGCGGTTCTTGACGCCGCGCCGCACCCTGACGGCGGCCGCGGAAAGCCGGCGCAGCGGATTGGCGATGGTGGAGGCGAGCAGCATCGACAGGATCGCGGTGACGAGCGCCGCCACCCCGAACACGCGCAGGATCGCCTTGCGCTCGGCCGCGACGATCTTGTCGATGTCGCCGCCTTCGGTGGACAGCATCAGCACGCCGAGCACGGCGCGGAAGCGCTGGATCGGCACCGCGACGGAGACGATCTGTTCGCCCTGCTCGCTCACCCGCACGATGGTCGAGGGGCTGCCGGTCAGCGCCTTGACCACTTCGGGGAAGGCCGCGCCATTGCCGCCGGGTTGCTCGTGGTAGACCGGCAGGTCCTTGTTGCGGAAGAAGTCGAAGATGAATTTCTCGACTTGCTCCACGACGCCGGGCTGTTCGTCGTCGACGGGCGGCAGGTCGTAGCGCAGGATCTGGCCGCGCGAATAAAGATGCCGCGAATCGAGCAGCAGGTTGGCGTCGCGGTCATAGATGCGGGCGCGGGTGCGCGTCGGCGAGATCAAGCGTCGCAGCACCGGCGCCACGCGCTCGGGATTGATCGGGAAATCGAGGTTGTCGAGCTGGTCCGACCCCGGCCCCAGGCTTTCGCCCGCCTGCAGCTCAAGCAGCTTTTCCGGGTCGATGCTGATCGAATCGGTCTCGACGGTCGCCGAGGCCGCGATCGCGC
The DNA here is from genome assembly GCF_006439555.1 of Mesorhizobium sp. B3-1-6. Taxonomy (NCBI): domain Bacteria; kingdom Pseudomonadati; phylum Pseudomonadota; class Alphaproteobacteria; order Hyphomicrobiales; family Phyllobacteriaceae; genus Mesorhizobium; species Mesorhizobium sp. B3-1-6. The sequence goes on along the minus strand of NZ_VFTM01000003.1, from coordinate 59,625 downwards.
CGGCGATGATCTCGCCCTGCGTCATCAGGCTTTCGACGCGCGCGTCGATCAGCCCGTCGCGGAAGGTGTTCAGGTAAAGGATGCCGGTGACCAGCACGGCGAGGCCGGCCAGGTTGAGGAACAGGATGCGCCGGGTCAGGCTGGAGAAGATGTGATGGCCGAGAAACCGGCGCATCGGCACCGTGAATTTCGACACGAAGGCGGGCACGATCCGCGACGGGCGCCTTGCCGCGCCCGCCCGTCTGCCTCGCTCTGCTTCCACTGCCATCGACTAGCAGGCCCTGCTTAGTTAGTGGGTAGTGAGTGGGCAGTAGGCAGTAGGAGCAATGATTGGCTGACCGCGGCTATGCACGAATGGCCGCTCGCATCATTCAAAACTGACTACGGACTATTCCCTACTGCCTATTCTCATGCCTCGCGGAACCGGTATCCGACTCCGTAAAGGGTTTCGATCATCTCGAAGTCGTCGTCGACGGCCTTGAACTTCTTGCGCAGCCGCTTGATGTGGCTGTCGATGGTGCGGTCGTCGACATAGACCTGCTCATCATAGGCCGAATCCATCAGCGCATCACGACTTTTTACCACGCCGGGGCGCTGCGCCAGCGAATGCAGGATGAGGAACTCGGTCACCGTCAGCGTCACCGGCTCGCCCTTCCAGGTGCAGGTGTGGCGCTCCTGGTCCATCACCAGCTGGCCGCGTTCGAGCGAGCGGGCCTGCTGGCTCGGCGCCTTGGCCGCCGCCTCGCGGGCGCTGGTCCGGCGCAGCACGGCGCGCACGCGCTCGACAAGGAGGCGCTGCGAGAAGGGTTTGCGGATGAAGTCGTCGGCGCCCATCTTGAGGCCGAACAATTCGTCGATCTCGTCATCCTTCGACGTCAGGAAGATGACCGGCAGGTCCGACTTCTGGCGCATGCGGCGCAACAGCTCCATGCCGTCCATGCGCGGCATCTTGATGTCGAGGATGGCGAGGTTCGGCGGCCGCGCCGCCAGGCCTTCCAGCGCCGAGGCGCCGTCGGTGTAGGTTTCCACCCGATAGCCCTCGGATTCGAGCGCGATCGACACCGAGGTCAGAATGTTGCGGTCGTCGTCGACAAGCGCGATTGTTGCCATTTCAAGCGGCTCCCTCATGAGCTGTCCCTTCTGTCGTCGAGAAGGGGCTTTTGCAGGACAAATTGGGTACAAAATGTGGCACGGGCCTTGTCCGAAGTCACGAGCGGCCTGCCGTCACACGACATCGCACCCTAATTGGGATTGGACGCACTAAGCCTGCCAATCCTTTGGGCAACCTCTGCGATTTTTTGCACATATAAACGATTTAAACAACTTTCAAATTTTTTAAATCGATTAATGATTTGATATCATTCGGCTTTTCTGGTTTTGAACCTGACGGCCCCAGCGCGGGCTCCGGGAAGTCACCCGTCAGATGCGGCCAAATCCAGAGAGGAAATTTGATGTCGGAAGCCGGCAAACGCAACCCCGACTGCGCCATCGACGCGATCGGCCTGAAGACAGCGGGCATGGTACGCTATAATTTTGGCGCGGCGGAACTCTACGAGGAAGCGATCCGGCGCGGCGAGGCGAGGTTGACCGCGCAGGGCGCGCTGGTCGCCGAGACCGGCCAGCACACCGGGCGTTCGCCGAAGGACAAATTCGTCGTGCGCGACGAGGCGACCGGCGGCCAAGTCTGGTGGGACAACAACAAGGCGATCTCGCCAGCACAGTTCGAAGCGCTGCTCGCGGATTTCAAGGCTCACGCAACCGGCAAGGACCTCTACGTGCAGGACCTCGTCGGCGGCGCCGACGCCGATCTCAAGCTGCCGACCCGGGTCGTCACCGAATTCGCCTGGCATTCGCTGTTCATCCGCAATCTTCTGATCCGCCCTGAAGCCGCGGAGCTCGAGCGTTTCGTGCCGCGGATGACGATCGTCGACCTGCCCTCCTTCCGCGCCGATCCGGCACGTCACGGCACCCGCACCGAGACGGTGATCGCGGTCGATCTCACCCGCAAGATCGTGCTGATCGGCGGCACCTCCTATGCCGGCGAGATGAAGAAGTCGGTGTTCACGATGCTGAACTACCTGCTGCCGGCAAAGGGCGTCATGCCGATGCACTGCTCCGCCAATGAAGGTCCGGACGGCGACACGGCCGTCTTCTTCGGGCTGTCCGGCACCGGCAAGACGACCCTTTCCGCGGATCCGTCGCGCACGCTGATCGGCGACGACGAGCATGGCTGGGGTCCGCAGGGCATCTTCAATTTCGAGGGCGGCTGCTACGCCAAGACGATCAGGCTGTCGGCAGAGGCCGAGCCGGAGATATTCGCCACCACGCAGCGCTTCGGCACGGTGCTGGAGAACGTGATGCTCGACGCCAGCCGCGTTCCGGATTTCAACGATGGCAGCCTGACCGAGAACACGCGCTGCGCCTATCCGCTGGACTTTATCCCCAATGCCTCGAAGACCGGCCGCGCCGGTCATCCGAAGAACATCATCATGCTGACCGCCGATGCCTTCGGCGTCATGCCGCCGATCGCCAGGCTGACGCCGGCGCAGGCGATGTACCACTTCCTGTCGGGCTATACAGCCAAGGTCGCCGGCACGGAAAAGGGCGTCACCGAGCCGGAAGCGACGTTCTCGACCTGCTTCGGCGCCCCGTTCATGCCGCGCCACCCGTCCGAATACGGCAATCTGCTGCGCGAGCTGATCGCCAGCCATGGCGTCGACTGCTGGCTGGTCAACACCGGCTGGACCGGCGGCGCCTATGGCACCGGCCGCCGCATGCCGATCAAGGTGACGCGCGCCTTGCTGGGCGCCGCGCTCGACGGTTCGCTGAACGCGGCCGAGTTCCGCACCGACGCCAATTTCGGCTTCGAGGTGCCGGTGGCGGTCCCGGGTGTCGACGGCGCCATTCTCGACCCGCGCTCGACCTGGGCGGACAAGGCCGGTTACGATCGCCAGGCCGCAAAGCTGGTCAACATGTTCGCGACCAATTTCGAGAAGTTCGAACGCCATGTCGACGCCACTATCCTCGGCGCCGCGCCGCGCTTGCAGGAAGCGGCTGAATAGCGGTCGCCTCTCATATCTTTCCTCCAGGGCCCGGCTCGCGCCGGGCCTTTTCTTTTTGCCGTCATCGCGTCATGAGTGCGTGCATGGCAAGCGACGACGACATCATCATCTCCGGCGAAGCGGTCATTCGCGCGGGCGACCTGCATGAGGACTTCATCCGCTCGTCCGGTCCGGGCGGCCAGAACGTCAACAAGGTGGCCACCGCCGTGCAGCTGCGCTTCGACGCGGCGAACGCTTCCGGCCTGTCCGAGCGCGTGCGCGAGCGTGCCATCAAGCTTGCCGGCCAGCGCGCCACCAAGGACGGCGTCATCGTCATCGAGGCCGGCCGTTTCCGCACCCAGGAGCAGAACCGGGCCGATGCGCGGGCGCGGCTGACGGCGTTGATCGCCAAGGCGGCCGAGCCTCCACCGCCGCCGCGTAAGAAGACCAGGCCGTCCAAAGGCGCCGTGGAGCGCCGCCTCAAGAGCAAGGCGGGCCGATCGACGGTGAAAAAGCTGCGCGGCCGTGTCGAGAACGATTAAGCACGGTTGAATCGGCTGCTTCCAATTCTGGGTTGCAGGTGGCAAGCTCCGATTGCTGCAACAGCGAGGAGACCAGCCATGGGTATTTTCGATTTCGTCAAAGGCGTCGGCAAGAAGCTCGGCATCGGCGGCGACGACGAGGCATCGCCAAACGCGGATACGTTGAAGAAGGAGCTCGATTCCCACAAGCTGGGCACGGACGGCGTCGAGGTTGCCGTCCAGGGCGACACCGCGGTTTTGAAGGGCACGGTCAAGGATCAGTCGGTCTTCGAAAAGGCGGTGATCGCCGTCGGCAACACGCTCGGCGTCTCCAAGGTGCAGGCGGACGAGTTGAAGGTCGCGCCCGAGGCCGGCAGGGCGGCGCCGGCCAAGGAACCGACGCTCTATACCGTCCAGAAGGGCGATAATCTCTGGAAGATCGCCGAGAAATATTACGGCAAGGGGAAGGGCGCCAAGAACAACGTCATCTTCGAGGCCAACAAGCCGATGCTGACGCATCCCGACAAGATCTATCCCGGCCAGGTGCTGCGCATACCGGATATCGACCAGGCCTGAGGGGCATATCGCCGAGATTGAACGAACGGCGGCTTTCGGGTCGCCGTTTTCTTTTGCCGGTGGCATGCTGGAGCCGGATGATTTCAGGTCTGTTCGATCTGAAATCATCCGGCTCTAAATCAAAAAGATAGAGCATGATGTCGTCCGAAAGCCGCTTCACGCTTTTCGGCATCACGCTCCAGGGCGGATAAACCGGATCGACCCATGCTCGTTCTTCCCAAAGGCGTCCGCCATATGCCGGGCTACATCGCCCGGCCGGCCCAGGAAGCGCTGGTCGAGGAGATCAGGCGCGTCGTGCAGGCAGCACCCCTCTACGTGCCGGCCATGCCGCGCACCGGCAAGGAGATGAGCGTGCGCATGACCAATTGCGGCGCGCTTGGCTGGGTCACCGACAAGGAGCGCGGCTATCGCTACCAGCCCACGCATCCGGTGACGGGCGAGCCCTGGCCGCCGATCCCGGAAGCCTTGCTGCAACTGTGGCGCGAGGCCTCGGCCTATCCGCATCCGCCCGAGGCATGCCTGGTCAACTTCTATTCGGCGGACGCCAGAATGGGCCTACATCAGGACCGCGACGAGCAGGACTTCGCCGCGCCCGTGGTATCGGTCTCGCTGGGCGACGACTGCCTGTTCCGGGTCGGCCAGGACAGGCGCGAAGACGGCACGAATTCGTTCAGGCTGAAGAGCGGCGACGTCGTCGTGCTTGGCGGCGAGGGACGCCTGAGCTTCCATGGCGTCGACCGCATCTATCCCGCGACATCGGCCCTCTTGAAGAATGGCGGCCGCATCAATCTGACGCTTCGGCGGGTGACGGTGCCGGGCTGACACGAGTATCGCGAAGCAGCACCCGCACGGTCTCGTCCTCGGCGATTGGCCGGTAGTCTTGCATCAGACGGACATAGTCCTGGTGGCGCGACAGCTCTTCGGCCGAGGCTTGGTTGTTTTTCTGAATGATGAGTATCGTCGGTCGTTTCGTCTCGAGCTCGGCAAGCTTGCCGTCGATGTAGCGGTCGGCCATCTCACGATAGTGAGAGGCCGCCTCTTTGTTGCCGTCCCGGGTCGCGATCGCCGAAAGGTAAAGCGCCGTATCACTCAGCCAGTCGCTGCAATAGCGTGAGATCCATGTTCCGCCGAGCATGCGGGTAAGCGGATGGCCCGCCGCGATGTCTGAGCCGACCAGCGCGACGGTCGGTTGATGAACCGCGGCCTTGACCTTGGCGACGAATTCAGCGCCCGGCTTTTGTGTTTTCATGAACGGAATGGCCGCGGCGACGACGATGGCGGCCAACAATAGCTTTTGCCCCGGTTCCATCGTCCTGCCCGCCGACGAACGTGGCGCCTGATCGATTTGCGCGGTTCTCATCAGCAGCGCCGCCAGCAGCAGGCTAAACGCCGGGAATGCGTGATAGGGCCAACCCTTGGCCTGGTAGATCAACGGCGCCGTTGCCGCCAGCGAAGCGAGCGTGAACACGCTGACCAATGGCGACGGGGTTAAGCCCGGCCGAAGAAAATGCAGCATCAGGAGCGCGATAAGATAGACCGGGGCATAGTCGATCAGCAGCGCCTGCATGTTCCCCATCCGCATGTAGGTGTCGGCCAGTATCGGATAGATGACGCTGAGGAATTCCGGATAGCAAAGCATCACGGCCACGGCATAGGCGACGCAGATCAGGCCGATCACCCAATATTCGACCGCCAGCAATGGCAAAATCGACCGGCGCCGCCAGGCCACGTACAGCGCCGGGACGAACACCACCAGCGCGTAGTAAGGTTTCACCAACAACAGGACGCTGCCGCCAAGCCCGGCAAGCACCGCCACCAGCAGGCTTGGTCGTGTCTCGTTCGCCGGCGCCGCGCGCCAGGCCATCAGCACCAGCAAAGGCAGGAACAACGCAACGCCCAGATGCTCCCGCTCGCTGAAGGCATTGCCGGGAAAGATGACCAGCAGCGCCAGGAACAGCGGCAGCATGGACAACAGCGCGCTGTTCTCCGCAAAGCCAGCCTGTCTGGCGATCAGCGCGGCAAAGCCGAGACCAATCAGGCAGACCGCATAAGCGTAGACATGGATCACCACTTCCGGCGACAGGCCGAGAGCCTGCGCCAGGGCCACGGCCGGCATGAACAACCAGGGCGTGAACGGCGGATTGACCTCGAACAGATCGACATAGAGCCGGGAGCCGGAAAGCACCCGTTCGGCCATGGTGATTGCCCAGCTGGTGTCGGGTATGACACCCCATCGCATTTGCCAGGGCACCGCCGCCGCCAAGACGAGCAGGCAGAGGACCAAGGTCCGTGTCACCACGCCGGCGCTGGACACGCCGGCCGGCGAGCGGTCCAGGATCGGGGTCATGGCCGACCTCTCGGCAAGCGAAGCGCGGGTTTCCATGTTCATCGGACCACCGCCGTGAAGACGAATTGGCGCAGGATAATGAAGTTCAGGACCGGAACCAGCGTGCAGGCCATTGCCACCGGCACCAATGCCGGCAGCCCGACGACGTCGGCGAGCACTACGGTCAGCCCGACCGTGAGCAGGAAGCCGATCGCCGTGGCGCAGGCAAAGCGGATGATCTCGAAGCCCACCGCGCCGTCAGACATGAACGTCACGAAGCGGTGCCCGCAGTAGGAGAACACCGCGCCGGTGCCGTAGCCGGCGATCGAGGCGACCGCCGCCGGCATGCCGAAGCCATCCCGGTCCGATAGCGCCAGCGTCACTCCCGCATAGATCAGGGTCGATACGCCGCCGATCGCGGCAAACCGCAGGATTCGCGCCGACTCCGAACGACCCATGGCCCATGATCGTAATCGCTGGCCGGGCGAGGGAGCTCCTGCAGCCACGATCTTCTGCTGATTGAGCGCCTGCAGCAAAGTCAGCCGAGCCGCCGTTCGCGCTCTGCAGGCGCGTACCTCGGCGCTTCGGCATTTCTCATCGCGGCGATCGCTTCCTCAAAACCGGTTAATCGATCGACCACATAGAGCGGTCTCCGCTTCACCTCGGCATGGATACCGCCGACATAGAGGCCGATGATGCCGGTCATGAAGAGATTGATGCCGGACAGGAAGGAGATGATCACCACCGTCGATGTCCAACCATGGACGACGTCGTTGGTGAAGAGCCAGGAAGCCAGGGCGTAAAGGCCGAGCACGGCCGCAAAGCCGGAAATGGCGAGGCCCGACCACAGCGCCAGCCGCAAGGGCTTGTCGGAAAAGCTGATGACGCCATGGACCGCTAGCCGCACCATTTTCCAGAACGGATATTTGGTTTCGCCGGCCGCGCGCTCGGGCCGTTCGAACGACACCGCAGTTTGCTTGAAACCCATCCAGCCGAACATGCCGCGCACGAAGCGGTCGCGCTCGGGCATCTGCTTGAAGGTTTCCAGGGCCTTTCGTCCCACGAGCCGGAAATCGCCGACGTCGCGGGGGATGGTCACGGAGGTCATCTGCTCGAGAGCGCGGTAGAAGAGGCTGGCGCTCGCACGCTTGAAGAGCGTTTCCCCCTCGCGTTTGGTGCGGCGGGCATAGACGATCTCATAGCCTTCCTTCCATTTGGCGACGAGGTCGAGCACCACTTCGGGCGGATCCTGCAAGTCCGCGTCCATGACGATCACGGCGTCGCCGGCTGCGGCGTCCATGCCGGCGGTGATCGCGATCTGGTGGCCGAAATTGCGCGACAGTTCGATCAGCCGGAAACGTGGGTCCGAGGCCGTCATGCCGCGCAGGAAGATGACGCTTGTATCCCGGCTGCCATCGTCGACGAAGATCGCCTCGGCGCTGGCGTCGAGCTTGTCGAGCAAGGCCGTGATCCGTCGCACGAGCAGCGGCAGCACCGCCTCCTCGTTGAAGATCGGAATGACCAGTGAATAGACCGGGGCCTCGCGGCCGGCGGCATTGCCCGCATTGATCACCGGTTGCCTCCCGACACCGCTGGAGTTTGGCTCGCAAAGCTAGTCGGGATTGCCTAAGGCGCCGTTAAGGGGTCACAATTTCCTTAACGCCACTTCCTCGATCAGGTGGTTGGCGCCCTTGCGCAGGATGAGATCGGCCCGCGCCCTGGTCGGCAGGATGTTCTCGCGCAGGTTCTTCAGGTTGATGTTGGCCCAGAGCCCTTCGGCGATGGCCCGCGCGGCATCCTCGGAGAGCTGCGAATAGCGATGGAAGAAGGAGTCCGGATTGCGGAAGGCGGTTTCACGCAGCCGCATGAAGCGCTGGATGTACCATTGATGGATCAGCTTCTCGTCAGCATCGATATAGATGGCGAAGTCGAAGAAGTCGGACAGGAACGGCACGATCTTGCCGTCCTTCGGCAGCTTGCCCGGCTGCAGGACGTTGATGCCTTCGAAGATCAGTATGTCCGGACGGTCGATGGTGACGAACTCGCCGGGGATCACGTCGTAGGTCAGGTGCGAATAGACCGGCGCGATGACGCTGTTTTGCGCCGACTTGATGCCGGACAGGAACCTGAGCAGCGCGCCGACGTCGTAGCTCTCGGGGAACCCCTTGCGCTCCATGAGGTTCTCGCGGCGCAGGATCTCGTTGGGCAACAGGAAGCCGTCGGTGGTGATTAGGTCCACCTTCGGGCTCGACGGCCAGCGCGCCAGAAGCTGCTTCAGCACGCGCGCCGTGGTCGACTTGCCGACCGCGACCGAGCCGGCGATGCCGATGATGAAAGGGGTCTTGACGACATCCTGCGCCTTGAAGAAGGCTTGGCGCTGCCTGAACAAAAGCTGGCTTGCCTCGACATGCGCCGAAAGCAGGCGGGACAACGAAAGGTAGATGCGCTTGACCTCTTCCAGGTCGACCGGGTCGTTGAGCGAGCGCAGCCGGTCGATCTCTTCCCCGGTCAGCGTCAGCGGCGTGTCGGCACGGAACTGCGACCATTGCTCGGCGGAGAAGAATCGATAGGGGGAATACTTCTCGGTCGGAGCAAGCTGGTCCATCGGGTTTCCTACCCTCCTCGCCGTCAGCCCCGGGCCATCAACCGCGGGGACGGGACGCCTTTTCGGCGATGCCCGAGCGGCCGGTTCGGCTCTCGAGCTCCTTCAGCACGTCGTCAAGCGGAATGCCCGCTATGCTAAGGACGACCAGCCAATGATATATAAGATCGGCGCTTTCCGAAACGAGGGCCTGCCTGTCGCCGCGGATGGCGGCGATCACGGTCTCGACCGCTTCCTCGCCGAGCTTCTGCGCCGCCTTGTCCATGCCTTTGGCGAACAGCTTCGCCGTCCATGAGTCAGCGTCGCCGGAATGGGCGCGCTGATGGATGATCGTTTCCAGCTCGGCGAGCGAAAATTGAGCCATAGCAGTGATTTAAGTCCGATATGCCGACGAGTCCAGCCGCATCGGCAGGCCGGCTCTGGCCATGTGCGCCTTGGCCTCGGCGATCGTGAAGGTACCGAAGTGGAAGATCGAGGCGGCAAGCACCGCACCGGCATGGCCGTCGCGGATGCCTTCGACCAGGTGATCGAGCGTTCCGACGCCGCCGGAAGCGATCACCGGCGCGCGCACCGCGTCGGCAATCGCGCGGGTGAGCGCAATGTCGTAGCCGGCCTTGGTGCCGTCGCGGTCCATCGAGGTCAAAAGGATCTCGCCGGCGCCGCGATCGACCATCGTCTTGGCGAATTCGACCGCGTCGATGCCGGTCTTCTCGCGTCCGCCATGAGTGAAAATCTCCCAGCGATCGGCTTCGCCGGCCGCAGACACCTTCTTGGCGTCGATCGCCACGACGATGCACTGGTTGCCGAACTTGTCGGCGGCTTCCGCGACGAAATCCGGGTTCTTCACCGCCGCAGTGTTGATCGATACCTTGTCGGCGCCGGCCAGCAGCAGCTTGCGGATGTCGGCCACCTGGCGCACGCCGCCGCCGACGGTGAGCGGCATGAAGCACTGCTCGGCCGTCCTGGCGACCACGTCGAAGATCGTCTCGCGATTGTCGGACGATGCGGTGATGTCGAGGAAGCAAAGCTCGTCGGCGCCAGCCGCATCATAAGCCTTGGCGGCTTCGACCGGGTCGCCGGCATCGATCAGGTCGACGAAATTGACACCCTTGACCACGCGGCCGTTCTTGACGTCGAGGCAGGGGATGACGCGGGCCTTGAGCATCACTTGCCTTCCAGGGTCGAGAGCAGGTCGACCACCAGCTCGCCGACCAGCGGCGGCACGTCGCCCTTGGGGTCGAAGGCCGGATCATAGGCGGAAATGGTCAGCCCGGCGATGGCGAGCGGACCGGCGAGACCGCACATCGCGGTGCGCACCTGTTCGGGCGCCGGACCGCCGGGCGTGGTGTAGCGGTTGGCCTGCAGCTTCTCGGGATCGTGCACGTCGAGGTCGACATGCATGTGCACCTGGTTTGCGCCATCGGCCTTCAGCCTTTGCGCAGCAGCCTTCCAGTCCGGGCACTCGGTCCGGATGACGGGCAGCGTTTTCAGCAGCTCCTTCTCGGCCTCGTCGAGGTCGCGCGCATTGACCAAAACACAACGCGACGGATCGACCGGCTTGAAGCCGGGAATCTGGTTGGCCATCGGCCGCCAGCACAGGCCGAGTGCGACAGCCAGCGCCATGCCGTCGAGGAAGCCGGTGGTGGAGGTCTCAGGCGTGTTGAGGTCGCCATGCTGGTCGGCCCAGATAATGGCGTCAGCGCCGGCACCGGCCACGGCGCCCGCGGCGGTCAGGCAGTTGCCCGCCAGCACGATCGGAAACCGCTTCTTGTCCATCGCGATGCGGACCTGGCCCGAAACGGCATTGCAGACGGCGAATCCGGTGCTGATCTCGCGCTCTTCTTCGTCCTCGACCACCTTGCCGATGTCATGCACCTCGACGTCGTGGCCGGCGAGCTTCAGCGCCTCGGCCAGCCCGCCCGAGATCAGCGCGTCCGGGCCCTGGCCGCAGCCGCCGTGGAAATGGCCGCTGTCATAGGATGCCAGGATGATGGAAATGTTCACGCTCTTGCCTCCGCCCGCTCGCCGCGCAGGATCGCCAGCGCTTCGGCCGGGTCGATACGTCCGTCATATAGGGCGCGGCCGGAGATCGCGCCTTCGAGTTTGTGCGCGTCGGGCATGGTCATGCGCACGATGTCGGCGATCGAGGCGAGGCCGCCGGACGCGATCACCGGAATGGACACCGCCTCGGCGAGGTCGATGGTCGAATCCCAGTTGATGCCGGTCAGCACGCCGTCCCGATCGATGTCGGTGTAGATGATGGCGGCCACACCTGCGCCCTCGAACTTCTTCGCCAGCTCGATGACGCCGAGCTCGGAGGCCTCGGCCCAGCCCTCGACGGCGACCTTGCCGCCCTTGGCGTCGATGCCGACCGCTATTTTTCCGGGAAAAACCTTGCAGGCTTGCTTGACCAGTTCGGGTTCGCGCACCGCCACCGTGCCGAGGATAACGCGCGTCAGGCCGCGGTCCAGCCAATCCTCGATCTGCGGCAAGGTGCGGATGCCGCCGCCGAGCTGCACCGGATTCTTTGTCGCCTTCAGGATGGCGCCGACCGCCGCTGAGTTGACACTCTGGCCCTTGAAGGCGCCGTTGAGGTCAACGACATGCAGCCACTCGAAACCCTGGTCCTCGAAGGCCTTCGCCTGCGCGGCGGGATCGTCGTTGTAGATGGTGGCGGTGGCCATGTCGCCGTGCTTCAGGCGCACGCACTTGCCGTCCTTGAGGTCGATCGCCGGAAACAGGATCATGGGTCAGGCGCCCTCGACGATGACGAAATGGCCGGTCGAGGCGGCGAGCCGGAACTTCGAGGCATGCTGATATTCAGGCGAGTGATAGCATTCGATCGCCTTGTCGTAGGTGTCGAACTCGACCAGCACGTGACGGTTGCCGGTCGCTCCTTCCGGGCTCTCGTAGCGGCCGGCCCGGACCGGGAACTTCGCGCCGTATTTCGCGAAGGCGACGGCATTCGCTTCGATATACTGCTTGTAGACGTCCGGATCGCGGACATCGATCATCGCCATCCAATAGCCCTTCTTGCTCATTTTCAGGGCCTCCACTTCAAGAAATTGGTGATCAAGGCCAGGCCGAGCGCCTGGCTCTTTTCAGGATGAAACTGCGTGCCGGCGATATTGTCGCGCGCAACCGCTGCCGTCACCGCGCCGCCATAGTCCGCTGTCGCCACGATCTCGGCCGGGTTCTTCGCTTCCAGATGATAGGAATGGACGAAATAGGCGTGCAATCCCTTCGCCCCGGTCTCGATGCCGGAAAACAGCGGATGCGGGCGGGTAAGCTCGATCGTGTTCCAGCCGATCTGCGGGATTTTCAGCGCCGGATCGGACGGCGTGATCTCCTTGACGTCGCCGGCGACCCAGCCGAGGCCCTTGGTGACGGTCTTTTCGAGGCCGCGTTCCGACATCAGCTGCATGCCGACGCAGATGCCGAGGAAAGGCCGCCCCTTGGCGATTGCCGCTTCCTCCACCGCCTCCCACATGCCTGCCACCGCGTGCAGGCCGGCGGCGCAGTCGGCATAGGCGCCGACACCCGGCAGCACGATGCGGTCGGCGGAACGCACCCGCTCGGCGTCGGCCGTCAGCTCGATCGTCGCCGCAAGGCCCGCCTCATGCGCGGCGCGCTCGAAGGCCTTGGTGGCCGAGCGCAGATTACCCGAACCGTAGTCGATGATGGCTACCCGCATGTCAGGGCCTTCCGGGCGTATGGGTCAGTCCCAGCGCCATGCCTGTCTGTGGCGGACGGGCCAGCGACGCATCCGGCACGATGCGCGGCATTGGCGCCTCCTGCTCGACATCGTCGGCGGTTTCCAGCGCATGGCGCGTCTCGGCATCGCCGAGATTGCCGGCCTCGACCACGCCCCATTCCCGCCAGCCGCGCCGGCGAAGTGCCGCGATGCGCAGGCCCCGGCCTTCGAACCCGACATAGAGCGAGACCAGCAGCGACAGCAGCGATCCGGCCGCTTCGAGCCCGAGCCTCTCGCCGAGCACCGACAGGAGCGCCATGACGATGAAGGTCAGGGCCGCCTCGATCCACAGCTGGTGCCAAGCGAGCCAGAGCGGCGCGGCCAGGAAGCCCAGCCAGGTGAAACTGTCGCGCACGAAGATCGCGTCCTCGGCTTTGTTGCCGCCAGCCGGCGGCTGCATCACCACATAGATCGCCATAGGGCTATCCTTTCAGGGATCCCTTGGTGGAAGGCACCGCGTCGGGCTGGCGCGGATCGCGCTCCAGCGCCGCGCGCAGCGCCCGCGCCACCGCCTTGAAGCAGGTTTCGGCGATGTGATGGTTGTTGGCGCCGTAATGGTTGGTCACATGCAGCGTGATGCCGGCATTCTGCGCCAGCGCCTGGAAGAACTCGCGCACCAGTTCGGTGTCGAACGTGCCGATCTTCGGCGACGAGAAGGCGACATTCCAGACCAGGAAAGGCCGGCCGGAGACGTCGATCGCCGCCCTGGTCAGCGTCTCGTCCATGGCGAGGTCGATCGAGGCGTAGCGCATGATGCCGCGCCGCTCGCCCAGCGCCTTGCTCAACGCCTGGCCGATCGCGATCCCGGTGTCCTCGACCGTGTGGTGATCGTCGATATGCAGGTCGCCCTTGGCCTTGATCGTCATGTCGATCAGCGAATGCCGCGACAGCTGGTCGAGCATATGGTCGAAGAAGCCGACACCGGTCGAAATGTCGGATTTTCCCTTGCCGTCGACATGGACGGAGACCGAAATCTCGGTTTCCTTGGTCTTGCGGCTGACTTCGGCCGAACGCGTCATCGCTCTGTCCTTGTTGCCCTGTTCGGAGGCGCCAGGGCTTGAAAACGAAAGCCTTCTATCAGCATGATCCGGCGATTGCCAGTTGCCATTCCTAGCGGTATCGGCCTCGGCTGAGGGGCGGTTTGCAATCGTTGGCCCTATGCATACATATGGCCGATCAAACTCACTCGTACCGCGCCAATCGCCTTTTCAAGGGATAGCGCGCATCGGAGCTCAAATGTCGAACGAACTCACCATGCACGCCACGACCATCATCAGCGTGCGCAAGGGCAATAAGGTCGTGATCGCCGGCGACGGCCAGGTCAGCCTCGGCCAGACGATCATGAAGGGCAACGCCCGCAAGGTGCGCCGCATCGGCAAGGGCGGCAGCGTCATTGCCGGCTTCGCCGGCGCCACCGCCGATGCCTTCACCTTGCTCGAGCGGCTCGAGGCCAAGCTCGAGCAATATCCCGACCAGCTGACGCGCGCCTGCGTCGAGCTCGCCAAGGACTGGCGCACCGACCGCTATTTGCGCCGCCTGGAAGCCATGATGCTGGTCGCCGACAAGTCGGTCTCGCTGGCGCTGACCGGCAATGGCGACGTGCTGGAGCCCGAGCATGGCGTCATGGCCATCGGTTCCGGCGGCAACTACGCGCTGGCGGCTGCCCGCGCGCTGATCGACACCGACAAGGATGCCGAGGAGATCGCCCGCAAGGCGATGCAGATTGCGGCCGACATCTGCGTCTATACCAACAACAATTTTGTTGTCGAAACGCTCGATGCCGCCTGACGACCATGATCCCGAACCGAAGGACCGCGAAAGCGAAAAGTGGCCGCCGGTTTTCGGACAGGATCATGGTCGAACCAGCAGACACATATGATTTTCGGCCGGTCACGCAAAAAGACCTGCCGATGATCGCCAGTTGGCTGCGCGAGCCGCATGTTGCCGCATGGTGGGACGATCCGACCAAGGAAATCGCCGAGATCCGCGAGCATATCGATTCGGTCTCGGTGGAACCGCTCATCGTCGAGCTCGACGGCAGGCCGATCGCCTATCTGCAGAGCTATGACCCGCATATGGAGGACGATCATCCCTATGCCGATCAGCCCTTCGGCACGCTTGGCATCGATCTGTCGATCGGTCCGCCGGAGCTGGTCGGCATCGGCCACGGCTCGGCCATCCTGCGCCAGTTCGTCGAGGAGCTTTTCGAGGAAGGCGCGCCGCGCGTCATCATCGATCCGCATCCCGACAATGGCGGCGCCATCCGCGCCTATGAGAAGGCGGGCTTCAGGCCGATCGGCCGCAGGCATTCGCAATATGGGGACGTCGTGCTGATGGCTGTCGATGCGGCCGAAGACGACGAAATTTTGGGGGACTGACTGAATGACCGCATCCGAACAGGATAAGACGCTATCGGCCTATGAGGACAGCTGGCGAATGGGCCTGCTGCTCGTGCTTGCCCTGGTCATCTTTCAGGCGGGCGCCTTGTACGGCATGGGCCATCCGCCGATCTGCACCTGCGGCTACGTCAAGCTCTGGCACGGCGTGGTCAACAGCTCGGAGAATTCCCAGCACATCGCCGACTGGTACACCTTCTCGCATATCATCCACGGCTTCCTGTTCTATGCGCTGGCGACGTTCCTGCTTCCACGTTCGCCGGTCGGGCTGAGGCTCGCTTTCGCGGTCCTGATCGAGGGCGGCTGGGAGCTTCTGGAAAACAGCCCTTTCATCATCGACCGCTACCGCGCCGGCACGATCTCGCTCAACTATTACGGCGACTCCATCATCAACTCGGTGTCCGACACGCTGTTCATGGCGCTGGGATTTGTGATGGCGCGAAAGCTACCTATATGGGTGATCGTGGCCCTGGCGCTCATCTTCGAGCTCGGCACGGGCTACATCATCCGGGACAATCTGACGCTCAACGTGATCATGCTGCTGCATCCGTTCGAGTCCATCAAGCAGTGGCAAAGTGGAATTTGAGTCTTATGAGCACCTTTTCTCCCCGTGAAATCGTTTCGGAACTCGACCGCTTCATCATCGGCCAGAAGGACGCCAAGCGCGCCGTGGCGATCGCCTTGCGCAACCGCTGGCGCCGCCAGCAGCTGGAAGGCCAGATGCGCGAAGAGGTGATGCCGAAGAACATCCTGATGATCGGCCCGACCGGCGTCGGCAAGACCGAGATCTCGCGCCGCCTGGCGCGGCTTGCCGGCGCGCCCTTCGTCAAGGTCGAGGCGACCAAGTTCACCGAGGTCGGCTATGTCGGCCGCGATGTCGAACAGATCGTGCGCGACCTCGTCGAGGTTGCCATCGGCCTGGCGCGTGAAAAGATGCGCGGCGATGTCAATGCGCGCGCCCAGGTCAATGCCGAGGAACGCGTGCTGGAAGCCCTCGTCGGCAAGACGGCGAGCCCGGCGACCCGCGATTCGTTCCGCAAGAAGCTGCGCGACGGCGAGCTTGACGACAAGGAGATCGAGATCGAGGTGGCCGACACCGGCACCGGCGGCATGCCCGGCTTCGAGATTCCCGGCATGCCCGGCGCCAATGTCGGCGTGCTCAACATCAACGACATGCTGTCGAAGGCGATGGGCGGCCGCAAGACCAAGACCCGCAAGACCACGGTGCGCGATTCCTACGCGCTGCTGGTCAATGACGAGTCCGACAAGCTGCTCGATCAGGACGAGGTGGTGCGCAAAGCGCTGGAATCGGCCGAAAACGACGGCATCGTCTTCCTCGACGAGATCGACAAGATCGCGGCCAGGAGCGACATTTCGGGCGGCCCGTCGCGCGAAGGCGTACAGCGCGACCTGCTGCCGCTGGTCGAAGGCACCACGGTCGCGACCAAATATGGGCCGATCAAGACCGACCATATATTGTTCATCGCTTCGGGCGCCTTCCACGTCTCCAAGCCGTCCGACCTGCTGCCCGAGCTGCAGGGCCGCCTGCCGATCCGTGTCGAGCTGCGCGCGCTGGAGAAGGCGGATTTCATACGCATCCTCACCGAGACGGAGGCGAGCCTCATCAAGCAGTATATCGCGCTGATGAAGACCGAAGGCGTCGAGCTGACCTTCACCGACGACGCCATCGATTCGCTCGCCGGCATCGCCGTCGACCTCAACGCCAGCGTCGAGAACATCGGCGCGCGGCGCCTGCAGACGGTGATGGAGCGCGTGCTGGACGAAATCTCCTACGACGCCCCGGACCGCAACGGCACGGCCGTCACCATCGACGCCGCCTATGTCGAGAAGCATGTCGGCGACTTGTCTCGCAACACCGACCTGTCGCGGTTCATCCTTTAAGCCTGTCTTGGTTTCGGGGCTCAAGCTCGCCCCGAAACGCCCTCGCCAATGCCCGATTTAGAGCCGGGTTCAGGCCGGCCTGAAACGCCCCTCCAATGCGAAGTGTGGCCAAATGGAAGCATCTGGCCACCATTCTGGTGGGTGGCTCGAAGCCTTCTCTCGACTCTGCCACGCGCTTTACCTAGTTTGCCGCGCATTCGAAAGCGGCGGCGTATGAAGAAACTTATCCTGCTTTTTCTCGGCATGGCCTTGGCGACGGCGGTGGCAACCGCCGATGCCGCGACAATGGTGCCGCCGGGCAACCGCTACAGCGTACAGCCGGATATTCCGGGCGCCTCCAGCCGGCGCACCCAAGCCACCAACACCACCTTTCAGGCCAAGTACCGCAAGGTCTACGCGCTGTTGCAGAACGACGCCGAGCTGCGCGGCAAGATCAGGAAGGTGGCGGCGGCCTACGGCATAGACCCCATGCATATCGTCGGCGCCATCGTCGGCGAGCACACCTACAATGTCGACGCCTATGACCGCCTGCAGACCTACTACGTCAAGGCGATCTCATACCTGTCGAGCAAGCTTTCCTTCGCCTATCACGGCGAGGACGTCAGCGATTTCATCCAGCGGCCGGAATTCAAGAAATGCGCCGGCATGGACGACAGCTACGACCTTTGGGAATGCCGCGAGCAGGTCTGGAACCGCTCCTTCCGCGGCAAGAGCGTCGGCGGCGAGGATTTCCCCGACGACCGCTTCGGCGCCACCTTCTTCCAGCCTTATTATGCCGGCCAGACGTTCGGGCTCGGCCAGTTGAACCCGCTGACGGCGCTGCAGATGAGCGACCTGGTGCACAAGGTCTCCGGCCTGCCCAGGCTCGACGTCAACGACCCCAACGCGGTCTACAAGACCATCATGGACCCGGACCTGACGCTGCCTTACGTCGCCGCGACCATCAAGAAGTCGATCGACGCCTATCGCGGCATCGCCGGCTTCGACATCTCGAAGAACCCGGGCCTCACCGCCACGCTCTACAATGTCGGCAATCCCGAGCAGCGCGCCTATGCACTGAAGGCCGAGAACGAGAAGCGCAGCGCCGCCGGCGAGCCGGAAAAGCTGCCGGAGGAGAATTATTACGGCTGGCTGGTCAACGACAAGCTGGACGAGCTGAAGGCGCTTTTCTAAAAAACCTCACGCCGCCAGCAGCGACTTCAGCTTGACCGCCTGCGAGCCGAGCGCTTCCGGCGCCGGGCTCGCTCTCTTGGCGATCAGCATCTCCGCCAGGCGGATGTCGCGCGCCACCGAATTGCCGGGGCCGATGCCGCTGGCGGCAACCAGCCTGCCGTCCTGCGCCAAATGGAACAGGATGAAGGCGCCGTCATCGAGGTCGCGCCGCACGATGCTCTTGCCTTCGTCCGACAGCCCGGCGATTTGCAGGGTAAGCACGTACTGATCCGACCAGAACCACGGCACGGCGGCATGCGCCGCATCGGCGCCCAGCATGTTCTTCGCAGCCAGTGCGCCCTGTTCCTGGGCGTTGCGCCAGGCCTCCAGCCGCACGCGCCGGCCGCCATAGACAGCGAGCGGGAACGAGCAGCAATCGCCGGCGGCGAAGATATCCGGGTCGGCGGTGCGCAAATGCTCGTCGACGGCGATGCCGTTGTCGATTGTTAGTCCACCTTCGGCGGCAAGCGCCGTCACCGGCACGGCGCCGATGCCGATCACCGTGAGATCGGCGATGACCTTCTGTCCGTCGGCCAGCGTGATGCCGACCTCCGCGCCGTCATCGTCAATCGCCGCGATTCCCTGGCCGGTGCGGATCGCAACGCCCTCGGCTTCATGTGCCTTGTGGATGATTTCGGCGATCTCGGCCGGCACGCCGCGCATCAGGATGCGCGGCTGCGCCTCGATAACCGTGACGGTGGCGCCGAGCTTGCGCGCCGAGGCGGCGAGCTCGAGGCCGATGAAGCCGCCGCCGATGATGGCGACGCGGTTGCCGGCGCTGAGATGGGCGCGAATGGCTAAAGCG
Source organism: Mesorhizobium sp. B3-1-6 (assembly GCF_006439555.1). NCBI lineage: Bacteria > Pseudomonadati > Pseudomonadota > Alphaproteobacteria > Hyphomicrobiales > Phyllobacteriaceae > Mesorhizobium > Mesorhizobium sp. B3-1-6. The sequence continues at coordinate 40,490 of NZ_VFTM01000003.1, read as the reverse complement.
TCGTTGAAGGTCCTGAGATAGACGCAGCGGCCGCCAAGCCCCGGCATCGGCAGCTTGCGCGGCACCGATCCGGTCGCCAGCAAAAGCTTTTCATATGGCATGGAAGATCCGTCCGACAGCCGCACGACGTGCGCGCCGCGATCGATCGCGACGGCCCGGACCGAATGGATGTGGCGGATCGAGCGTTCGGCGAAAAGCGCGTCGCTGGCGATCGCCTTGATGGCCGGCGCCTCGCCGGTCATCGCTTCCTTCGACAGCGGCGGCCGCTCATAGGGAAGATGCGGCTCGTCGCCGACCAGCGTGACCGGCCCTTCGAAACCGAGATCGCGCAATGCAAGCGCGGCGCGTCCGCCGCATTCGCCTGCTCCGATGATCACCATCCCCGCTTGCATGATGTCACCCGATCTGGATCAGGACTTTTCCGGCATCGACCTTGACCGGATAGGTCTTGAGGTTGACGCAGACCGGCGCGCCGCGCGCGTCGCCGGTCTTGTAGTTGAAGCGGCCGTTGTGCTTGGGGCATTCGATGATGTCGTCCATCACCAGCCCGTCAGCCAGATGCACCTTTTCATGCGTGCACAGGCCGTCGGTCGCGAAATATTCGTCGTCCGGGCTGCGGTAGATGGCAAAGGTGCGGCCGGCATGGTCGAACCGCATCACGTCCTCTTCGTCGATTTCTCCGGCCGCGCAGGCCTCGACCCAGTCGCTCATCTCGTCCTCCAGCGAATATCCTTGAATTTCCTTGGGCCTCACTCCGCGGCGGCAGCCATCGGAATATCGTTATGCAGTTCCTCGCGATAGGGCTTCGCCGTCGGCGGCAGCGCGCGCTTGAGGAAATAATCCTCGTTGCGCAACTGGCGCAGGAAGGCCGGGACCATCTCGCGATAACCGGCCAGGATCGAAGGCGTCGGCGCCGGCAGGTCGTGCTTGACCATCTCATGCAGCTTCGGCAGCGCGTGATAGGGCACCATCGGGAACATGTGATGCTCCACATGGTAGTTCATGTTCCAGTAGATGAAGCGGCTGATCGGGTTCATCAGCACCGTGCGGCTGTTCAGGCGGTGGTCGATGACATTGTCGGCGAGGCCGCCATGCTGCAGCAGGCCGGTCATGACGTGATGCCAGGCGCCATAGAGCCGGGGCAGGCCGATCAGCATCAGCGGCAGCCAGGAATACAGGTAGAGGGCCAAGGCGATGGTCGCGACGTAGATGGCGAGCCATATGCGGGCCACCCGGATCGCCTTCGGCTGTTCCCGCTCTGGAATGAAGGTTTTTTCAGCGGCGCTGATGACGCCGGCGGCGTTGCGCACCATGTCGACCACCGCGTGCCAGGCGTCGAGAATGCCGAAGAAGTTGAGCACCACGCGCAGCAGGTCCGGCGGCCGCATGACGGCGATCTCCGGGTCGCGGCCGACGATGATGGTGTCGGTGTGGTGGCGCGTGTGGCTCCAGCGCCAGGTCACCGGGTTGCGCATGATCATGAAGCAGGCGAGCTGGTAGACGGCGTCGTTCATCCACTGCGTGCGGAAGGCCGTGCCGTGGCCGCATTCGTGCCAGCGGGAATCGGTCGAGGAACCGTAGAGCGTGCCGTAGACGAACAGGAACGGCACGCACCACCAACTGCCCCAGAACCAGATGCCGCCCGCGCCGCTGAGAAGCATGGCGCCGAGCCAGATGAGCGTGTCGCGGATCGCCGGCTGGTCCGAGCGCTGCATCAGCTCCTTCATCCGCTTGCGTGGGATTTCGGTGTGGTACCACTCGGCCGCCGCCAACCCGTTCTCGACAGCGCGTTTTGCATCGCGGCCGGTCAAGCTGTAGTCGCGTGGCGGCGCCGCCGAAGATGTCATGGCCGTCATTGAGGTTCCTCCAACAGCGCCTGGTGAACGGCTCCGGCAGGTCCGGGCTCGTCCATGGCCAGCTTCCACTTCAACATACCGCCAGCCTATGATAGTCTCAACGTCAGAAAGATAGTTTCTATCATTTTCTATCAGAATGAGATATCCTCAGCCGGATAAGCGATGGAGCATTCATGGCAAAGCGGCCGACCATTACCGATCTCGCGCGCGTCTCGGGCGTCAGCGTCGCTACCGTCGACAGAGTGCTGAACAGCCGCCTGCCTGTGCGCGAGGAGACGGCGCGCCGGGTCTACGAGGCCGCCACCGAGATCGGCTATCACGCGGCGGGACTGATCAAGCAGCGCATGCGACAGGAACTGCCGGAATACCGGCTCGGCTTCCTGCTGCTGAGGGGCAATGACGTCTTCTATGGCGATTTCGCCAGGGAGCTCGAGCTGGCGGTCGCACAATCGCAACGCTTTCGTGGTGTTGCGACAGTCGATTTCGCCGCCTCGCTGGCGCCCGACGAGATTGCCGCCCAAATGCGCGGGCTGGCGGCGAAGTCGAGAGCCGTTGCCGTCGTCGGCCCGGATCATCCGACGCTGACGGCGGTCGTGGAGGCGCTGAAGGCGAGGGGGCAGCCGGTCTTCTCGCTGCTGTCCGATTTTGCCGCCGGTATCCGCGAGGGCTATGTCGGTCTCGACAACCGCAAGGTCGGGCGCAGCGCCGCCTGGATGATCGCCAAGGCCGCCAGGAAGCCAGGCAAGGTCGCGCTCTTCGTCGGCAGCCATCGCTTCCACGGCCATGAACTGCGCGAGATCGGCTTCCGCTCCTATTTCCGCGAGCACGCGCCGGACTTCACTGTGATGGAGACGCTAGTCAACCTCGAGGCCAATGACGTCACGCATGACGCCATGCTCGATCTTCTGGCGCGCCATCCCGATCTTGCCGGTTGCTACGTCGCCGGCGGCGGCATGGAGGGCGCGGTCTCGGCGCTGAGGGTGGCGCGCCCGGCCGAGATGCCGATCGTCATCTGCAACGAGATCAACGCCGTCTCGCGCGCCGCGCTCGCCGACAACATCCTCACCATGGTCATCTCGACACCGCTCGCGGCGCTCTGCCGGGAACTCGTCGTGCTGATGGCCCATGCCATCGAAAGTGGCGCGGCCAATGCGCCGGGACAGACCTTCCTGCCCTTCGACATCTACCTGCCGGAAAATATCTAGCGTCCGCCGTGAAAGAATCCATCAGCCTGATGGATTCTTTCACGGCGGTTTGCCGCGATTCTGGCCCATGCGGCGATGATCGTGGGTCTTCGCCGCGACGATCGCGATCGAAAAACCGACTGCCCCAGTCGGAATCACCCTTGACGTTTCCAAACGAAATGGAATAAATATTTCACTAACTAGGCTTTTTGGTTCTTTCGTTCCGGAGTGTCTGTTTCGAACGGAGGACGAGGCGTTCCATCGAATGGGCAACGCCGTGTAGCCGCAGGGAGAGATTCCCCGGGCAAACCGGGGATTCCGGTTCCAATGGGTGCAGCCGGACACCAAGTGGAGGAGAGATAAAATGAAGAAACTGCTTTTGGGCGTCGCGCTTTCGGCGCTGATGTGTTCATCCGCCTTCGCCGCCAAGATCGGCGTTTCGATGGCCAAGTTCGACGACAACTTCCTGACCGTGCTGCGCAACGGCATGATCGCGCAGGCCAAGGGCATGGACGGCGTCGAGCTGCAGGTCGAGGACGCGCAGAACGACGTGGCCAAGCAGCTAGACCAGATCAAGAATTTTGCCGCATCGGGCGTCGACGCCATCATCGTCAATCCGGTCGACACCTCGGCCACCCAGGCGATGTCGGATGCGGCCGCCGCGGCCAAGATCCCGTTGGTCTATGTCAATCGCCAGCCGGTCAATGTCGACTCGCTGCCCGACAACCAGGCCTTCGTCGCTTCGAACGAGTCCGAATCCGGCACGCTCGAGACCAAGGAAGCCTGCCGCCTGTTCAAGGAAGCCGGCAAGAAGGAAGCCAATGTCTATGTGATCATGGGCGAGCTTTCCAACCAGGCCGCGGTGCAGCGCACCAAGGACATCGAGGAAGTGATCGCGACCCCGGACTGCAGCTTCATCAAGATCATCGACAAGCAGACCTCGAACTGGGATCGTGACCAGGCGCAGAACCTGATGACCAACTGGCTGTCGTCCGGCAAGCCGTTCGACGGCGTCATCGCCAACAACGACGAGAGTGCCATCGGCGCCATCCAGGCAATGAAGGCCGCCAATGTCGACATGAAGTCGGTGGTCGTCGGCGGCGTCGATGCCACCCAGGACGCGCTGGCCGCGATGCAGGCCGGCGATCTTGATGTGACGGTGTTCCAGGACGCCGCCGGCCAGGGCGCCGGCGCGCTCGACGCGGCGCTGAAGCTCGCCAAGGGCGAGAAGGTCGAGCACAAGGTCTATGTGCCCTTCCAGCTTGTCACCCCGGCGAACATCGACAAGTTCCTGAAGAAGAACTGAGGCCGCACTTCTCGATGAGCGGCGCGCCGACGCATCGGACCGGCTGAAATCGGCTGCTGTTAAAGCGGCACCGCTCCCTTCGTTCTCCCGCCCCACCGGGCGGGAGAACCGGTGTGGTCATTCGGAGGAAGAAGACGTGTCACAGACATCGCATGGCATTGGCGGGCTGAGCTACGACGCCAAGAAGCGCCCATGGCCCGCCGAATTCAACGTGTTTCTGGCGCTGGTCATCCTCGTCGTCGCCTTCGAGCTGATCGGCCGAGTCTTCCTTGGCGACAGCTTCCTGTTCAACACCCGCGAGAATGTCAACGCGATCTTCAACCAGCAGCGTCTGGAAATCATCATCCTGCAGGTGTCGATCGTCGGCATCATCGCCATCGGCGTCACCCAGGTGATCATCTGCGGCGGCATCGACCTCTCCTCGGGCTCGATCGTCGGCGCCACCGCCATGATCGCCATGAGCTTCGCCCAGGTCGCGACCGTCAACGGCAATCCCAATCCCAAGGCGATGTTCATCGACTATGGCTGGACCGACCTGCCGGTCATCGTGCCGCTGCTGGTCGCGATCGGCTGCGGACTGATCGCCGGCCTGATCAACGGCCTGCTGATCGCCTACACCCGCATTCCACCCTTCATCGCCACGCTCGGCATGATGGTCACCGCTCGCGGCATCGCCAAATGGTGGTCGAAGGGCCAGCCGATCTCGTTCCCGACCGAGAGCTTCGCGGCCATCGGCAAGGGCCTGATGCCTGTCGTCATCTTCATCTCGCTGGCAATCCTGTTCCAGCTTATCCTGACCTACACGAAATACGGCAAGCACTGCTACGCCATCGGTTCCAACGAGGATGCCGCGCGCATGTCCGGCATCAAGATCGCCAACCACAAGGTGCTGGTCTATGCCATAGCCGGTATCCTGGCAGCGATCGCCGCGGTGGTTCTCTCCTCCAAGAACCTCACCGCCCAGGCCGGCATGGGCGTCATGTACGAGCTCGACGCCATCGCCATGGCGGTCATCGGCGGCGTTTCGCTGTCGGGCGGCCGCGGCTCCATCATCGGCACCGTGATCGGCTCGCTGATCTTCGGCGTCATCATTTCCGGCTTCACCTTCCTGCGCCTCGATGCCTACTATCAGGAGATGGTCAAGGGCGTGATCATCGTCGGCGCGGTCGTTCTCGATCAATGGCGCCAGCGCCGCCGCGCGATAGGAGCTTGACCATGTCCGACATCGTTCTGAAGACCGAAAACCTCACCAAGCACTATGGCGGCGTGCACGCGCTCCAGGAGGCGAATTTCGAGCTGCGCAAGGGCGAGCACGTCGCCATCATGGGCGACAACGGCGCCGGCAAGTCGACCTTCGTGCGCCAGATCACCGGCGTCGAGCAGCGGACCGACGGCAAGATCTGGTTCGACGGCAAGGAGGTGAATTTCGCCGGCCCGATCGAGGCGCGCGAGGCGGGAATCGAGACAGTGTTCCAGAACCTCGCTCTGGCCGACGACCTCGACGTGCCGTCGAACCTGTTCCTTGGCCGCGAGAAGGTGCTGTTCAATCTCGGGCCTTTCTCCATCCTCGACCGCAAGGCGATGCGTAAGGCGACGGAGGCAGCACTTGTCCGCACGGCGGTGAAGATCCCGAACCTCTCCAGCACCATTCGCCACATGTCGGGCGGCCAGCGCCAGTGCGTGGCGATCGCCAGGACCGCGACCTTCGCCTCCAAGCTGATCATCATGGACGAGCCGACGGCGGCGCTCGGCGTGCAGGAGACGGCGCAGGTCGAAAACATCATCCGCACGTTGAAGGAAAACGGCGAGCCGCTGATCCTGGTCAGCCACAACATGCGCCAGGTGTTCGACCTGGTCGACCGCATCGTCGTCTTCCGTCGCGGCAAGATCGTCGCCAATCTGCGCAAACAAGACACCGACGGCAACGACATCGTCGCCTACATCACCGGCGCCAAGACCGGACAGGCGGAGCTGCAGGCCGCCTGACGGGCGCTACGACGGGATCAAACCAGTCATCCGCGCCGGAAGGCGCGGATATGCCTACAAAACCCACCCTCGAAGGACATTCCATGACACTCCGCTTCGCTCTCCTCGGCGCCGGCCGCATCGGCAAGGTGCATGCCCGCGCCGTCGCCTCCAACCCGCAGGCCAAGCTGGTCGCCGTCGCCGATGCGTTCGAGAAAGCGGCGATGGAGCTCGCTTCCGCCTATGGCGCGGAAGTCCGCACGATCGAGGCGATCGAGAAGGCCAAGGACATCGACGCCGTCATCATCTGCACGCCGACCGACACCCACGCCGATCTGATCGAGCGCTTCGCCAAGGCCGGCAAGGCGATCTTCTGCGAGAAGCCGATCGATCTCTCCGTCGAGCGCGTCGAAAAATGCCTGGCCGTGGTCGAGAAGACCAAGGCCACGCTGATGGTCGGCTTCAACCGCCGCTTCGATCCGCATTTCGCCGCCGTCCGCAAGGCGATCGACGACGGCGCCATCGGCACGGTCGAGATGGTCACCATCACGTCGCGCGATCCCGGCGCCCCGCCGCTCGATTACATCGCCCGCTCGGGCGGCATTTTTCGCGATATGACCATCCATGATTTCGACATGGCGCGCTTCCTGCTCGGCGAGGAGCCGGTTGCGGTGAGCGCCCATGCCTCCGTGCTGGTCGACAGGAAGATCGGCGAAGCAGGCGATTTCGACAGCGTCAGCGTCATCCTCGAAACCGCCTCCGGCAAGCAGGCCGTCATCTCCAACTCGCGCCGTGCCACCTATGGCTACGACCAGCGCATCGAGGTGCATGGCTCCAAGGGCATGGTCGCGGCCGAGAACCAGCGGCCGGTGTCGATCGAGCTCGCCAACGACAAGGGCTACACCCGCCCGCCGCTGCACGACTTCTTCATGACCCGCTACATCGACGCCTATGCCAATGAGATCGCCTCCTTCATCGCCGCGGCGACTGCCGGCAAGAAGGCGGCGCCGAGCGGCAAGGATGGGCTGATCGCGCTGAAGCTGGCGGACGCGGCGCTGAAGTCGGCCAAGACGGGCAAGACCGTCCGCGTCGACTAGTCCGGCTGGGCGAACGCTTTGAAGGATGGTCGGTTTGTTGGTCTGCAAGGGTGGCGAGTAGCCGGAACATCCATCGCGTCGTCATCCACGGGCGGAGCAAGGAGCGAAGCGACGCGCGCAGACCCGAGGATCCATGCCGTTACATCGGAGCGGTGCGCAACGGTCCAGAATTCTGCGCCGCGGCATTCTTCGGCCGGGGTCACGGCATGGATCCTAGGGTCTCCGCGACGGAGCTTCGCTCCTGCTTCGCCCTAGGATGACGAAGTTGGGGACGCCTCGGCCAAGTTGTGAACGTCGCGACAAGGCACCGGGAAGCTGATCGGAACGTCAATGAACCTCGAAAATCCATTGGTCATTCAAAACACAGGAGCAGAGCGATGAACGGTTTGGCCGGTCGCAATTCAGAAACGCGCGCCATCGTCACCGGCGGCGCGCAGGGCATCGGCTTCGCGGTTGCGGAAGCCTTGGCCGACGAGGGCTGCCGCGCGCTGGCCCTGATCGGCCGCTCGCAGGAAAAGGGCGACAGGGCGGTCGCGGCGCTGAAGAAGAACGGCGTCGACGCCATCTTCATCAGCGCCGATGTCGCCAAGGTCGCCGATTGCAAGCGCGCCGTGGCAACGGCCAGCGCGCATTTCGGCACGCTGAACGCGCTGGTCAACGCCGCCGCCACGTCCGCGCGCGGCTCGCTGGTCGAGACCTCGGAAGAGCTTTTCGACCAGATCTTCGACACCAATGTGCGCGGCCCCTTCTTCCTGATGCAGGGCCTCGTCGCGCATCTGCTCGAACGCAAGGCGCCCGGCTCGATCGTCAACGTGCTGTCGATGTCGGCGCATGCCGGCCAGTCGTTCCTGACGCCCTATTCGACCAGCAAGGGCGCGCTGATGACGCTGACCAAGAATGTTGCGAGCTCCTACCGGAAGAACCGCATCCGCTGCAACGCGGTGCTGCCCGGCTGGATGGACACCGAAGGCGAGGCGATCGTGCAGAAGAAGTGGCACGACGCCCCCGACGATTGGCTGGCAAAGGCCGAGGCAGCGCAGCCCATGGGCCAACTGGTCAAGCCGGCGCAGCTTGCCCGGCTGATCACCTATATGCTGAGCCCCCAGGCCGGCGTCATGACCGGCTCGTTGGTCGATTATGACCAGAACATTGCTGGCGTGATCGGGGAGTAGTGACGGCGAGCCCGGTGGAAACCGTCACTTCGTCATCCACGGGCGGAGCAAGGAGCGAAGCGACGCGCGCAGACCCGAGGATCCATGCCGTTACTTTGAAGCGGCGCAGCGGCGCAGAATTTGCTCCGGTGCAACCCTCGGCCAAGGTCACGGAATGGATCCCAGGGTCTCCGCGACGGAGCTTCGCTCCTGCTTCGCCCTGGGATGACGAAATCGCGAGATTCGGCCATTCCGAATTGGCTCTCATCACCCGCGTGACAAACACTCCCGCATCGACTATATGAGCCGCATGATCAACCTGACCGCCACCTATTGGTACTTTAGCAGCTCGCTGGCGGCGGGAGGATTGCGCTCGATCTGAAGATTTGCAGATCAAACATCCGACAAGCCGCCAGACCTGGCGGCTTTTTTGTTTCAGCCGGCAGGTCTCCTAAACCAGGAGCAGAAAGCCGTGTTGACCACCACAGACGACCTTCGGGTCACCGAAATCAGAGCCTTGAGCACGCCGGACGAGGTGATGCGCGAAATATCGCGCACGCTGACGGCGACGCGCACCGTCGCCACCGCGCGCAACGCCATCCATTCCATCCTCTCGGGGGCCGACGATCGACTGCTTGTCATCGTCGGCCCTTGTTCCATCCACGATCCGGTCGCCGCCGTTGACTATGCCAGCCGTCTGGCGGCGCTGCGCGAAACCTTGGCCGACCGGCTCGAGATCGTCATGCGCGTCTATTTCGAGAAGCCGCGCACCACGGTCGGCTGGAAGGGCCTGATCAACGATCCCGACCTCGACGGCAGCTTCAACATCGAAAAGGGGTTGCGCATGGCGCGCAACGTGCTGTCGGCCGTCAACAATCTCGGCCTGCCGGCGGCGACCGAGTTCCTCGACATGACCATCCCGCAATACATCGCCGATCTCGTCGCCTGGGGCGCCATCGGCGCGCGCACCACCGAAAGCCAGATCCACCGCGAACTGGCCTCGGGCCTGTCCTGCCCGGTCGGCTTCAAGAACGGCACCGACGGCAATTTGCGCATTGCCGCCGAGGCGGTGAAGTCGGCCGCTCAGCCGCATCATTTCATGGCGGTGACCAAGGGTGGACGCAGCGCCATTGCGGCAACCACCGGCAACGAGGATTGCCACGTTATTCTGCGTGGCGGCGTCCAGCCGAACTATGATGCGGCGAGCGTGGAAGCGGCCGCTGCCGAGCTTGGCCGGATCGGCATAGCGCCGCGGCTGATGATCGATGTCAGCCATGCCAACAGCGCCAAGAAGCCGGAGAACCAGCCAAAGGTCGCGCATGACGTGGCGGAGCAGGTTGCCGCGGGCGACGAGCGCATCGTCGGCGTCATGATCGAGAGCAATCTCGTCGCCGGCCGTCAGGATGTCGTGCCCGGCAAGCCGCTGGTCTACGGCCAGAGCATCACCGACGGCTGCATCGACTGGGCGACCACCGAAACGGTGCTGCACGGCCTCGCCGGCGCCGTCGAATGGCGCCGGTCGGTGAAGCGCGAGATGCTCGCCACCCGTCAGGGCGCGGCTTGAGCGAAAAGGCGAGGGCGGCGATCACGCCGCCCTCAACCCTTCCCACGCCGTGAATACCGAAACGGCAAACAAAAGCAGTCCGGCGCCCCGTCCGGCCAGGATTGTCGCTTGCGGATTGTCGACCAGCAGCCCCCGGCTGCGGCCGGCGGTGACGGCGAGCCCGCCATAGATTGCCGCCTGCGTGGCGACCGTCAGCAATCCCATGATTGTCGCCTGCACCCAGATCGGGCCGTAAGCCGGCTTCAGGAATTGCGGATAGACGGCTAGGATGAAGAGATAGGCCTTCGGATTGATCAGGCAGGTGACCAGTCCCTGGCGAAACGCCTTCCAGGCCGAGCGGCTGCCCGTAGGTCCGTCGTCGCCGACGGTGATCGAGCTGCGCATCAGCGAAATGCCGATATAGGCCATGTAGGCGGCGCCGGCGATCAGCAGCGGCGTGAACAGGATCGGCGCGAAATGCATGAGCAGGCCGACGCCGATGGCGCCGTTCAGCGTGTGCACGGCGCCGCCGAGCATGATGCCGCCGGTGGCGGCGAGACCCCTGTTGCTGCCGCCGGTCAGCGCATTGGCCAGCACGAACAGCATGTCCATGCCCGGAACGGCGATGATGCCGAACAGAAGCACGAAGAACAGCCAGAGGTTTTCGGAGTAGCTCATGTCAGTTGCTCGTCACATTACCCGCTTGCGCAGAAAGGAACCTGTTGATTTTCAAGTCGGTAGGCGGCCCTATAGGCGATCCCAACTGACGGGGATATGTCAGTTGCGTTTCGGCGGGGAGAGAAAAAATGCGCAAGGCCTCGCGCCTGTTCGAGATCATCCAGATCCTGCGGCTGGCCAAGAAGCCGGTGACGGCGGCGACGATCGCCGGGCGGCTGGAGGTCACGGTCCGCTCGGTCTATCGCGACATTGCGGCGCTTCAGGCCATGCGCGTGCCGATCGAGGGCGGGCGTGGCATCGGTTACATACTGCGTCCCGGCTTCGACCTGCCGCCGCTGATGTTTTCCATCGAGGAGATGGAGGCGATCGTGCTGTCGCTGGCGCTGCTCGAACGCACCGGCGACGATGAGCTCAAGCAGGCCGCGAAGCGCGTTGGGGCCAAGATCGCTGGCGCGGTGCCGCCGCCCTTGCGGCAGACGCTGGACGCCAACGCTCTTCATGCCTGGGGTTTTGCAGCGCCTTCCGCTTCCGCCGTCGATCTCGCTCTGGTCCGCCGCGCCATCCGCGACGAGGAGAAGCTCGACCTCTCCTATCGCGACGAGGCGGGGCGGGCGACCGGCCGTGTCATCCGCCCGGTCGCGCTGATCTACTATGCCGAGACCGCCAACATCGTCGCCTGGTGCGAACTGCGCCAGGCCATCCGCAATTTCCGCAGCGACCGCATCGAGGATTGCCGGCCAGCGGGCTTGTGGTTCAAGGGCGAGGGCGACCGGCTGCGGCAGGTCTGGGTGGACGGCTGGGAGATCAATGCTTCGGCCGCTGCCGGCAACCGAGGCGCCGCCCCGCCGCGGTCGAGGTGACTTTCAGGGCACGATGCCCCGACAGGCCCAGGCGACATTGGCGAAGGACCGCGGCCCGTCGGGCCGGCCGGCCTGATAGGCATCGCGCACGGCGGCCTCGACGCGCCCCCGCTCGGTCGGATCCAATGTGGTCATGTATTTGCCGAGCGGGCCTTCGCCGGCGCCGATCGGCGCCCAGAAGTCGTCGAAATCCGCGTAGTCCATGCGGATCATGAGCTCGGCCTCGCTGACGTCGATGAGATCTTGCTCGACAAAGGTCCGCTTCATCTCGCCCGGCTGCATCATCGGCTGGAAGCAATAGCGGCCGCGCATCTGGCGCCCGCTTTCGCTGAGCGCCGCGACGGTGTCGATCATCATGCGCATGCCAGGCATGCCGCCGTAATGATCCCAGACCACGGCCGCGACCACGCCGCCCGGACGCACCACGCGGCGCATCTCTGCCACCGCCTTGCCGGCCTCCGGCACGAAGTGCAGCACCAGCAACGCCAATGCGCGGTCGAACGCGTTGTCGGCGAATGGCAGCGCCGTGGCGTCGGCCTGACTGATGGTGACGCGCGGATCGCTGTTGCGCTGTCTGGCCGCGTCTACGAAGACCGGCGAAAAGTCGATGGCCTGGATCTCGGCGAGATCGGCCGATTTTGCCAATTCGAAGGCCAGGCTGCCGGTGCCGCAGCCGACATCGAGGATCTTTTCGCCACCGGCCAGACCGGTGAAGTCGATGAACTTGGGCGCGAGCCTGCGGCTCCATCGCCCCATGAGTTGCTCATAACCGGACGCGGCATGAACGGTGAAGTTGGATGTCATTGGAGCCTCCCATATGAGCCCAAGCTAAACCTCGGCGGAATTGCTGCCAAGACGCAGAGCGATCGTAATCGGAGCAAGGATAGTGTGGTGCACACAGGTGTTTATGTGGGCGATCTCACGCTCGCCTGGCTGATGGGATCAGGCTCAAACGTTCGAGAATAACGCCTGAGCGGTTTCGATTGGCAGCAGCATGATCCGCTCGCCAAGCAGAGACGCGATGAAGCCATGCCGTTGATAGAAACCCATCGCTGCATCATCTATCGCATGTGCCACCACAGCACGAACCCCGGCAATGTCCGAAACCGCGAGGCAACGCCGCAGCGCGTCGGAAAGCAGGTCGCCTCCGAGTCCCATTCCCTGGAACGTCTGATCGACCGCAAGGCGACCGATCAGCAACAGGGGCACTTGCTCGGGCATGCCTCGCCGAAGCTTTGCGCTTGGCAGCGCGATCCGTTCTTCCATCGCCGTCGAGATCGCATAATAACCGACGACGCGATTTTTAGTGCCCGCGTCACAGACGACATAGGTTCGGGCGGACAGTCCTTCGGCAACCAAGGCGCGGTTTCGCAGCCAGTCATCGAGAGATGAATGCTTGCCATTGTGAAATTCAGATACGTCGTGGCTAATGGTCAGCCGTTCCGGAGCGCGGACTCGCCATCCTTGCGGTCGGCCAGCGGACATCAGCGCTCCCAGGCCGGCTTACGCGTCATACGCGCGCGAAGCTCCTCCGACGGTTTGTTCGGAGCATCAAGCAGATCGAGAAATTTCTCATGCGCATCCGTATCGAGAAAGAAGGCGCGCTGGTCGAGAATCGTCTCCTCGGCCTGCCTGCGGGCACTGTCCAGCATGAACTCCGACAGCTTCTGCCCGCGCAAACTCGCAGCGCGGTTGAGAATAGCCTTCATCCCCGCCGAGGCGCGGATCTGAATCACGTCGTCCTTGCGCGCTTCGTCGCGATTGCTGCCGACATGACTGGAACGCGCCATCGAAATCCTCCTATGTCAGGATCAGATATCTAGCGACTGTCAATACAATGTCAATACGTACCGGCTTTGAAGTGGTGATCTGGGTACCTATTCCTTCACACTGGCCACGCTCTCCCGCTCCACCAGCGGGCATTCGAGCTTGGTGATGGGATAGCGGCCGCGGCCGGGCGTTGGCGGCGTCTCCAGTTGTTCGATCGCCCATTGGCCCATCGCCAGATGCGGCAGGATGGAGGTGGTCAGCGGCGGGAAGAGATGGCGGGCGATCTCCTCGTCGTCATAGCCGACCACCGAAATGTCCTGCGGGATATGCAGGCCCGCTTCCTTCAGCGCTTCGTAGCAGCCGATCGCGGTGCGGTCGTTCTGGCAGAAGATGGCGGTCGGCCGCTCCTTGAGCCCGAGCAGCTTGACCGTCGCGGCATAGCCGGCGCTGGCCGACCAGTCGCCCTCGACCACCAGTTCCGGGTCGAACGGGATGTCGGCGGTGGCCAAGGCGCGGCGATAACCTTTCAGTCGATCCTGCGCGGCTTGCATCCAAGGCTCGCCGGTGACGGTGGCGATGCGGCGATGGCCGTGGGCGATCAGGTGCCTTGTCGCGCTCTGGCCGCCGGCGATCTCGGAGGGAACCACGGCCGGGAAGGCATAGTCGGCGGTGTAGCAGTTGAGCAGGATCACCGGGATGTCGAGGCTGTATAGGAAATCCGGCGCGGCGATCTCGCGGGTGAAGATGGTCATGTAGATCAGCGCCGAGATGCCGCGCCTTGTCAGTGCTGAAACCGCGCGCGGCTCCATCACCGCGTCGCCCATGGTCTGCGCCACCAGAAGCACATTGCCGGCGTTCCAGGAGGCTTGCCGGGCGCCCTCGATGGCGACCACCGCCTCGGGGCTGGTGGCGAGCTGGTCGACCGCGAAGCCGATGACGCCGTCGAGGCCTTCGAACGGCGTCACGGGCGGCCGCAGCGCTGAAAAGACCGGCGGCGAATAGCCCAGCGCTCGGGCTGCCTCGATCACCCGGTCGCGTGTCTGCTGCGACAGCCTGATGCCCGGCGAATTGTTGAGCACGAACGACACCGTCGCCTGCGAGCAGCCGGCGGCGCGCGCGATGTCGGTCATGGTGACGCGTCCCTTGGGCTTGGCGGCCGGCTTGCGGCGCTTGGAAGCTCCGGGGGGATCGCTCAGTTCCGTCGGTTCGCTCATGGTCGTTTCCCAAACCCAGCCGGCTCTAAAGCAAAGGCCGACGGCAACGGCAAGATGGTCGAGGTCGGTGCGTTTATCGACATTGCGCTCGACTAATACATATTAGCAAGCGCGACAGGCAAATCGCCGGCTGCGCCGCTTCGCGACGAAACCGCCAGACAAGGTCAGCAATGCTGACGATTCCCGTATTTTCCGCGCGGTTTCAAGCGTTGCGGCGTTCGCTCCCCTCACTCCCGGCGCGCCCTTCGACCAGCGTCTCCTCCGCGTCGAAAGCGCACCTCGCGGCCTCATAACTAATACTCTTTACTAATAGCTGTTAGCGTTCTACTGTCAACTCGTCGTAACCGTCTGGGCTTCCGTTCGGTGCCGGCAAAGTGCGAAGGATGCTTGCTTGGAACCCGGCGGCATGCCGGATTGGGTGTGCACTCCGTCTCACGAAAATGTCAGACAAATCGGACTATTTACGAACGCCACATGAGTGTCTAGTGTCTCGACCGCGGCCGGATCGGCACCGTTCTTAAGTCGGCGGACCTTTGCGCCACACCCTTGAGGAGGAGGGTTGTCCGCGCCGCAGCCGAGACATCAGCGATGAGTTCTACAAGGCAAGTTCTACAAGGGAGGTTGAACTATGAAATCCATGATCCGTAACGCATCTGTCGCCGCGGCGGCCCTGCTTGTCGGCCTGTCGGTAAGCGCCAGCGTGCGCGCCGACGACAAGCCGACGCTGGCCTTCGTCGTCAACGGTGCGTCAGACTTCTGGAAGGCGGCGGAAGCCGGCGTGAAGAAAGCGCAGGGTGAACTGCCCGACTACAATCTCGAGCTCAAATATCCGGAACAGTCCTCGGTCGCCATCCAGCAGCGGCTGATGGACGACCTGGTGACGGCAGGCGTCAAGGGCATCATGGTCTCGGCCGTCGATCCCAAGACCTCGACCGACGGGTTGAACAAGATCGCGTCGGAAACGGCGCTGTTCACCACCGACTCGGACGCGCCGCAGACCAAGCGTGTCGCCTATATCGGCTCGTCCAATGTCGATGCCGGCAAGCAGGCGGCCGAGATCGCCAAGAAGGCGATGCCGAACGGCGGCAAGTGCCTCGGCTTCGTCGGCCTGCTCGGCGCCGACAATGCCAAGGAGCGCATCCAGGGCATGAAGGACGGGCTCGCCGGCAGCAAGATCGAGCTGGTCGACGTGCGCGGCGACGACATCGACCAGGCGCGCGCCAAGAAGAATGTCGAGGACGCGCTGGTCGCCAGCCCCGACATCACCTGCATGGTCGGCTTCTACTCCTACAACACGCCGCGCATCTACGAAGCGCTGCGCGATGCCGGCAAGCTCGGCCAGATCACCGTCGTCGGCTTCGACGACGATCCGATCACGCTGGGCGGCGTCAAGGAAGGCACTGTCGCCGCGACCGTGGTGCAGCAGCCGTTCGAATGGGCCTATCAGGGCATGAAGCTGATGGCCGCCTACCTCAAGGGCGACAAGTCGGGCATCCCGGCCGGTAACCTGATCATCATCCCGACCAAGATCATCGGCAAGGATGACGTCGACACCTACGCCGCCAACCTCAAGGCGATGGCGGGCAAGTAAGCCCAAGACAGTTGCGCCGGCTCGAGGGTCCCACCTTGAGCCGGCGTTCGTATTGACGGACTTGCCAAGGCCCGTCAGTCTGTGGCCCACCGGCTGCTGCCCCGTGCGGTAAACTATGGCGCGATGACCTCTACCGACACCACTCAACCGATCGCCGCTCCGTTCCTGGGCCTGGAGGCCGTGCGCAAGACCTATCCGGGTGTTGTGGCGCTGGACAGGTTTTCGATGGAGGTCCGGCCCGGCGAGGTCATCGGCCTCGTCGGCGAAAACGGCGCCGGCAAATCGACGCTGATGAAAATCCTCGGCGGCGTGACGCGGCCGGACAGCGGCACCGTTGCCGTCGACGGCGCGGCGCATGACGGATTGACCGTCGAGCAAAGCATCGGCTCTGGCATCGCCTTCGTGCACCAGGAGCTCAACCTCTTCGAAAACCTCGACGTCGCCGCCAACATCTTCTTCGGCCGCGAGCCGCTACGCGCCGGGCCGCTGAAGCTGGTCGACCGCGCGAAACTGCGCGAGATGGTGGCGCCGCTCCTGAAGCGCGTCGGCGCCAATTTCTCGGCCGACGCGCCAGTGGCTTCGCTGTCGCTCGCCCAGCAGCAGATGGTCGAGATCGCCAAGGCGCTGTCGATCAAGGCGCGGCTGGTCATCCTCGACGAGCCGACCTCCAGCCTGCCGATCGCCGAGACCGAAAAGCTGCTCGACGTCATCAAGGGCCTGAAGGCGGAAGGCATTAGCGTCATCTTCATCTCGCACCGGCTGCATGAGATCGAGCGCGTCGCCGACCGTGTCGTGGTGCTGCGCGACGGCACGCTGGCCGGCACGCTGGCAAAGGACCAGATCAATCACGACGAGATGGTCAGGCTGATGATCGGCCGTATGCTGAAGGAGCGCGAGAAGGCCGGCGAAGCTGCCCGCGCGCCGGGCAGCGTGGCCCTGTCGGCGGACGCGATCCGCACCAGCACCTATCCCGACCGGCCGGTCAGCCTGGAATTGAGACACGGCGAGATCCTCGGCCTCGCGGGCCTGGTCGGCTCCGGCCGCACGGAGCTGGCGCGCGTGCTGTTCGGCATCGACGAGCGGTTGGCAGGCAGTGTCACGCTCGACGGCAAGCCGCTCGATGTAGGCTCGGCGGCGGACGCGGTGGCGAACGGCATCTTCCTGGTGCCGGAGGACCGCAAGCTGACCGGCATATTGCTCGACCTGTCGATCGCCCAGAACATCTCGCTGCCCAATCTGCCTGCGCATGCCAGGCGCTCGCTGGTGTCCGCCAGCGCTGAACTCGCGACGGCCGAAAAGCAGAAGAAAAACCTCGGCATCAAGGCACCATCGGTCCTGACCCGCACCGGCACTTTGTCAGGCGGCAACCAGCAGAAGGTGGTTCTGGCCAAATGGCTGGCGATGAACCCGAAGGTGATGATCCTGGATGAGCCGACGCGCGGCATCGACATCGGCGCCAAGGCCGAGATCTACGGGCTGATGCGGGCGCTGGCCGATGCCGGCGTCGCCGTGCTGATGATCTCCAGCGACATGGAAGAGGTGATCGGCGTGTCGGACCGCATCGCGGTCATGCATGAGGGGCAGATCTCCGGCATCCTCGACAAGGACGATTTCAGCCAGGAGAACGTGCTCTTGCTGGCGGTCGGCAAGAAGCCGAAATTGCTGCAAGCGGCGGGAGGAGCGCAATGAGCAAGAAAGATCTCGGCCTGCTGATCCTGATCCTGGTGGTCGGCGCGGTGGTGACGGCCATCAACCCGCGCTTCCTGTCGGCGATCAACCTCGCCAACACCTCCAACCTGGTTGCGCTGTTCGGCATCCTGTCGATCGGCCAGGCCTTCGTCATCATCACCGGCGGCATCGAATTGTCGGTCGGCTCGCTGGTCGCCCTGCTCGGCACGCTGTTCATCGACTTCATCGCGGTGCGCGAGGTGAGCTGGCCGCTGGCCTTCGTGCTGATCCTCGTGCTTGGCGCCATCATCGGCTTCGTGCATGGCTGGCTGATCACGCGGCTGAAACTGCAGCCCTTCGTGGTGACGCTGTGCGGCCTGCTCATCTATCGCGGCGTGGCGCGCTTCTACACCGCCGACGGCACGGCGGGCTTCGCCTTCGGTCAGAATTTCCCGACGCTCGAATTCCTGACCGCGGGTCGCTCCTATGGCCTGCCGAACTCCTTCATCGCGCTGATCGTCATCGCCATCGTCATGTGGGTGGTGCTGCACCGCTCGGTGTTCGGCCGCTACCTCTATGCGATCGGCAAGAACGAGGAAGCGGCGAAATATTCCGGCATCCGCACGGGCCGGGTGATCATCGCGGCCTATGTCATCTGCGGCGTGCTGACGGCGCTGTCTGCAGTCTATTTCGCCATGTACACGCGCTCGATCTCGCCGGCGAGCCACGGCCAGTTCTACGAGCTCTATGCCATCGCCGCGGCGGTGCTGGGCGGCTTCTCGCTGCGCGGCGGCGAAGGCTCGCTGGTCGGCGTCATCCTCGGCACCGTGCTGCTGCAGGAGTTGCAGAACCTCGTCAACCTGCTCGGCATTCCCTCCTCGCTCAACTTCGCCGTGATGGGCGGCGTGATCCTGATCGGCGTGCTGGTCGACCAGCAATGGGGCGTCTTCCGCGCCCGCCGCCGCATGATCGAAGCGACGCGCCAAAACGTTGCGGGCGCGCCGGCGGAATAGCCTCGCTTTAACATTCACGGTCCTGATTGGATCGGTGCTCGCGGGAAAACCCACCGGGCAGGCCCGGATTCGCGGGCGGATTGCAACAACGCGTGAACCGGAAAACTGCCCTTGTCGCAGAATTGGGGCTGGGCTAAGCAATTGGCATCTGAGGGTTCCAAGAACAGAATATGGGAGAAATTACCGTGACATCAGCACGTTGGATCGCGCTCGCCGCGCTGGCGTTGACCTGCTCGACCCCGGCAATGGCCAAGGACTGGAAGACCGTGACGGTCGCCATGGAGGGCTCCTATGCCCCCTGGAACCAGACGGATGCCAGCGGCAAGATCGTCGGCTTCGAGGTGGACATCCTGAACGACGTCTGCGCCCGCGCGAAGCTGGAATGCAACATCGTGGCGCAGGATTGGGACGGCGTCATTCCCGGCCTCACGGCCGGCAAGTTCGACATCGTCATGGATGGTATGTCGATCACCGAAGAGCGCATGAAGACGATTGACTTCTCGATCCCCTATGCCTCTTCGCCGGTCGCCTTCCTTGCCGACAAGAACGGTCCGCTGGCGCAGCTGTCCAACAGCGGCAAGATGATCGATCTGTCGAAGGACGACGCCGAATCCAAGGCGGCGCTCGACACGCTCCGCAAGGAGCTCACCGGCAAGAATGTCGGCCTGCAGGTTTCGACCACGGAGGCGACGTTTGCCGACAAGTATCTCAAGGACGTCGCCAACGTCCGTGAATACAAGACCACCGACGAGCATGACCTCGACCTGATGGCGGGCCGCATCGACGTCGCTTTCGCCGACACCACCTACTTCCTCGGCACGCTGGCCAAGCCGGACGCCAAGGACCTGGAATTCGTCGGCCCGCAATTCAAGGGTGGCCCGATCCTCGGGCCGGGCATCGGCGCCGCTTTCCGCAAGACCGACAAGGACCTGCAGGACATTTACAACAAGGCGCTCAAGGCCGCGCTCGATGACGGCTCGGTGTCGAAATATTCCATGCAGTGGTTCAAGATCGACATTACCAAGTAATGTCGCAACGGGAGCAGCCAAGGCTGCTCCCGTTTGCTTTGCATGTCGCCCAAAAGTGCGCGGCGGTTTTGGGAGAACGACATGCATCAAGGCAAGGCCTTAAAGCGCGTCGCCTAACCCGTTTTGACACGCGCTTTAAGGCGGGCAACCCGTCGACGCCCGCAGGAGCCGTACGTGGAGTTTCTCAACGATCTCAAGGACCAGGTGTCGACGGCCTATGGGCTGTTGGCCGCCGGCTGGGGCGTGCAACTGCTCTGGGGCATCGGCTGGACACTCGCCGTTACCGTCGTCTCGATGCTGATTGGTGCCGTGCTGGGCTCGCTGGTGGCGGCGGCCAAGCTCTCGCATCGCGGCGGGTTGAGGTTCATCGGCGAGAGCTACACCACCGTGTTTCGCGGCGAACCGGAACTGCTGATCATCTATCTGTTCTACTATGGCGGCACGCAGGTCCTGACCGGCGTGGCAAGGTCCACCGGATCGATCGGCTCGACGGATATCTTGAACATGCCGAGCTTCCTCGGCGGCGTGCTCGCGGTCGGCATCATTTCCGGCGCCTACCAGGCCGAGGTTTTTCGCGGGTCGTTCCTGGCGATCCACCGCGGCGAGCTGGAAGCGGCGCGTGCCTATGGCATGTCGGCCTGGTTGCGGTTTCGCCTCGTGATCATGCCTCAGGTCCTGCGTCTCGCGGTGCCGGGGCTGGGCAATGTCTGGCAATTGACCATCAAGGATTCGGCGCTGATCTCGGTCACCGGCGTCGCCGAACTGATGCTCACCGCGAACAAGGCCGCGCGCTCGACGCATCATTCGCTGCTTTTCTACACGGTCGCCGGCATTCTTTACCTGGTGATGACCTCGATCTCGACGCCGATCTTCGAGAAGGCCGAGCGTTACACCTCGCGCAGTTTCACCCGGCCGAAATAAGAGGTGGCGGTGGATTTCGACTTCTACCTTTCGACCATGTGGAGCGTGCTGAAGGCGCTGCCGCTGACGCTCGAGATCTGGTTCTTCGGCATCGCCTTCGGCCTCCTCATCGCCACCGGCCTGACCTGGTTGCGGGCTTCCGGCTATAAGTTCGGCGAATATTTTACCCGCGCCTATGTCTTCGTCTTCCGCGGCTCGCCGCTGCTGGTGCAGCTCTATCTGATCTATTTCGGGCTCTCCCAGTTCGATTTCGTTCGCCACAGCCCGATCCTGTGGCCGATCCTGCGCGATCCGATGTATTGCACGATCGTCGCCATGGCCTTGAACACAGCCGCCTATGAGAGCGAGATCTTCCGCGGCGCGCTGCGGGCAGTACCTGTCGGCCAGATCGAGGCGGCCAAGGCGTTCGGCATGTCGGCCTTCACCCGCTTTCGCCTCGTCACGCTGCCGATCGCGCTGCGGCTTGCCCTGCCGGCCTATTCGACCGAAATCATCCTCATGACCAAGGCGACCGCGCTCGCGTCCGTCGTCACCATCATGGAGATGATGGGAACGGCGCAAAAGATCCAGCACGACACGTTCCGGCCGATCGAGGTGCTGACCTGCGCCGGTGTGATCTACCTGCTTCTCAACCTGTCGATCGCCCGGCTGTTCGCCTGGGTCGAATACCGGCTTTCACCGCATCTGCGTCCCCCGCCCGAGCAGAGCCAGCAAATCAAATCCGTACCGGAGGTGTTGTGATGTCGGCAAATGTCGCCGCTGCCGCGCAAGCGGCATCGTCCCCGGACGACAAGGCAGCCATCAGCGTCAAGGACCTGCGCAAATGCTTCGGCGATCACGAGGTGCTCAAGGGCATTTCTCTGGAAGCCCACAAGGGCGATGTGATTTCGATCCTCGGCTCCTCGGGGTCCGGCAAGAGCACGATGCTGCGCTGCATCAATCTCCTGGAGACCCCGGATTCCGGCGAAGTGCGCGTGGATGGCGAGCTCATCCGGATGAAGCGGGGCCGCGACGGCCACCAAATGCCGGCTGACATCCGCCAGGTGGAGCGGATCCGCGCCAACCTCGCCATGGTTTTCCAGAGCTTCAATCTCTGGTCGCACATGACCGTGCTGGAAAACCTCGTCGCCGCGCCGACGCATGTGCTGAAGCGGCCGCGCGCGGAGTGCCTGGAGCAGGCCGAGGCATTGCTGAAGCGCGTCGGCATCTGGGAGCGCCGAAACTACTATCCGCCGCATATGTCGGGCGGCCAGCAGCAGCGCGCTGCGATCGCCCGCGCGCTGGCGATGAATCCCAAGGTGATGCTGTTCGACGAGCCGACATCCGCGCTCGATCCGGAACTGGTCGGCGAGGTGCTGCGCGTCATGCGCTCGCTTGCCGAAGAAGGGCGCACCATGCTGGTCGTGACCCATGAAATGGGCTTTGCCCGCGACGTGTCGAGCAAGGTGATGTTCCTGCACAAGGGCGACGTGGATTCGGCCGGCGAGCCGAAGGAGATGTTCGCCAGGCCGCCGACGCCCCAGTTCAAGCAGTTCATCGCCAACTTCAACAAGTGAGGACGGACCTTGCTCGGCACCAAGATGCGCTGAGATTCAGGTCAGGCCGAGCCGAAAGTGGTGGCTTCCGAGAACCGGAGCGGAGCGTACTTAAGTACGTGAGCACCGGAGCCGCTACTTGTAGGCCGGGCTCACCTGAATATCAGCATATCTTAGATCATGTCCGACAGGTCGGAGAACGCCATCGCCTTGCGCAGCACCTCGGCAAAGCGTTCGCCGGCGACCTCCTTGTCGCCGCCATTGTCGATCGACGTGATGTCCGGTCCTGTCAGCTTGACGTTTGTGCTGCGCGCCAGGCGGGCAAGCACTTCGCCGCGTGATTCGCGGCCGCGCGCCGCCAGCCGTTCCGCGAGAATCTCCGGCGCCGCGGTGATCTCGACCACGGCCAGATTGGCGTAGCGTTCGCGCAGCGCCGGGATGACCGCGCGCGACACGTTGGCGACCGCCACGTGGCCGTTCGCCACGGCCCAGTCGACATCGGCCGGCAGGCCATAGCGCAGGCCATGCGCGTCCCAGCACAGCGAGAAGGCGCCGTCGGCCTCCGCTTCGGCAAAGGCGGCGTCGGCCAGCGTGTCGTGGTCCTCGCTTGCCGTGTCGCTCGGCCTGGTGATGACGCGGCGCACGAATTCCAGCCGCGTCTCGCCGGCGAAGCGCTGCTTGGCGTAGCCGATCAGCGTATCCTTGCCGGCGCCGCTCGGTCCCACCACCGCGACGAAGACGCCGTTGCGGATCGGCAGGCTCTCGGCCAGCTCGCGCTCGATGAGGGCCGAGACCATCATGCGACCCGGCGGCCCTGGCGCCACACGGTGCGCACGACCGGCACATGGTCGTCGACGCGCACCCGCACCAGGTCGGCCCGGCGGTCGAGCTCGATGACGCCGCGGTCGGCGAGGCCGATCGCTTCGGCCGGGTTCTTCGAGACCATGGCGACCGCCTGCGGCAGCGAGATGCCCTCGACGACATCGCCGAGGAAGAAGGCCGACTGGATCAGGCTGAAGGGGATGTAGTCGGACGACAGGATGTCGAGCAGGCCGTCAGCGGCAAGCGTGCGCGCCGAGACATTGCCGGAATGCGAGGCGCCGCGCATGACGTTCGGCGCGCCCATCAGCACCCCGAGGCCTGCGGCTTTCGAAGCCTTGGCCGCCTCTTCCGTCGTCGGGAACTCGGCGACGCGCACGCCCTGCTCGATCGCTTCGTCCACATGGCCGGCGGTCGCGTCGTCATGGCTCGCCAGCACGATGCCGCGCTCCTGGCAGGCGGCCGAGATGAAGACGCGGTTCGGACCGGAATTGCGGGCCGATTCGGCCATCCGCTTCTCGCAGAATTTCTGGAAGTCGCGGTCCGTCAGCTTCAGCTTGCGCTGGTAGTAGTAGGCATAGGTCTCGAGGTTGACGAACTGGCGCTGTCCGGGCGCATGGTCCATCAGCGAGGCGAGCTTAACCCGCTCGTCGGTCTCGAAATTAGCGAAAGCCTCGAGGCAGTCCGGCGCCGAGACCTCGCAGCGCAGATGGATGAAATGGTCGGCCCTGAGCCGGTCCTGGCGCACGCTGTCCTCGATCGCGTCGGCCAGCTTGCGAACGTCGTCGGATTTCAGGTCGGCATCCTCGTCCATGCCGACGCGCAGGGCGTCGAGCACCGTGGTGATGCCGGCGGTCGCCACCTGGGCGTCATGGGCAAGCACGGCGGCGATCGGGTTCCAGCGCACTTTCGGGCGCGGCGCGTAGTGGCCTTCGAGGTGATCGGTGTGCAGCTCGACGAGACCCGGGATGATGTAATCGCCGCCCATGTCCTCGCCGGCGCGGGCAGCCCCCGGCTCGACGGCGGCGATCAGGCCGTCGCGCAACAACAGCGAGCCCTCGACAATTTCATCGGGCAGCACGATGCGGGCATTGGTGAGAACGGTTTCGGCGGTCATCTCGGGCGGTCCTATCTCAAGCAGTCGTTTCAGAGCAATTCCAGGAAAAGTGCTTTGCGGTTTTCCGTCCGGAATTGCGTAAACAAAAAGATAGGGCGGTTCAGCGTTTCCGCTGATCCGTCCTATGCGGTCTTGCGGGCAGGCCTGCGGCCAAGCGCATGATGGGAAAGCACCATGAACGGGGCGCCGGGCTCGCTTTCGACGAACAATGTCAGCGCATCCACCGGCACCGGCTGCCGCAGCACGTCGGCGAACAGGCCGTCGATCGCCGCACGAAGACGTGGGCTTTCCTGTGGCCCGACCCGCCCCGACAGCGTCATGTGGAAGCGGAACGTGTCGAAGACGTAAGGATAGCCCCATTGGCAAAGGTTGCGGAACTCGTCCGGCTTCAGCGCATCGGGGCTGCGGCGCTCGATCTCGGCCTCGGTCAGCGGCGCGCGGAACGGATCGAAGGCGCGCACCACCTCGCCGGCGAAATCGTTGAGCGGGGCAAACTGCGTTTCCGGAACCAGCGCGAAGAAGCCGTCGATCTGGCCGACGACGAGACGCGGGATGATCACAGGCGGCGTCGCCCCGGCGAAAGCGTCGAGCGCGGCGCGCAGCGAAGCTTCCGTCTCGTTCGGCGCCAGCCGGAACGGGGCTTTCAGCGTCGCATGGAACCCGTAGCGCCTGGCGGAGGCGGTATGGAAAGCGACTTCCGCGGCCGAAAGATCGCCCACGGCCTCGACCGGCCGCGTCGCCGCGCCGAACGGGTCGCGGCCTAGCCAGTTGGCGGCAATGCGCGCCAGCTTCTCGTCCTGCCCCGGGGTGTAGTAGATCGCGTAGCGCATGGGCGTTCCTTGTCAAGCGCGCTGCGCGCCCCGAAGGAATATGCGACGCGCTTCAAGTCATTGTCTTGGCAGGTCGTGGCCCAAAACGCCGGAGCGCTTGCGGCGACATGCACCGGAACCGCTGCCATAGGTGATTTCCATGACGGATTGACGAAGCTTTCGTGGGTTTTCGAAGGCAAGTCCAGCACGGAGCTCGTTAGCCGACGATTTTTCCGGGCTGGACCAACGGCTTTGCCGGCGTGCCGATCAGGCCTTCATCAGCCACTCGTGCTCGGGCGCGTTGTGGAATTTCCACGTCCGCTTCGGTCCGGCCATGACATTGAGGTAATAGAGGTCGTAGCCGTGGCAGGCCGCGCAGGGATGATAGCCCTTCGGCACCAGCACGACATCGCCGTCCTCGATCGCCATCGCCTCGTCCAGCTCGCGCACGCCGTTGCGGTCGGCATCGGTGTAGACGCGTTGGAAGGCAAAGCCCTGCGGCGGGTTGAGGCGGTGATAATAGGTCTCCTCGAGATAGGATTCGGCCGGCAGATTGTCCTGGTCGTGCTTGTGCGGCGGATAGCTCGACGTGTGGCCGCCGGGCGTGATCACCTCGACCACCAGCAGCGAATCCGCCGGCTTGCCCTCGGGCAGGATGTTGGTGACGTAGCGCGTGTTGGTGCCCTTGCCGCGCACCTCCTGGCCGAGATCGTCTGGTCCGATGACGCGCACCGGCAGGCCGCCGCTTAAGCCCGGCGCCGAGCAGACGGCAAGCTCCAGTTCGGTATCGGCCGTCACGGACCAATCAGCGCCTTCCGGCACATAGACCGACCAAGGCTTGCCTTCGAAGGGCGACATGCGCTTGCCGAGCAGGCCGAGGTCCTTGCCGCCGGCCGACGCCTTGCCCTTGCCGGTGACGAAGACCAGGCAGACCTCGCGGTCGCCGGTCTTGCCGGACACCGTCTCGCCCGGACGAAGCCGATGCAGATCGAAACCGACATAGGTCCAGCCGGCGCTTTGCGGCGTGACATGAGCGACATGGCCGTGGCCCTTGTCGGCCTTGACGAGCAGTTTCGACATTTTTGTCTCCTAATTCCTGGGCGCTTCGATTTTCAGGCCTGCTTGCGGTCAGGATTCACCATTCGATCGCGAACCTCGGAGATTGGCCGGATCCCTCCAAACTTCGTCATTCTAGGGCGAAGCAGGAGCGTAGCTCCGTCGCGGAGACCCTAGAATCCATGCCGTTACCTCAGTCGAAGGGCGCAGCTGTGCAGAGTTCTGCACGGTCGCAACACTTCAAAGTCACGGCATGGATCCTAGGGTCTGCGCCGCGTCGCTACGCTCCTTGCTCCGCCCTAGGATGACGACGCGACGGGCGTTTCGGCCAATTATCGACGCATGTGACCCTCTAGACACGCAACATCCGAACTGTAACAACCTATGCGCCATCGATGCTTCATTCCTTTGGCTCGGTCGGAGGCTTAGCCTCTTCCGCCGGCTTGTAGAGGCAGAAAAACTGCCACACGGCATACCCGGCGAAGCCGAGCGCGATGACGCCCCAGAACGGCGTGCCGGAGGCGAACTCGATCACCGACCAGACCAGGCAGACCGCGACGACGGCGATGCGGCGCCACAGCGGCCGGAAGAAGGGGTGCTCATAGTCTTTCATCGCGCCAATCCAGGATTTGCCCAAAGCGCATCAGATAGACCGAGTGCCCGGACTAATCCATCATTCATGACCAATCCACCGTTCAGGCCGGAAAACCCTGCGTTTCGACCGTGTAGCCGGCGGCCGTCATCACCCGCATCAACTCCTTGTGGCCGACCTGAGCCATCTTGAGCGGCGGGTTCTTCTTCGGATCCTGCTCGGCTTCCACGACGAACCAACCCTCATAGCCATGATCGGCGAACCGCTGGACGATGGCGCCGAAATCGAGCGAGCCGTCGCCCGGCACGGTGAAGGCGCCGAGCGCCACGGCATCGAGGAAGGACTGTTTTGAGCGGTCGAGCCCTCCGATGATGCCCATTCGTACGTCCTTCACATGGACGTGGTTGATGCGCTTGTGGTGGTTGTCGATGGCGCGCAGCACGTCGCCGCCGGCAAAGGCCAGATGGCCGGCATCGAGCAAAAGCGGAATTCCTTCGCCGGAATGGCGCATGAAAGCGTCGAGCTCCGGCTCGGTCTCGACCACCGCCGCCATGTGATGGTGGTAGGAAAGCGGCATGCCTTGGTTCGCGCACCATTCGCCGAATTCGGTGACGCGGCGGCCATAGGCCTTCATCTCGTCGCCGGTAAGCGTCGGCTTGGTGGCCAAGGGTTTTGAACGATCGCCCTGGATGGAGCGGCCGACCTCGCCATAGACGATGCAGGGCGCGTCGACCGCCTTGAACAGGTCGATCATCGGCTGGATGCGGTCCTTGTTCCTGGCCATGTCCTCATTGACCAGCGTGCCGGAGAACCAGCCGCCGCAAAGCGTGACGTCGGCCTCTCTCAGGATCGGCAGCATCACCTTCGGGTCGTTGGGGAAGCGGCGGCCCATCTCCATGCCGGTGAAGCCCGCCGAGCGCGACTGGCGCAGACACTCCTCCAGCGACACGTCATCGCTCAGTTCCACGAGATCGTCGTTCCACCACGCTATGGGGGACATGCCCAGTTTGGCTTTCAAGTCTTCGCTCCGATGTCAGTTCATTATGAGGCGGACGCCGGCTCAGCCTTGCCGGCCGTCCACGGCTTCCTCGTATTTCTTGCGCGCGGCGTTCACCTGGGGCCGCGCGGAGACTTCCGGCACGGCGACATCCCACCAATGGCCGCCGGCATCGGTCGACACCAGCGGATCGGTGTCGATGACCAGCACCGTCGTCTTGTCATTGTTTTTGGCCTTGGCCAGCGCCGTCTCCAGTTCCGCGATCGACGCCACCTTCTCGGCGACGGCGCCGAGGCTCGCCGCATGGGCGGCGAAGTCGACGTCGGGCATCACCTCGTGGCGGGCGTCCTTCAGGAGATTGTTGAAATTGGCACCGCCGGTCGCCATCTGCAGCCGGTTGATGCAGCCATAGCCGCGATTGTCGAGCAGCACGATGGTGAGCTTGAGGCCCAGCATCACCGAGGTGGCGATCTCGGAATTGAGCATCAGATAGGAGCCGTCCCCGACCATGACGACGACCTCCTGGTCGGGCTTGGCCATCTTGACGCCGAGCCCGCCGGCGATCTCGTAGCCCATGGTCGAGAAGCCGTATTCGGCATGGTAGGAGCCCGGCGCGCCGGCCTGCCAGAGCTTGTGCAATTCGCCGGGCAGGCCGCCGGCGGCATGCAGCAGCGTCACATCGGAGCCCATCGCCCGCTGCACGGCGCCGATCACCTGCGCGTCGGAAGGATAGGCCGCGTTGGTCGAGGCCGTCACCTTGGCGGCGGCGGCCTGCCATTCTGTCTTGCCCTTCAGCGCATTGTCGGTCCAGGCGGCCGGCGCCTTCCAGCCCTTCAGCGCGGAAGCCAATTCGGCCAGACCCTCGGCGGCATCGGCGACCAGCGGCAAGGCCCAATGCTTGCCGGCGTCGAAAACCTGGGTGTTCAGGCCGATGATGGTGCGGCCGGCATTCTTGAACAGCGCCCAGGAGCCGGTGGTGAAGTCCTGCAGCCTGGTGCCGACGGCAAGCACGACATCGGCTTCCTCGGCCAGCCGGTTGGCGGCGGAGGTGCCGGTCACGCCGACGGCCGCCATGTTGAGCGGATGATCGTCCGGCAGCGAGGATTTGCCGCCCTGCGTTTCGCAGACGGGGATGCCGGCGCCCTGCACCAGTTTGGCCAGTTCGCTTGAAGCCTGCGAATAGAGCACCCCGCCGCCGGCGATCACCAGTGGCTTCTTGGCGCCCTTCAATGCCGCGACGGCGGCGGCCAGTTCATTGCGGTCCGGGCGCAGCCGGCGCGGCGTCCAGACGCGTTCGGCAAACAGGCTTTCGGGATAATCATAGGCCTCGGCCTGCACGTCCTGGCAGAGCGAGAGCGTGACCGGGCCGCATTCGGCCGGATCGGTCAGCACCTGCAAGGCGCGGTTCAGCGCCGGGATGATCTGCTCCGGCCGGGTGATGCGGTCGAAATAGCGCGATACGGGCCGGAAGCAGTCGTTGACAGTCGCCGTACCGTCGGAAAAATCCTCGGCCTGTTGCAGCACCGGGTCGGGCAGGCGGTTGGCAAAGACATCGCCGGGCAAAAACAGGACGGGCAACCGGTTCACATGCGCCAGCGCCGCCGCCGTCACCATGTTGAGCGCGCCGGGGCCGATCGAAGAGGTCGCGGCCATGAAGCGGCGGCGGAAATTCGCCTTGCCATAGGCGATCGCCGCATGCGCCATCGCCTGCTCGTTATGGGCGCGGAAGGTCGGCAACTCGTCGCGCACCTGATAGAGCGCCTCACCGACGCCGGCGACGTTGCCATGGCCGAAGATCGCCCAGACGCCGCCGAAGATCGGCACCGTCTTCCCGTCGATCTCGGTCATTTGCCGGCTGAGAAAGCGGGTTAGGGCCTGCGCCATGGTCAGGCGAACGGTCTTGCTCATTGTCGTTTCCTCCGGCTTTCGTTGACGCCGTTTTTCTTATGCGGCCTTGCGGCCGCGCGCGGCAAGCCACGCCTCGGTCAGCTGCTCGAAGCGCGCGGCCATGTCGGCCACCGCTTCGTCATCCGACATCCTGCCGGCCAGCCATTGTTCGGCGGCGTTGATGAAGATGGTGCGGCCGACGGCAAAACCTTTGACGATCGGCGCGTTGGCGGTTGCCGCGAAGGCCGCGACCAGCTCGTCCTGTGGCGCTTCGAGCCCGAGCAGCACGACGCCGCGGCACCAGGGATCGTTCCTGACGATCACCTGTTCGATCTTCGCCCAGGCGCCCGCCGAAGCCTGCGGCTCGAGCTTCCACCAGTCCGGCTTGATGCCCAGCACATAAAGTTCCTCCAGCACGCGCGGAATGGTGGTGTCGTCGAGCTTGCCATGCTTGCCGGCGATGATCTCGACCAGCAGTTCCCGGCCTACCTTCCTCGCCGCCTCGAACAAAGCGCGCAGCTTCTGCTGCTGCTCGACTTTGAGCGCTTCCGGGTCGTCCGGGTGGTAGAAGCACAGGCATTTGATGCAATGGTCGACCGGCCATTCGGTGAGCTGCGAGCCGATATCCTGCGAGAACTCGAAGCGCAGCGGCCGCGATCCGGGCAATTCGACGGGACGCCCGAGCCAGGCGAAGGGATGGCGTGCGAATTCGAACATCGCGTCGCGCCCGTATTTCTCGTCGATCAACATGCCGTAGCCGTCGCGGCCGGCGGCGGCTTTTGCCGCCGCCTTGACGGTGAGCACCTTGAAGTCTGGGATGCGCGAAACGTCGGCGCCGACCTTGGCGGCAACGTCTTCGAGCTGGACACGATGGTCACAGGCCAAAGCCATCAGCGAGGGGATATCGCGCCGCCGCGTCGTCGCCCAATGGATGTGGTTGATCGCCTCGTCCTTGCGCAGCGCCAGGTGCTTGCTGCCGTGCTTCAAAAAGAACTGCAGCTCCTCGAAGGTCGGGTATTCCGGCGCGCAAAGCAGGCGCGACACGGCGAAGGCGCCGCAGGCATTGGCCCAGGTCGCGGCGGTGGCAAAACTCTCGCCGCCCAGCCAGCCACGCAGGAAGCCCGACATGAAGGCGTCGCCGGCGCCCAGCACATTGTAGATCTCGATCGGGAAACCCTTGCCGACGATGCCGTCCTCGAGGTCGTCGCTGATCGGGCCGTCATAGACGATGCAGCCCTTGGCGCCACGCTTGAGCACGATGGTGGCCGACGACAGCGCGCGGATCGTCTTCAGCGCGCTCAGGCAATCGTCGGCGCCCGACGCGATCATGATCTCCTCCTCGGTGCCGACGATGAGATCGCAATCCGGCAGCACCGTCTTCAGCTGCGCCGAGACGCGGTCGGATTTGACATAGCGCTCGAAACCCTCGGCATGGCCGGCAAGGCCCCAGAGGTTCGGACGGTAATCGATATCGAACACGACCTTGCCGCCCTTGGCCTTCATCAGGCGGATCGCCTTGCGCTGCGCGGCATCCGAATTGGGCCGCGAGAAATGCGTGCCGGTGACGACCACGGAACGTGCCGAGGCGATGAAGGCTTCGTCGATGTCTTCTTCGGCAAGCGCCATGTCGGCGCAGTCGGAGCGGTAGAAGATCATCGGCGAGACGCCTTCGCTCTCGACCGAAAGCAGCACCAGCGCCGTCAGCCGTTCCTTGTCGGTCTTCAGCCCGTCGACCGACACGCCCTCGCGCCGAAGCTGCTCGCGGATGAAGCGGCCCATCTGCTCATCGCCGACGCGCGTCAGCAACGCCGAGCGCAGGCCGAGCCTTGCCGTGCCAACGGAAATATTGGCCGGACAGCCGCCGACCGACTTGGCGAAGGAGGCAATGTCCTCCAGCCGCGAGCCGATCTGCTGGCCATAGAGATCGACCGAGGCGCGGCCGATGGTGATGACGTCGAGCGGCGGGTATTTCCCTTCCACGGCTTCGCCCATTCGAACCTCCCATCGGCCTTGTTGGATAGAGCAGCGTCGTTTTGGACAGCACGCGCCAGCGACGGCGTGGTGTCGTCAATATGAAATATTAATTCCAATCTACAGTCAATATGGAATGAGCGTTCCCATGCCGAAAAGCGCTCCTCGGCGAGGCTCAGCCCTTGCGCCGGCGCCCGGCTTCGCGGCGCTTCTCGCCGACGGCGACGGTCAGCGCCATGGCCAGCGCCATCGTCGCCGAGATCGAGCGGAAACCGCCGAAATCGGCCTCGGCGACCTCGAACCAGACCTTTGCGAATTGCGCCAGCGGCGAGAAGGACGAGTCGGTGATCGCCACGATCGGTACGCCCTGTTCCGCGATCGAGCGCGTCTCGTCGATGGTCGCCGGCGCATAGGGCGAGAAGCTGATGGCGATGACTGCGTCGCGCGGCGTGGCGAAGCCGATCATCTCGGCATTCAGGCCGGCGGCCGATTCCACCAGCTGGTTGCGGATCTTGAGCTTGCCCAGCGCATAGGCGATGTAGGACGCCACCGGATAGGATCGGCGTTTGGCCAGCACATAGATCGTCTCGGCCTTCGCCAGAAGCGCCACCGCCTCTTCGAAATGCCCGTCGTTCAGCGCGCGAGAAATATCGCCCAGCGAGGTGCTGGCGGCGGCGACGAAGCCGTCGAAGATCGCCCGATGCCCGCCGCCGTCCTCGGCCTTGGCGCGCAGCGCCGCCAGCCGCTCGTCATAGGAGGAGTTGCGTTCGCGCAGCCGCTCCCGGAAAACCTGCTGCAGGCTGGTGAATCCGTCGAAGCCGAGCTGCTGGGCAAAACGGATCAGCGTCGAGGGCTGAACGCCGGCCGAGGCGGCGATGCTTGCCGCCGTGCCGAAAGCGATGTCGTCGGGGTTGTCGAGCGCATAGGCGGCGATCTGCGCAATGCGCTTGGGCAGGCTCGCGCGCCTGTCCAGGATCGTCGCGCGCAGCGTTTCGAAATCGCGAGGCACCCGTTCGTCCATCGTCGCTCCGCCCACGCCCATAAGGTTTGCCCCTCTCCTGCCTCATCATAACGAGTTCGCGCAAGAACACCATAAAAAATGATTTGGATGTTCCATTCTTTACCAAAATGGACTAATTCATCCACATCAGTATTTCCCCGGAGCGATTCCGCTTTCACGCAACCGCTCCATCTGTTTGTTGACGCAATTCCGGACGGAAAACCGCTCGGCACTTTTCCTGGAATTGCTCTGGCGCGGAGACAATCGACATGGTCGGAGTGGGCCTCATCGGCACGGGCTTCATGGGCAAGTGCCACGCCATCGCCTGGAATGCGGTGGGCACGGTCTTTCCCGATGTCGAGAAGCCGAAACTGGTGCATCTGGGCGAGGTGAATGACGAGCTTGCCCGGCGCAAGGCCGGCGAATTCGGCTTCGCAAAAGGCTCCGGCGACTGGCGCGCCGTGGTCGAGGATCCGGACGTCGAAATCGTCTCGCTGACCACGCCCAACCAGTTCCACCCCGAAATGGCGGTCGCCATCCTCCAAGCCGGCAAGCATCTGTGGTGCGAGAAGCCGATGGCGCCGAGCTTCGCCGAGGCCGAGACCATGGCGGCCGCGGCGAAGCAATCCGGCAAGGTCGCCGTGCTCGGCTACAACTACATCCAGAACCCCGCCATCCGCCATATCGGCGCGCTGCTGGAGGAAAAGATCATCGGCGACGTCAACCTCGTGCGCATCGAGATGGACGAGGATTTCATGGCCGACTCGGAAGCGCTGTTCTTCTGGAAGCACGAGGCTTCGTCCGGTTATGGCGCGCTCGACGATTTCGCCGTCCATCCGCTGTCGCTGATCAAGGTGCTGTTCGGCCGTGTTTCCCGTGTCATGTGCGACATGGTCAAACCCTATGCCGACCGCAAGACCGCTTCCGGCGCCCGCCGCGCGGTCGAGACCTACGACATCGCCAGCGTCTTGATGCGTCTGGAAAACGGCGTTGCCGGCACGCTCATGGTCAATCGCTCGGCCTGGGGCCGCAAGGGCCGCATCGCCATCCAGATCTTCGGCTCGAAGGGCTCGATCCTCTACGACCAGGAGCGGATGAACGAATTCCAGCTCTACCTCACCGCCGACCGGCCGACCGAACAGGGCTACCGCACCGTCCTGGTCGCGCCGCACCACAAGCCCTACGATTCCTTCCTGCCGGCGCCCGGTCACGGCCTCGGCTTCAACGACCTCAAGATGATCGAATGCCGCGAGCTCTTGATGCGCATCGCCGGCAGGCCGGCCCGCATCATCGACTTCGACGAGGGGCTGGAGATCGAGCGCACCGTGCATGCCATGGCGCGTTCGTTCCAGGAGCAGCGCTGGGTGGATGTGAGACAGGGCAGCGGGCAAGGCGTCACGCCTTAGAATCGAACCGGCTCGAAGCGGCCGGACTTGGCCGAGGCAAGTGCTGCCTCGCACAGGATCATCGCCTTGCGCCCGTCCGCCGCGCCGACCACCGGCTTCCGCCCTGCGGCGACCGACTGGATGAAATGGTCGATCTCCGCCTCGTAGGATTGGGCATAGCGCTCGACGAAGAAATAAAGCGGCCGGTCTGCGGTGATCCCGTTCTCGCCGCTGAGACTGACAGAGGTCGGCGTGCGGTTGCCGGCCTGCAGCATGCCCTTCGAGCCATGCACCTCGATGCGCTGGTCGTAGCCATAGACGGCGCGCACGCTGTTGTTGATGTGGCACTGCCGGCCCGACGCGGTGCGCAGGATGAACATCGCCGTGTCGTAATCGCCGAGCGTGGCATAGTAGGGTTCGACCAGCGAGGAGCCGGTCGCGAAGAGCTCCACCGGCTCTTCGCCGAGCAGGAAACGCGCCATGTCGAAATCATGGATGGTCATCTCGCGGAACACGCCGCCGCCGCCGGCCAGCGCCTCCTCGGTCTCCGCCTCCGGGTCGCGGCTGGTTATGATCACCTGCTCGACCGCGCCGATCTCGCCGGCCTCGATCCTTCGCTTCACGGCGGCGAAGGACGGATCGAAGCGCCGGTTGAAGCCGATTTGCAAGGGCACGCCAGCCTTCTCGACCGCCGCCAGACATGCGTCCGTGCGTGCGATGTCGAGGTCGATCGGCTTTTCGCAGAAGATCGCCTTTCCCTTGGCGGCGGCCTCGACGATCAGGTCGGCATGGGTGCGGGTGGCGGAAGCGATCACCACCGCCTTGATCGACGGGTCGTTCATCACGGTTGCGGTGTCGGCGATCTCCGCGCCTGCTCCGGTGGCGATGCGCTCAGCCGCGTCGCGGCGCGGGTCGACGATAGTGCGCAGGCGCACCCCCGGATGCCGGGCAAGGTTTTTCGCATGCACCGAGCCGATCAGCCCGGCGCCGAACAATGCGGCGTCGATCATTTTTCTACCTTCTGTAATGCCTCAGAGCAGGACGACGTTTCATTGAATCGTCATCCTGCTCTAACTCTTTGTTGGAGCATGATCTTTTCAGAAAACCGGTTCCCACTTTTCGGGATCATGCTCTAGTGGGCAGCCGCTTCCGCGCCGGATCCCGGCTTGCTGAAGCGCTCCAGTTCCTGCTGCAATTCGCGGATCTCGCGGCCGCCGGCCATCATGTCGAGCACCTCCTTCTCGGTGATCTCGCCCTTGCGGAACGTGCCGAGCGAACGGCCGCGGTTGAGCATGGTGAAGACATCGCCGATCGGATAGGCGTGGTGGATGTTGTGGGTGATGAAGATGACGGCGAGCCCACGCTGGCGCGCCTGCGCCACATAGCGCAGCACGATCGAGGCCTGGTGCACGCCGAGCGCCGAGGTCGGCTCGTCGAGGATCAGCACCCGCGCCCCGTGATAGACGGCGCGCGCGATCGCCACGCACTGCCGCTCGCCGCCGGAAAGCGTGCCCACCGCCTGCTGCGGATCGCGCACATTGATGCCGATCTTGCCGAGCTCGTCATAGACGATCGCATCGGCCGCCTTCATGTCGATACGCCTGGCGGGTCCCCAGCCCTTCACCGGCTCGCGTCCGAGGAAGAAGTTGCGGGTGATGCTCATCAGCGGGATCATCGACAGGTCCTGGAAGACGGTGGCGATGCCGGCATCCAGGGCCTGCCTTGGCGAAGAAAAAGTTACCGGCTTGCCGTCGACATACATCTGGCCTTCGCTCGGCGTGTGCACGCCCGACAGCGTCTTGATCAGCGTCGACTTGCCGGCGCCGTTGTCGCCGAGCAGGCAGTGGACCTCGCCCGCATGCGCGGCGAAAGACATGTCGCGCAGCGCCGTCACCGAGCCGAAGCGGCGGGTGACGTTGCGCAGTTCGATGAGCGGAACGGGCTCGGCCATCTGTCAGCGCGCCTCCGTCGCCTTGCGGCGCACGTAATTGTTGACCAGCACTGCGATCAGCAGCATCGAGCCGAGGAAGACCTGGAACCAGTCGGTGTCGATGCCGGTGTAGAAGATGCCCATCTCCACCGTGCCGAAGATCAGCGCGCCGAACATGGCGCCGATCGCCGAGCCGTAGCCGCCGGTGAGCAGGCAGCCGCCGATCACCGCCGCGATGATCGCCTGGAACTCCTTCTGCGTGCCGCGCAGCGTGTCGGCGGAGCCGGCTTCCAGCACCTGGATGACGGCGAACAGCGTCGCCGACAGCGCCGTGCCGATGAACAGCAGGATCTTCACCCGGTCGACCGGCACGCCGACATTGCGCGCCGCGCGGTCGTCGCCGCCGACGGCGAACACCCAATTGCCGAAGCGCGTCTTGACCAGCAGCCATGTGGCGAAGGCCGTCACCGCCACCCACCACAGGATCGACATCGACAGGCCCTGCACCATCGCCGAGCCGTCGGGCCGGGCGTCGATCACGCCATGCGAGGCGAGCCAGGCGAAGACCGGCGCGCCGAACTTGCCGCCGAACAGCCAGACCACGAAGCTGCCTTCCTGGCCGTCGGTGATATAGGGGATCTGCGTGCGCCCGGTGACGGTGCGCGTGATGGCCAGCGTCAGCCCGCGCAGGATGAACAGGCCTGCTAGCGTTACGATGAAGGAGGGCAGCCTTGTGCGCACCACAAGGATGCCGTTCAAAGCGCCGACGATGATGGCGATGACGAAGGCGATCGCCACCGCCGCGGGGATCGACAGCCCGAACTGGGTGACGCAAAGCCCGATTGTGACGCTGGCAAAGCCGATCATCGAACCCAGCGACAGGTCGAACTCGCCGCCGATCATCAGAAGCGCGACCGCCGCGGCAAGGATGCCGAGCTGCGCCGACACCTGCAGGAAATTGGCGATGCCGGCCATCGAGAACAGGCCGCTATTGCCGGCGGTGATGCCGAAAGCGAGGAAGACGATGACCGTGCCGGTGATGGCGCCGAGCTCCGGCCGCCGCATCAGGCGCACCAGGCGTCGCGAAACGGGCTTCGGCTCGGGTGGATGGGCCGGGTTCAGTGCATCGGTCACGATCGTCATCCCAATAAGCGTCCAGGGCACCCCAGGAAAAATCCGAAGCGGCAGGTTCGGCGGCCGCGCCTTGGCTTCCGTCCGGATTCCGTGTCCAACAAGTGCCCGCCGGCCAGAGCATGATGCCGAAAAGTGTGAAGCGGTTTTCGGACGACATCATGCTCTATCTTAGAGCGCCAGCGGGCCATTATAGCATCAGCGGATGCCGGCCTTGCTGAGATCGCGTACGGCGGCCGCGTCATCCTTCATGATGAAGGACGGACCGGTGCGCACGGCCGATGTCGGGAAGGTCTTGTACATCGCCTTGTTGGTCAGGAAGACGACGGGATAATAGCCCATCATATATTGCTGGTTGTCGATGCCGAACATCATCGTGCCCTTGCTGACGGCATCGAGGATCTCGGGCGACAGGTCGAAGGTGCCGATCTTGTAGTTGCCGATCGTGCCGGCATCCGAAAACATCTTGAGCAGCGGCGCCGCGACGGTCGGGCCGAGCGTCAGCACGCCGGTGACGTCCGCATGCGCGGTGAGATAGCCTTCGACACGGCGCGTCACGTCGGTCGGGTCCATGGTGGCCGCCACCACGTCGGAGGAGCCGCCGCTCTTCTTCAGCCCGTCATTATAGCCTTCGCAGCGCTTGTCGAGGCTGACATTGCCGACTTCGTGGTTGATGCAGATGCCCTTCTTGACGCCGGCCTTGGCCATGATCTCGCCGGCCTTGACGCCATTGTCGTATTCCGAGCCGCCGCCGACGAAGAGGTCGAGGCCCCAGGGCTCCACCGCTTCCTCGCCGCTGTCGATGACCACCACCGGAATGCCGGCCGCCTTGGCCGCTTCCACCGGCGCCTTCAGCGCGTCCATGTCGGGGATGGAGACGACCAGCCCGTCCGGCTTGGACGCCGTCGCCGCCTCGATCATGCGCGCCATGCGCACCACGTCGAAGGTTTCCGGCGCCTGGTATTCGACCTTGACGCCGAGCTGCTGGGCGGCGGCCTGCATGCCGTTCTTCACCACGCTCCAATAGACGTCGTTGGCCTGGCCGTGGGTGACGAAGACGATGCGCACATCGCTTTCCTTCTTCACCTGGGCTGGCGCAGGCAGAATGCCGACGCCGGCCAAAGCAAGCGAGAGCGCCGCGGCGCCGAGCACATTCCGGATCGAGAATAAGGCACTCATAGTGGTTCTCCTCAGTTGTTGTTGTGTTCCCAAGTATTGGCCTCGACCCCCTCCCTGGTCAGGCCATTTCGTCATGATTGCAGGTCTCTCCTTGCGGGCATGATCATGCCCGGAAATCCCGGAGCGAGCCGCGGCGGATGGACAATCCTTCCACGAAGGCCATGAAGTCCGGGTCTGGAAGCAGGTCGAATTCATCGATGCGGATCTGCGCCGAATTCGGCTCGATCTCCTCGATCTCGCCGGGCGCATTGGCATGCAGGCAAAGGAAATTGAGCCCTTCGCCAATCTGGTTGAACAGCGCCTCATAGCGCGCGCGGGCCGGCTGGTTGCGATGCCAGGGCGTTTCCAGCACGGCGCTCGCCAGCGTCTGGCCGGCTTGCTCCAGCCGTTTCCCCGGCGCGGCATAGACGACGTCGTCCAGCTTGCCGAGATTATGGATCGGTCCGTAGACCGCAATGCTTTTCGGAAACAAAGTCGGCAGGCCGTAGTCGATGCCGACCGCCGCATAGCGGTCGACGAATTCCGGCGAGAACACCGCGCCCATATGGCCGTCGATATGGGTGAGCGAGAGCCCGGCGACCAATGCCGCGTCGATCTGCGCCCGCATCTCGGCCTCGACCGCGTCCGGCTCGCCCCTGGCGCGCAATTCCGGCACGGAGCGGAACAGATAGCCGTCGCTATCGACGATGCCCGACGCCTGGCTCGCCTTGGTCAGCGGCCGCCAGCGATAGTATTTTTTCTCCGACGTGAGCGTGATGTGGACGCCGAGATTGAGCGAAGCGTCTTTCGCGCCTTCTTCGGCGATCTCGAGGAACCACGGGCAAGGCACCATCACCGAGCCGCTGTCGACCGCGCCGGCGCGCTTCAGCTTCAGATAGGCGACATTGGCGCCGTGGCACATGCCGACATCGTCGATGTTGATGACGACCTTGCGTTCAGCCGGCATGGCGGACCTCCTGTGCGCGCTCGTGCACGTAGAAGCCCGCGTCTTGCGCCAATCGCTTCAGGTTGCGGTAGCCCATCGTCGCATAGGTCAAGGGGTGCGCCTTGGCCGGATCCTGCTCGGCTTCGACCACCAGCCAGCCGGAATAGCCCTGGTCGGCGAGGATCTTCAGCAGCGTCGGATAGTCGATCGCGCCGTCGCCCGGCACGGTGAAGATGCCTTCCATCACCGCGCCCATGAAGCTCATGTCGGCGTCGCGCGCCTTCTTCAGCGCTGCCGGGCGCACATCCTTGCAATGCACATGCACGACGCGCTCGACATGCCGGCGCAGCAATTGCTCCGGGTCGCCGCCCGAAAAGGCGCAGTGCCCGGTATCGTAAAGCAGGCCGACCGCCTCGCCGCTTGTGTGCATCAGCCTGTCGATCTCCGCGTCGGTCTCGACGATGGTGCCCATGTGGTGGTGGAAGGCCATGCCGACGCCGAAATCGGAAAAACGCTCGGCGAGCCGGGTGATCTTGGCGCCATAGGCCTTCCATTCCCCATCCATCAGCTTCGGCCGCTGCGAGATCGGGTCGTGGATCGCGCCATGCCGGCCGCGCGAGGTGTCGGCATAGACGACGCGCCTGGCGCCGAGGTCTCGAAGCAGCGTCAGATGCGGCCGGATCGCCTCGAATTCCTCGTCCACATCGTTCTCGCAGATGCGCCCGTCATACCAGCCGGAGACCAGCGCCAGCCCGTAATGGTCGAGAATGGGCCTGAGCGTCCGGCTGTCGCGCGGGAACTTGCCGCCGAGCTCGGTGCCGGCATAGCCGGCCTCGGCGGTTTCGCTCAGGCAGGTCTCGAGCGGCGTGTCGCCGCCCAGTTCCGGCACGTCGTCATTGGTCCAGGTGATCGGGTTTATGCCAAGTCGAACTGTCGTCATTGCTCGCTTTCCGCCCCGCAGCCGGGGACGGCTGCGGGGTGTCTGATCTCGGGAGGAGATGGCTGCGATTGCTGGCGACAGGGCGCGAAATCCTGCCGTTTCGTTTGGCAGGACGCCCTCCCAGCGCACCCCGCCCAACTTGCCTCGTCTTCGACGTCTTACCCCAACGTCAGTGCGGGAAGTCTATCCCGCTCTGTCTCCCCCGCGAGGGCCAGTTTTCCGGAAAATGAAGGAACCAGTTTGTGCCGGCGTGCGGCTGTGGCAGGATGGGGGATGGGAGATTTGCAAGCGCTCACGCAGCACCGGCGGCCATCGTCGGCGCGAGGCACCCCCCTCTGTCCTGCCGGACATCTCCCCCGCAAGGGGGGAGAT
>NZ_VFTM01000029.1:0-90184 GCF_006439555.1 Mesorhizobium sp. B3-1-6 | reverse complement strand
AAATTGACGAACTCCTGCCCTGGGCCTACGTCGCCGCTCCCGAGTTTAAGGCCGTGGCCTGAGAACACCGCTTACGATCAAACACTGGATGCGACACGCCCAACGCCGAACCATTGAAGAGACGTGGCGTACCATCGGCCAGCTTATCCACACAATCACAACCCACCGAATGCGCTAACTACCTCGCAAAGGCTGGCTATGCTTCCGTCAAAACATGAAACGCTCTAGCTGCGGCCTTCCGAGGTCAGCCGCTTTGGGCCGGTAACCGATAGCTTCTGCGCGAGCCGGCGGGCCAATCACTGTGGCGTTTAAGTAGGAGTTGCCGCTGAATCCCAGCGCGCTGCTGCGATCGCGCATTCCTTGCCGTCGTAGACAAACGCCACGCTGTAGCGCGCGCGGGTTGCGGCGACATACATGCGGGCAACCGACTTCTCGATCGCTGCGAGGCTGCCCGTTGCCAACCATTTCTTGGCTCCGACGTGTGGGAAGACCAGCACCCTTGGAAAGGTCATGCCCTTCGACTCGCCGAAATTGATCGCATGATGCGATCCACACGAAGTCTTCAGATTATAGCGGAGCACCTGCGGCGTGTAGCGCGCGACATAGGCGTCGGCATCGGCGCTTCCGACGAGGAACACGCCGTCGTGACCCGTTACAAGCTGGTTGTTCGACACTGTCTTCGGCGCGCCTGGAAAGAAGCTGTCGCCGAGATCGGCAATCGCCTGATTACAGCGATGCGTGTGCTGCTCGTACGTGATGGCAGCGAGCCCGGTCTTTTCCCACACACGGAACTTCTTGATGATCGCGGGCCCGGCGAAGTGCTTGTGCCTCGACGAGTTATTCGTCGACAGGATGGCTTGCCGGTGGTCGCCAACAAGGGTGACATTGATGCCCGCCTTCAAGATGAGTTCGAGTACGTCGAGGTCGTAGCCGGCCATGTCTTGCACTTCGTCGATGATAATCCGGCTGAACCGCTGCCTAAGCCGGCGCATGACCGCGCCGGCGGTGCGCGCGTCGCAGACGCAGATGAACTTTGCGATCTTGTCGGAATAGATGCGGGTTCCGCTTAGGAAATAATGCGGGTCGGTCTTTACCTCAGGCACATATTGCACCGACTTACCTTCGACCCAGTGAATTCCCTCTATGCGGTGCCTGTGTAGCGCGGATCGATAAGGTCGGGCCAGTTCACGCAGCAGGAACGAGTACCAGGAGATGATCTCGACATTCGAAGGGATGGCCGCAATGCGCTCATAGACCTTGCGCTCAATCTCGCGGACGTTGTTGCGAGTATATGTCACCAACGCTGTTGCGCCTTCTGTGGCAGCGAGCGACTGTTCAACGACACGCGTCGTCTTGCCCCCGCCGGCCGCAGAGATGATGATGCGGTTAGCGGAGGGCACGGTCTATATAGTCCGGTGCCTTCCATTCCACGGCCGACTCGAAGAATCGAAGGCCGGTCTCCGCCTTGTGCTTTTTCATCCACGCGAGCGCGGTTGGCTCGTCAGAGAAGGATTCTTTGAGCACCGCGTTGATCACTGGCAAACCGTTCTTCTTCAAGAGCTGCGGCTCAAGGGTGGTCGCGCCTTCATCGTCGTCATACTGGATAGCGATGCCGGCGAGACCTAGATGGTCGGCATATCTTGCCTTGAGCGTGGCGACGTCGCCGTCGTTGTCGGTGACCACGTCGGTTTCCTTGTCGAGCAGCTGGGCTATTGCGAGAAAACGCTTGAACGCGAGCGAGTTAACCGAGATGACATCGATGCCATCCTCGATCGGCATCCTCCCATGCTTCTTCTGAAAGGCGCGCTGCACGATCAACTCATCCGACGGCCCTTCGACCAAAATTGTGCGCTTCGAGAGAATAAGGCGTAGCGTATCGTGGCCAGGCAGCTTCATGAAATAGTCGCGGGTTGTGGTGTCCTTGAGCTCGTTCAGACGCACGCCTTTCCCACGCTGGAACAGGAGAACGGTCTCGACCCCAAGCTTGTTAAGCACGAAGCTGCTGTGGGTAGTGATGAAGATCTGCCGTTCGCCGGCATTGGCCGCGATGTGGCCAATCAGCTCGTTCAAACTCGCGTAGGAAAGGTGGTTTTCCGCTTCCTCAATCAGGATGATGTGCGACCGGGCTGAGGTTTCAAGCGCGAGCTTGATCTTTACCGCATTCTGCTCGCCCTTACCAATCAGCGGCAGAGGGATGTCGTCGAGGTGCGGCATGATCCCCGCTTCCCACGTCGCCCGCGACGAGGTGTCGAGTGATAGCGAGATCGCTTTATCGCTGATCTCTCCTTGCTTGGCGGCCAGCGCATCGTTTATGGCTCGAACCTTGGGCTGTTCTAGGAAGCGGTGCTTCATCAGGCGATAGGTCAGCGCCAAATCAACCTTCTCTTTCGGGCTCAGGCTCTCTTTGACGATATCGATGATGTAGCGGCTCGCCGCGGCGTTGTTCCGGATCGTGCTCGCGTCAATGAGGCTGGCGTTGAGGGGAATTTCGCGAGAGTTGAGGATGTCGCTGTCGTGAAAGCCGCGCCAACGAATACAATAGTATTCGATAGGAACCGTGCGGATTTCGGACGGATCGGCTACGTATTGCGCGAACTCGGACGCCATCGCCGGATTCAGCTCGATTGCGAGCGAAATGCCAGGGAGATCGAGCCGGTGTGAGTTGTTATCGCCCTTCAGCTTCGCCAGCGCGGGATCGTCGGCGAGGTACAGCTCGATCAGTATACGGGGAGGCTCGGGGTTAAGGGCCTGGGTTCGTTGCTCGAAATATTCTGAGACTACATCGACGTTGAAGAGGTAAGGATGGAGTTCCATCTGAAGCGGCCTGCCGTTCAACTGGCCGGTCAGCGCCAAGTGGATCGCTTCAAGCAGTGTGGATTTGCCGCATTCGTTCTTTCCGACGACTACGTTCATCCGAGCATTGAATGTGACATCCGCTTTCTTCAAGCAGCGGTAGTTGTCAATGACGACACGTTGGATGAACATACTTCCCCCTTTTGCGCCGAACCAAGGGCTTTGCCACCTGCGAAGTGTACCCCCGCAATGCTTTTCCGCCTCATCTTGGCAGGGCTGACCGGAGCGATCTTGGTGATCTTTGCTTCGCCCACACGGTAGCAGCAGTTCTCCACCCTAGAAACTGCCACCAAGTTAACACCTGAAGTACCACAGAACTTGGGGTCGCCCACCGGCCAGTTGAGCATCCGCTGCGGGGGCGCGATCCCGATACTCCTTGCTAGGACAAGGAGCAGCTTTCGGGAACTGCCAGTGGTCTCGAACGTCCGAGATGTGTTCGTTCAGCGGCCCCAGTCAAGACATCCGCCGCCTCGCGATTCATTCGGTTGCAGACGCACGTTGCATTATCTTCCGACTGCCAGCGATGGCGGGAGGCGCTACGATATTTGAGGTCTTTGCGCCGCCCGCCATCGTCACGCCCGGTCCTGCTGCGCATGCGAAGCGGTCGGCGAATTCACCAGTGGTTCGCTCGCGAACGCCGCTTTGCCCTTTTCGGCCCAGAGCCTTCGCGCGCGTTCGGCATCCTCGCTTTTAAGCTTATCAGCCATCCAGATGAGCGCGCCGTAGATGATGGAGCGATCGTCATTGGTCAGCTCGACGATGCCGGCCTTGACGAGCAGACCGCCGAGTTCGATCAGGTGTCGGGTGCGCTTGCGACGCTCGACCTGCCACGTGCGCATG
This sequence comes from Mesorhizobium sp. B3-1-6, assembly GCF_006439555.1. Lineage (NCBI taxonomy): Bacteria > Pseudomonadati > Pseudomonadota > Alphaproteobacteria > Hyphomicrobiales > Phyllobacteriaceae > Mesorhizobium > Mesorhizobium sp. B3-1-6. The sequence continues at coordinate 86,491 of NZ_VFTM01000029.1, read as the reverse complement.
TCATTGCGAGCCAGTGCCGCCTGTCGGCGATTGTTGGCTGCCTGGTTGCGCCTGAGCGCTGCGCAGGTTGCGCTGAGATGCCGGAGCAGTTCTTTTGGACCCGCTCTCGAAAAACATCACCTCACGCTTCGCCCACGCCTCACGCTTGGCAGTGTCTTTCGTTTCGGCGATTGCGACCAGCGCGCCGGCCAGCTCGTCGGTGCTGAGTTGATCGGCGCCGGTGGCGATCACAAGCTCGCCAAGCTGCTGGACCTTTCGCGTCTTGAGTTCCCGCGCCTTGTCTTCGAGTGCCTTCAGTTCCGCATCGAAGTCTCTTGGTTTACGCATGGCTGTCTCCATCTGACGTCAATGCAGCGATAATAGGCGAGCGCCTACCGGAAGGCTTCAAGGTTGCCGAGACAGCCCGGGACGGGCTGGTCCATCCCGAGATTTTTTCGAGGGAGGGCGCGCTTATACGTCGTGCCGACGCACGCTTTGCCGTGCAAATGATCTGGTCGCGATGGCGATCTATCATCTTCACGTCAAGGTCATTGGCCGCAAGGCAGGCTCAAGTGCAGTGGCATCCGCCGCCTACCGCTCGGCTACGCGGCTGCGCGACGAGCGGATCGAACGCAGCCATGACTTCTCGGCCAAGCGCGGTGTCGTCCACTCCGAGGTTCTGCTGCCGCAGAATGCGCCGAATGCCTGGAGCGACCGCGAACGGCTGTGGAACGATGTCGAGGCGTTCGAGGTGAGGAAGGATGCGCAGCTCGCCCGCGAGGTGGAGTTTGCCCTTCCACGCGAACTGAGCCAGGCGCAAGGCATCGAACTGGCGCGCGACTTCGTGCAGGCCGAGTTTGTCAGCCGGGGCATGGTCGCAGATCTCAATGTGCACTGGGACAGGGCTGAGGATGGCAGTCCCAAACCGCATGCCCATGTCATGCTCACCATGCGGTCCGTGGACGAGGATGGCTTTGGCGCAAAGGTCCGAGACTGGAACCAGACCGAGCTGGTCGAGCGCTGGCGCAAGCGCTGGGCCGAACTTGCCAATGAGCGGCTTGCCGAACTCGATATCGACGCCCGCATCGATCATCGCAGTCTGGAAGCGCAGGGCATTGCCTTGGAGCCACAAACCCAGATTGGTGCACCGGCGCAACGCATCGAGGGTGGTGGCCCTGACGCTGGCGACATTGAAGCAGATCGAGCCGAACTGCACCGCGAGATCGCGCGCAACAATGGCGCGCGGATCATCGCCGATCCATCCGTGGCGCTGGATGCCATCACGCATCAGCAATCGACCTTCACGCGAAAAGACATTGCGAAGTTCTCGCATCGCCACAGCGACGGAATGGAGCAGTTCAACGCCGTCATGGCAGCCATCACCAGCGCGCCCGATCTGATCGAACTTGGCAAGGACAGGCGCGGCGAAGATCGTTTCACCACAAGGCAGATGATCGACACCGAACAGCGCCTTTACCGCGCGGCAGAACGTATCGATTTGGACGAGCGACACGCGGTGAGTGACGCACATCGCGAGGCAGCACTGGCGCGGGCCGCGCAACGCGGGCTTGTCCTGTCGGGCGAGCAAAGCGATGCGCTTGCGCACATCACTGATGGTCGCGGTCTTGGTGTCATTGTCGGCTTTGCCGGCACGGGCAAGAGCGCCATGCTGGGCGTTGCGCGCCAGGCATGGGCAGCGGCGGGCTTCGAGGTTCGAGGCGCCGCACTCTCCGGCATTGCCGCCGAGAATCTGGAAGGCGGATCAGGCATCTCGTCGCGCACCATCGCCAGTATGGAGCATAGCTGGGAACAGGGCAGGGATTTGCTCACCACGCGCGATGTCCTGGTGATCGACGAAGCCGGCATGGTCGGCACGCGCCAGTTGGAGCGCGTGCTCTCCCATGCGGCGGACGTTGGCGCGAAAGTCGTCCTCGTCGGCGATCCGCACCAGCTGCAGGCGATCGAAGCCGGCGCTGCATTCCGCTCTATCCACGAGCGACATGGCGGTGTCGAAATCGGCCAGGTGCGCCGGCAGCGCGAGGACTGGCAGCGCGATGCCACGCGCGATCTGGCAACCGGCAGGATCGGCGCCGCGATCAGCGCCTACGACGCGCAAGGCATGGTGCATCAGGCTGCAACGCGCGACTACGCGCGAGGTGAACTCGTCGAGCGCTGGGACCGCGACAGGCAGGCGCATCCAGAGGCAAGCCGGATAATCCTCACCCACACAAACGACGAGGTGCGCGCGCTCAACCAGGCAGCGCGCGAGCGCATGCGCGCTGCTGGCGATCTCGGCGACGAAGTGCAAGTGGCTGTCGAACGCGGCCCAAGAAACTTCGCCAGAGGCGACCGGCTCATGTTCCTGCGCAATGAGCGCGGGCTCGGCGTCAAAAACGGCACGCTCGGCATCGTGGAGGAAGTCAGCACACAGAGCATGACCGTGCGCACCGATGACGACAGGTCGGTTCGCTTCGACCTGAAGGACTACGCGCACATCGACCACGGCTATGCCGCGACCATTCACAAGGCGCAGGGCATGACAATCGACCGGACCCATGTTCTTGCAACGCCGGGCATGGATGCGCATGGCAGCTACGTTGCCCTGTCGCGACATCGAGACGGGATGGACCTGCATTACGCCAGCGACGACTTCGCGACACGAGATCGGCTCGACCGAACGCTGTCACGGGACCGCGCCAAGGACGTGGCGTCGGATTACGACCAGATCGACCCGGCGCAAAGCTATGCCGAGCGGCGCGGTATCACGTTCCGCGAGCGCGTGGTCGCGATCGTGCGCCGGATGGTTCCGGAGAAGCTGCGCGACAGGATCGGCGGGTTGCTCGACGGGTTGCACTCGCCCGCAGACGGCGAGCCCAGGCAGGAAGGTCGACCTGGGCCGGGAAGGGAGAGTGTCGGCGCGCAGATCGGCGATGCGCGGCCCATGCTCGGAGGAGAAAATCTCGCCACCGGCGTGTCGCGCGAAACGGATACGCCGGTGGACGCGGAAGCGGCGTTGCGCAGCGCTCGAACAAACGCGCTTGTGCGTCACGCGCGCGCGATCGATGCAATCCTCAGTACCGCAAATGCGGACGGGCGGGGCAGTCCCGACCAGATGCGCGAACTAAAAGAAGCCCGTAGCGCTTTCGAGAAGGTGCGGCCGCATGGCTGGCGCGATGCCGAAGCGGCTTATGTGAAAAATCCCGAACTTGTCCGCGAGGCGGGGGCCGGCCGCGTCAGCCGCGTCGTGCTTGCTCTCCAGCTCGAAACGGAAATCCGCACCGGGATGGACATCGATCCCGGCCGCCGCGCCGACCGTTTCGTGGAACGCTGGCAAAAGCTCGACCGTACGGGACAGGAGCAATATCAGGCCGGCGACATGTCCGGCTACAAGTCAACGCGCTCGGTCATGTCCGATATGGCTAAGAGCCTTGAACGCGATCCTCAGCTTGAATCCCTACTCGCAAACCGCAAACGCGAGCTCGGCATCAACGTGGATTCGGGTCGTCGCTTGGGCGCGGAACTCGCCTTCAGCCATGGCATTGGCAAGGGGCGAGGGATTGGGATCTAAGGCATGCCGATTTGCCGCCGTTTCCACGCCGCAGCCGGTTGAGGCGACAAACCTGATTGCTTCCGGCATGGGTTCGTCCTGTCTGTCCCAGCAGCAATCAGCAAGAACCAGTGAGGTGCAGGCATTTATGCCCGAGCCGGATCGCATCATACGCCTCAAAACCGTCCTTGCCAGGACCGGCCTGTCCCGTTCAACCCTCTATCGCAAGATTGCCGAAGGCACGTTCCCGGCTCAGATCAGGATTAGCGTCAACGGGGCGGGCTGGCGCGAATCCGATATCAACCGGTGGGTTGAGAGTCCCACCGGCTGGTGTGTTCGAATGGAATAACGCGCCACTACTGTCCGGAGCTGACCACCGATCTGTCGATTGATGGATGTCCAATATGGGGCGATAGCCGACTGTCGACTATCGGCCGGGTTCGTGTATGGCCGCCGTTCAGCAACCGACCCCCTCGCAGCCATTTAGGCCGCGCGGCAATGTTGCGGCTTCTGGCCACGAGCGGACACCCCAGCATCTCGGCCGTCATGCTCTCGCGGCTGCCGGGGGCAGCCCGTGAGATAACCGTGTCCAAGGGGACAGCGGCTTACTTTGCCATCAGCCCATTGAGCACTTTGAAGAGGGTCTCAGCGCGCTCAAGTGTCTTGAGGACCGGCTCTGCATCGCCCGCGAGCGTCTCCGGGCGCATCAGCAGCCAGGATGCCGGTGTGAAATGGCTGTAGAGCGGTGTTGGCTCTGGAAGCAGGTTGAAGTACACCTCCGCCCTCTTCACCTGACGCTCGGTGTTCTCGTCGGCGGCTTTTAGTTTGGCTGGATCAAGCTTCTGCTCGCCTTTTAGCTCGTAGGTACTATTGACGATCGCGCAGAACAGCTGCGGATCGAAGAGGTCCTCGAAGTCGGCCTCCTCCTGGGTCACGAAGTCGGCGATCGACAGCACACCGCCGTCCTTGATGACCTCGGACTTGCGGAGGTTCTCCAGCTTCGTTTTGTCCTTCTTGGTGTAGTCGGAGAGCGCTATCACATCGAGGCTGTTGCCTGCGAAGAGGGAGACGAACGACTGGATTTTGTCGATGCCGCCAGCTGGGCACATAACCCACTTCGGATCAAGACCGGTACGCTTGCGGCGGAGTAGCTCAGCTGAGAGCGCCTGCAGATAGAGAATGTCGCCTGGCCCTTCGACGAGGATCGTGTGCTTTCCGATGAAAAGCGACTGGGTTAGCGAATAGCCGAGCGCTCCCTGGAGGGGGAACACGGAGTCCTTGTCCGCCTTGAGCACATCTTCGCGCACCATCGTGCCCGTAGGCGTGCGCCGTCCACGCGCGTCGACTTCTACAAGGTCCTCAACTATCCGTGAGGCCATGATGTTGTCGTGCGGCACCATGAAGGGGGAGTGGGTCGAGTAGATGATCTGATGGTGCGGTTCGAGCTTCTCGGTGAAGTAGCGCAGTAGATCAGCTTGGGCGAGGCCGTGGAGCGTTAGGCCGGGCTCGTCGAGCAGCAGGAAGACCTTACCCGTGGCGTCCTTTTTCACACGATCGAACTTGATGAGGAATGAGAAGAACCACGTAAAGCCGGCGCTCCGCTCCGAGAACGACGTGTCGGCCTTGTGGAGTAGGTTGTAGATACGGGCGCGGCCGACGGCGCCCGAGTTGAAGGGCGGTGGATCGCCTGGAAGGCCCTGGGCAACGCTCACACGTATCTCGATGTCCTGGTTCTGGGTCCAGTATTCGAGGATCTCCTCCGTGAGGACGTTCGATGCAGCCTGCAGTTTTGCGTTGAAGCTTTCGAAGGTCGTCGTGCCCAAGATCTCAGAGAGGGGCACGCCGGAGTATTCGAGGAACTCCCAAAAGAGCCGATCGCCCCGGTACTGCTCATTGCTGAAGAGCGTCTTGTCGTTCGCCCAGTCGTTGAGCGATGGCAGATGCACCACCGCATTCATGCGGTCGTAGTTTGAGAAATACATGAACTGGGGAAATTGTGGCTCGAGGATCGCTCGCGCCTTATGGAAGATCGACTTGTGTGGGTAAGCGTTCACCAGGTCGAGCAATGCCTTGTGCTTGGTGTTCGCCTCAAGCTCGGTGAGCTTCGCGATGAGCTCCTTAATCGTCGTCGGACTGCCGACCTGGCTCTTCTCGGCGGCTGAAAAGCCACGCTGCGAGATGAGGAAGGCGATGGCGCTGGCCTCGTTGATCGGAACCGTCCAAGCCGTAGCGGTCGAGTTGTAAGAGCGAGACACTGTTATCGACTTGCCGGTGACCGCTTCGGGACCAAACTCTCCCTTCAACTCATAGATCTCTTCCTGGTTCAGCTCCCAGACCGAGCGGATAACTTCGGCTTCTTTGCCGTCGTGCCGCTCCTTGTATCGAGCCAGATAACGCTTCGGGTAGTCGCGTTCCAGCTCATATGCGAACGGCGTTGCAGGATGGGGATTGAGGCCAGCTATCGCTTGAAGAACGGCGGTCTTGCCTGCCTCATTCTTACCGACGAGGCAGGTGAGATGCTCGACGGTGAACTCGCCAGAGTCCTCGACGGATCGGAAGTTCTGGATACGCACGCTTTTCAGTTCCACGGAAATCCCCCAAGCAACGTCACTAAAACATCGGAGAGTAACTAGCACTCAGGACTGTGTAGTGCGAGTCTTGCGGTTCCAAATCAACGAAAACCGCCCGTGTGAGGCGTCCTGCCAGTGCAGAACTACAGAAAGAGTCGTCGTCGCAGATCGGAACCGCAGCCAAGCCTCCGGATCAACGACTAGATCAGAAACCATGATCGAGGCGCGCAGATTAGAGAGCGTGAGTGGCCGCTTGTGGCGCTACGCCGACGTGAGCATCTCAGTGGACGATATCGATGGAGCCGAGGCGGCGTTGAATAGAACTATACCTTTGCCATTGCCCCCCCGGCAGCGCGGCCTTGGTCAAGGCGGTCCTTGCTTGACCTCCGGCGAGCCTGTGAGAGTATTGGAACAGGGGGAGGCGTCAGATGCGATTTGTTGCCATCGATGTGGAAACGGCAAATGCTCGGATGCGCAGTATCTGCCAGATCGGTATCGTTGTCTTTGAACACGGGAAGGAGGTCGCGTCGGACGTAGTGCTCATCAATCCTGGGGAAGAGTTCGATGGCATGAACATCTCAATTCACGGCATCGACGAGTCGCAAGTTGTCGGGGAAAAGACGTTCCCGCAAGTTTCCCCTTGGCTTGCGGAATATGCGCGAGACCAGGTTGTGGTCTGCCACACCCATTTTGACCGCGTAGCTATCACCCAGGCTCATGACCATCATCGCCTGCCGGCAGTGTCTTGTCGGTGGCTCGACACAGCCAAGGTTGCCAGGCGGGCGTGGCCCCAGTTCGCTCAGAGCGGCTACGGGATCCGAAATCTTGCAAACAGCTTCGGCATCCCATTTCGGCATCATGACGCTCTGGAGGATGCACGAACTGCGGGATTGATTCTGCTTCGCGCCATAGATCAGTCAGGCCAAGACCTCGACCAATGGCTGTTTCGCGTGAAGCTTAGCCTTTCCGGGCATCCGAAAGGTGGAGAAAGGCGCGACGGCGACGGCGACGGTCCGTTGCTCGGTGAGACGGTTGTGTTCACTGGGAGCTTGTCTATACCCCGCCGCGAAGCTGCTGATCTCGCTCACATGGCAGGCGGTGCCGTCGATACGGGCGTTACCAAAGCCACCACCGTCCTAGTGGTCGGCGATCAGGATCTTCTCAGGACCAACGGCAATCCCAAAAGCTCGAAGCACCTGAAGGCAGAGGGTTTGGCAGCGACAGGGCAGCCGATACGCTTCCTTGCTGAAACGGATTTCATGGCCCTTGTTGCCGAGTAATTTGGCTATGGCTTCCGGAGCCGGACGCCATCGCCGCCACTATTCTCCGGAATGAACTCGACGCCAGCGGCCTCAAGCGCGCGGCAAACGGCGCCGACGTTGTAAACCTGCGGATAGCCGGGCCGTCGCTGCCTTCTGGGGACAGTATGTCCTATCCGTTGCCGCCACGCCTGGCATTGCCATACAATTGAATGACTGGTTTTTCGGGCATTGCAAACCCGGCCTTGCCGCTCGGCCGCTACAGGTCCTTTGAACGCTCGCTCCCGAGCGGCTCGTAACTATGCCAGGACTAGGAGCCGTCTGGCTTGACCAATTCCAAGTGACTTACTCCTAACGCTTGGGCAAGTTCGTAAAGAGTAATCACGGTGGGATTTCGACGACCGCGCTCAAGGCTACTTAGATACTGCTGACTGAATCCGGAGCGCGCTTCGACCTCCTCCTGCGTCAGGCCTTTCTCTCGCCGAATACGAGCGAAGTTTTTTCCAACAAGCTGACGCATGTCCATGCGTCGACAATCGAGGTTTACACACTTTAGGTTTATCAACTATAATATGTATTAGCTGTTGGTTAAATTCGCCTTTTGAAGGAGGCCATACCGTGTCGACGACAAAGCCGAATGTTCTCATCGCAACCTGCCATGACAAGCAACCGCAACCTGCAGTGCTACACGACGACGCACTCCAGCTGATGAACGGTTGGCAGATGGCTCGGTACGTCTCTCTGGTGTTATGCCGCGCGCAGCAGCGGCTGGAGAGCCGAATAATGGTCAATCCCGGTATTCGGGGATTGACCGGAGATTCCCTGCAGCGAACGAAAAGCCGAGCGAATCACATTCTCGGTGATCCAAGGGCGTATGCGATTGCGCGGGAGGCCGAGGTCTTGGCGATGACCGAAACTCTAAAGCTTCAAGATAATATTCCCCAGGTGACGGCTTCGTCGCTCGCTGGTGTCATAGCCAAGTTGGAGATGATCGTCGGCGCAGATCGAGATATCGGTGACCCGACTGACTTTCCGTGGCCGCATATTGCTTCGGTGCTACGTGACCTCAAAGCCGTTGCGGGCGAATTGCCTCCTTATCGGCCGGACCGCGCCTCGGCAAGGGCTGATGCAGCGCGTTATTGGCAGGACGCTTGCAAGCTCGTCAGGGCGCTTGCGGACGAGGATGCTCGGCCGAACGAATCCGCTTTATAAATCTCGCTAGGCTGTCCGAGGCTTGGTGCGGTGCCAAGCTCCCTAACGTGGGTATGTTGAAACTGGCCGTTGTGCAAAAGCCTCGTCACGGCCAGACGCGTAGCTATCGCCGAAATCGCTGGTTTGTTTGAAGGGAAGCCGGCGGCTGATTGAATAGCGTCCGGGCTATAGCTAACCCGAACATCCTGCCGACTGCTTCCGTGGTGCTTCCGCCACGTGTTTCCCGGGCCCTTCGCAGAGAAAGAAGGTCTTGCTAACCGACTGTTTTCACTGTATAAAAGTGGCGCACCCGGCAGGATTCGAACCTGCGACCTCTGCCTTCGGAGGGCAGCGCTCTATCCAGCTGAGCTACGGGTGCTTCCCGGAAACCGGAAAACGAACCAGCCGGTAAGCCGGCCAGCCACGGGCTTCTTAGCGGAAGCCGCACCTAGCTTCAACGGCCAATTGGCGATTGTGCGGCGGCCTGTAATGGGTCGATTGTCCGACCGATAGGCCATCGGAGATGGCGCCCCCCTCTCCGTCTCGGTTTTGTCGAGCCTCCGTTCCGGGGCGAGCCGCGGGTCTCGCTTGTCCTTCGGACCCCCACTTTGTGGGGGCGAGGAACGCAAGCTCTTCGGCCTCATCCCTCCACCCCCACCTTCGCCGTCTTCCTCCGCACCGCCCTTGTCGCCCGCTTCTGCTTCTTCGCGCCGGCCAGCTCATGCATCGCATCCAGCTGCATCTGCTGCATTTCGGCCAACCGCTGCCATTGGCGCGAGATCAGGTAGTCGAGCTTTTCGTGCAGGTGCCGCACTTCGAGCTCGGCCTTGAGGTTCACCCGGTAGTCGTTGAAGGAGCGCAGCCGGTCTTTGGCCTCCTGCCGCTTCTGGCTCATCATGATCACCGGCGCCTGGATGGCGGCGATGCAGGAGAGCATCAGGTTGAGCAGGATGAACGGGTAGGGGTCGAAGGCGTGCGCCAGGCCGGCGATCAGGTTGATGCCGATCCAGATCAGCAGCACGCCGCCGAACGAGATGAGGAACCACCAGCTGCCGCCGAACTCGGCCATGGTGTCGGAGACGCGGTCGGCGAAGGAGCGGTGCTCCTCGAACTCCTCTTCCGAGTTTTCCGAGATCGTGTCTTGCCTGGCGATCGATTCCACCACTTGGCGGTCGAGCTCGGAGAATTCGCCGTGCTCCTGCTGCAGCAATTCCTCCATGTAGCGCATCCGGTAGCGGCCGAGCTCCTCGCGGCTGATGCGGGCGCCGCGCGGCAGGTCTGGATGGTCGGAGCGGATGCGGTCGGCGAGGCTGGGCCTCAGATCATCGACGCGCACCAGGTCGCGCTTGCGGAACTTTCTGCCGCTGATCGCCGAGGGTTTTTTCTTCGGCTTGATCCGGCCGGGCACATGCGGTTCGGAATCCGGCACTTCCGGCGCTTCGAGGATCTCGTCGGCGGCGGCTTGCGCATCCTCCGGCACGGTCTCCGCCTCGAGATATTCGCCGGCGATGTCGTTCTCGTTGTCGGCCTGGACTTGCGCGGACGCCTTCGGGTCGCCTGCCATGGTCGGTGCTCCTGTTCGCGGGCTTTTGCGGCTACGATACGCCAAGCCGGCGCAGCATATCCATGCTGAGTGTGAATCCCGTGTGACCGAACAAGTTCTTGTGATTGGGTGGGCCTGCGGAGCGCCCAGCGATGCGTGCAATGGCATAAGACTGCGCCGCCCCCACTCCGTCTCGGCTCGGCGAAGTCGAGATGAGAGGGAGAGCGCCGTTCGCGATTATCCAATCTCCCCTGGAGCAATCGTCTCCGCCGGCTGGCCTTGATCCAGATCAAACTGGCCCCTGTGGCTGGCCTGATAGGCTGACTATATCCAAATCAGGCCTGATCGTTCAGGCTCCCGCCAATTGGGGCGCGCATCGCCCCGCAAATGAGGGGTAGCCACCATGTACAAGAAAATCCTGATCGCCACCGACGGTTCGGAACTGGCCCAGAAGGGCGTCGCACACGGGCTGGAGCTGGCCAAGGGCCTCGGCGCCACCGTGGCTTTCGTCACCGTCTCCGAGCAGTTCCCCGCGCTGGCCTGGGGCGGTGCCATGGCCGGCTACGTCGCCGCCGACGAACTGGTCAACTACGAGGAAAGCGCGCGCAAATATGCAAGCGAGCTGCTCGACAAATGCAAGGCCGAGGCCGATGCGAAGGGCGTGGCCTCCAAGGGCATCCATATCGAGAACCGCACGCCCGCCGAAGCGATCCTCGAGGTTGCGGCCAGTGAAGGCAGCGACCTCATCGTCATGGCTTCGCACGGCCGCCGCGGCATCGGCCGCCTGGTTCTGGGCAGCCAGACGGCGGAAGTGGTGTCGCTGACGGAGATCCCCGTGCTGGTGGTTCGGTAGGATTAAGGCAGGGCGGCGCGCCCCTTCAGTTCGTCATTCCAGGGCGGAGCGACGCGAAGCGTCGCGCAGACCCTGGAATCCATGCCGTTACGCCAGCCGAAGAATACAACGGTGCAGAGCAGCCTGCGCTGCCTTTCGCATCAGGTCTGCACCGTGGGATCGCTCATAGGTCACGGCATGGATTCCAGGGTCTCCGCGAACGGAGCTTCGCTCCTGCTTCGCGGCGCGCCTGTTGGCCTTGTCTATTGCGTCGGCAGCAGCGGCGCACTGGGCGAGGCCAGATCCGCCGACGGCAGATCGGATGCCGGCGAACCCGGCAGCGTCGACGCAGGCGTCGCCGAACCTGGCGGCGGCAGCCCTGGCAAAGCCGAGTCCGGCGGCGGCAATTGGGGAAGTGGCGAGGCCGGTTGCTGCCCGGAATACATCAGCCGGGGCTGGGTTGCATCGGCAGTCGTCGGCCCCAGGCTGCGCTGGATCAGCGCCTCGACATGATCGTTGCGCTGGCGCGCGGTATCGGCGCCCATCACCACCACGATCAGATGCCGCCCGTCGGCATTGTAGGAGGTGACGATGTTGTAGCCGGAAGCTCTTATGTAACCGGTCTTGATGCCGTCGACGCCGCGCACCCGTCCCAGCATGTCGTTGTGGCCGCGCACCAGCCGGCCGCGGAACATGAAGTCGCTTTCGGAGAAATAGTGGAAATGCTGCGGGAAGCGGCGCTCCAGCGCCATGCCCAGCACCGCCATGTCGCGCGCCGTGGTCACCTGGCCGTCGTCGGGCAGGCCGCAGGCATTGCGGAAACTGGTGCCGGTCATGCCGAGCGAGCGCGCCTTGGCGGTCATCATGGCGGCGAACTGGTCCTCTGAGCCGCCGCCCAGATATTCGCCCACGGCCACCGCCACGTCGTTGGCAGACTTCACCACCATGGCGCGGATGGCGGAATCGACGTCGATCGTCTCGCCACGCCGGAAACGCAGTTTCGTCGGCGGCTGCGAGGCGGCGTGATCGGAAACCGGGATCCGCGTTTGCTTGGTGACGCGGCCGGACTCCAGCGCCTCGAACAGCATGTAGAGCGTCATCATTTTGGTCAGCGACGCGGGATAGCGCTGCGACCTCGAATTGACCTCGAACAGGGTCTTGCCGGACGAAGCGTCGACCACGATCGCCGCATATTTCTGCGGTTGCGCCGGCACGGCCAGCACGCTTTCCGGCGGCGTGGTGGTGCAGCCGGCAACCGGCGCGAGCAATGCCAATACGGCGATGAGTTTCTGGAGGAAGGGGAAGGGACGGGGCAAGACTTGTTCTAAAGCTGTTGCTAAGACGCGGCGAAGCTAGCGTAACCCATCCGCCGCGTCCAACTGGTTAACGCGCACAGCAAAACATTTGCCCAGGTTTTGCAGCCTTTCAGACACACCGGCGCGTCCCCGCTTTGCCATCCCCGCCCCTTGCCGCTACGATGCGCGCGGCTTGGTTTAGGGGATCGGCATGTCGGAAATCGCCGCGGGTGCGACCTCGTTGCCCAGGGTATCGCTCAGCCGCACCGGCAATGGGCGGCGAGCTTTGCCTTCGTCAGCGGCCTGGTCGGCGACGTGCTCAACCCGCTCAGACCCTTTGCCGCCTATATCACGCTGGCGGCGGCCGTCGCGGCTTTGATCATCGCCATGGTGCTGCGCCATCCCCCTTTGTGGGGGAGAAAGGGTTTTCACGGCCTTATGTAGCAAAAGCACCGTAGTGATCCAGGGACCCGCATTTCGGGCAAACCGGCTCACCTTGCGACGAAGCCCAGCGAAGGCGTTTGAACGTGTCATAAGCTTTTCCTCGCCGCCCTTGTAGATGTCCTTCAGGGAGAGCGAGCGGCTTTCGGCGGAAAGAAGGAATGCCGCGCCATGACCGCACTATTTCCATTACGTAAGTAACGGATATAGTACGTAGACGTATCCCATACAAGGGAATACGTATCGAAATAGATACCTTTTTATATGAAGGCGATACGTATGGCGGAAAAGACCGATTATGAGGCCCTTGCGGCTAACCTCCTGAAAGCCGAATTGAAGCGGAAGGGCGTCACTTATGCCCAGCTCGTAGAGCGGCTAAATGCGATGGGCGTTGACGAGAAGGAAGTGAACGTGCGGAATAAGCTCTCTAGGGGCAAATTCACGGCGGCGTTTCTACTTCAATGTCTCAGCGCAATCGGTTCGCAGACGCTGCACTTGGCGTAATTGTTGGCGTCGGGATTGCCCTATTATTTCTTGTTTGGACCTTCCCCGGGTTTCGTGATCCAGCCTATCAGCAAGACCGATACCAGCACGCCAAGAACCGCGAGACAGGGGAAGACAATCCAGTCGCAAGGCCCAGCCTCTGGGAAACCTACACTTCGCCTACGGATACGTACGCACAGTGGATCGCAGCGTTCTCCGCTCTCGTCGGCGTAGGTGTCAGCATTTGGGCCGTGTGGCTGGTTAAGCGCACTTTGAGGGCCAGCACCGACGCCGTCGAGCAAGCCAGCACGGCTAACGAGATCGCCACGCGCTCCAATGAAGCCCAATTGCGGGCTTACGTGGCTGTGCAGTCGATTACCCAATATCCGCATCAAATTCAAAAACTTCGGCCAAACGCCAGCCTATGAACTGAAGAACATCTGTGACTATGAATTTCACGAACGGGAATCCGACCGCCTCCCGCGCCAGCATGTACGGAATTTCCGAACCCTCGCCGGCAAGATGAACCTCGCGCCCACACAGGATATGACATCGACCATCTTGATAAGCATGGTCGAGTGGGAAAGACGGAAGCCGGAGCTTGAACTGGATGAGGCCCGGAAAATGAAAACCGATCTGTACGTGTTCGGCAAGCTCACCTACCGTGACACCTTCGCCAAAGAGCCAAACCGAACGACAGAATACCGGTTCAAGCTCGACGTTGACGAAGATGGCGTCGTTGATGGGGAGAACTTTTGCCTCACCCAAGAGGGGAACGAATCCAACTAGCATCGCGGTCAGCGCCGCTCGCGCCCACACGGCGCGCCGCCTTAAGTCACGGTCCCCCTCCCGTCGTCGCGGTTTGGTGCGTTTGCTACATAAGGCCGGATTTTCACGATCTTAGCGGAGCTAAGTCGTAGAAAATCCAAGAGAGGGGATTTCACAGGGCGCAAACGCGGTGATGCAAAATGCTGGTCGCTCCGCTTGCGCGCGTTCCATCGAACAGGCTTTTCTTGCGCAAAGATTCGCGGGAGACATTCATGGACACGCTCACCATCGGCGCAAAAGGCATCTCGGTCTCGCTCGATCTCGCGGTCGGCCATATCGCCGCCATGGACATCGAAGCCGACGGCCGCGTTCTGAAACCCCTGCATCGCGCGCCCTGGGTCGGTTCGCCGCGCGAGAGCCTGCCGGAAACCCTGCCCGAAGGCACTGTCCGCCTGTCCGGCGATTTCCTCTGCGCGCCATTTTCCACCAGCGATGTCGAGGTGGCACCCCTGCATGGCTGGCCGGCCAACAGTCAGTGGGACGTCGTCGAGAACGGCGCCATCGCCGGCGGCTGGCGCGCCGTCTTCCGGCTGCGCCGCAAGGTGATGGGCGCCACCATCGACAAGGTCTTCACGCTGCGAGACGGCCATCCCTTCCTCTACCAGGAGCACATCTTTTCCGGCGGCTCCGGCGCGATCTCCGTCGCCCACCATCCGATGACGGTGATGAAGGGCGGCGGCCGGTTGGCCTTCTCGCCGAAGCGCATGGCCGTCACGCCCCCGACGCCGCCGGAGCCCGATCCGGCGTGCGGGCGTTTTCGGCTGGCCTATCCAGCCCGCGCCAGCGACCTCACGCAGTTCCCGCTGGCCGCCGGCGGCACAACCGACCTCACCGACTATCGCATGGAAGACAGGCGCGAGGATTTCATAACCCTGGTCGAGACGGATCACGGCGGCCCGGGCTGGACGGCGATCGCCCGCCACGCCGAGCAGGACCTGGTTCTGGTGCTGAAGAACCCGGCCGAACTGCCGGTGACCATGCTGTGGTTCAGCAATGGCGGCCGCGACTACGCGCCCTGGAGCGGCCGTCACGTCGGCGTGCTCGGCGTCGAGGACGGCCGCACGGCCGTCGGCCACGCCGCCTCGCTCGGGGACAACTGGTTGAAGCATGAAGGCGTGGCAACGGCCTTCATGCTCGCCGAGGGACGGTCGATCTCCTTCCGCCATGTCATCGGCGCGGTTCCGTTCGCGGGTGTGGAGCCGCCGGGCGGCCTGGAATCGGCGCCTGACCGCTTGCGCGTCGTCACCGCCGGCGGCGCGGCGCGGGAGCTGCCGTTCGACGGCGGGTTCCTGCGTATCGGCCGCTCGGTTCCTACGTGAGAGGTCCGGGGACAGCGCGTCTAGAAATTCGTCATTCCAGGGCGGAACGAGGAGCAAAGCTCTGTCGCGGGGCCCTGGAATCCTTGCCGTTACCTCGATAGAAAGGCGTGAGCCGAGCAGAATTCTGCGCCGTTGCAACCCTCAAGGGCACGGAATGGATCCGCGGGGCTGCGCCGCGTCGCAACGCTCCTTGCTCCGCCCGTGGATGACGATGGGGTGGACGCCTCGGCTAATCTCGAAGGCGTGCAGGCCGCCGAAACTTCGGAACGAGGTTTGAAATTTCCATCCACACCCGCCAAGATGCCGGCCGAACCGCAGCCGGAAAGCCGCCGATGTCCGAGATCGCCCATATCACAGCCGCCATCTTCAAGCGCGCCGGCAAGGCCAAGCGCTTCGTCGTCGCCATCGCTGGTCCGCCCGGCTCCGGCAAGTCGACATTGTCCGCTTCGCTGCATGAGCTGCTCCCGGAAGGCAGCTCGGAAGTCGTGCCGATGGACGGCTTCCATTATGACGACATCATTCTCGACCGTCGCGGCCTGCGCCCCCGCAAGGGCGCGCCGGAAACCTTCGATTTCGCCGGCTTCGAGACGCTCTTGAAGCGCATCCGCTCCGGCGAACCCGACATCGCCATCCCGGTGTTCGACCGCAGCATCGAACTGTCGCGCGCGGCGGCCGAAATCGTCGGCGCCGACACCAAGTTCATCCTGGTCGAGGGCAATTACCTGCTGCTCGACGAGGAGCCGTGGTCGCGGCTGGCGCCTTTGTTCGACTTCACCATCTTCGTCGACGTGCCGCGCAACGAGCTCGAGCGCCGCCTGATGGAGCGCTGGCGGGAGCACGGCAAGTCCGACGAGGACGCCCGTGCCTGGATCGCCTCCAACGACATGCCCAACATCGAGCGGGTGCTGGCGCGGCGCCGGCCGGCCGACATGGTCATTGGTTAATGACTGGTCATTGATCAATGACCCTGGTGATTGGTTAACCTGCTCAATTTTCAATATTTTTCGACGGGAACTTTAAGGTTTTCACGCCGTTATGACCCTATCCCGAATTGTCCGGCGCCGGAACAATTCCAGGAAGGCGCATCGCTTTGCCTCCGGAATTGCAAAAAAGAAAATGAAAAGAAAATGACAGGAGCCGTCAGATGGCAACCAACAGCAGAAAACCCGCGCCCAAGAAAAGCAGGGCCAACCAATCCAGGGCGACGCAGGCCAAGGCCGGCGCCGACCCCACAATCGCTGAGCGGTCGAAAGACGCCAAGCCGGCTTTCGGCAAGGCGGCGCCAAAGAAAGTGACGCCTGGCGCGGCCCACAAGGTCGCGGCCAAGAGCGCGAAACATGCCAAGTCGCCGGCTGGCAAATCGGGGCCAATCCGCACTGTGGCCAGCGTCGCGACAGGAGCGGTTGTCGCCACCGCGAGGTTCGCGGCTTCCGTGTTCGGCCGCGGCGGCGCGAAGGCCAAGGCGAAATAGCTCTTAGCCTTTCGCCGGGATGGTAAGGCCCCGCTTCACCGCCGGCCGTGCCAGGCCGCGCTCCAGCCATTCGGCGACGGTCGGGAAATCATCGAAGCCGACCAGGTCCCGCGCCTCGTAGAAACCGATCAGGTTGCGCACCCAGCCCAGCATCGACACGTCCGCAATGGTGTAGTCGTCGTCCATTATCCACTTGCGGCCCTTCAGCCGCGTTTCGAGCACGCCGATCAGCCGCCGCGACTCGTCGCGGTAACGCTCCAGCGGCCGCTTGTCGGCGATCTCGCGCCCGGCGAATTTGTGGAAGAAGCCGACCTGCCCGAAGATCGGGCCGATCGCCGCCATCTGGAAGAACACCCATTGGATCGTCTCGTAGCGCCGCGCCGGATCGGCGGGAATGAGCTTGCCGGTCTTGTCGGCCAGATAGAGCAGGATAGCGCCGGACTCGAACAGCCCGATCGGCTTGCCGCCCGGACCGTCCGGATCGATGATCGCCGGTATCTTGCCGTTCGGATTGAGCGACAGGAATTCCGGCGTCCAGCTCTCGTTCTTGCCGATGTCGACGTAGTGCGGTTCGTAGGGCAGGCCGATCTCCTCCAGCGCGATCGACGCCTTCACGCCATTGGGCGTCGTGGCGGAATAAAGCTGCAAGCGATCGGGGTGCTCGGCCGGCCAGCGCTTGGCGATCGGAAAGGCGGACAGGTCGGTCATCGGAAACTCCGGATGCGGATTGGCGCCGGGGCGGCGCTCATGGCGGGTGAAGAAAGAATTAGGACCCTGGCCGGCCGGATCAATACACCGGCGAGCGGCTTGCCGTGCACAGTCAACGGAATCGCTAGATCAGACCGCCTTGAAGGCCAGCACCGCATTGGTCCCGCCGAAGGCGAAACTGTTGCTGAGCGCGGCGCGCACCTTGCGCTCGCGCGCCGTGTTCGGCGTCACGTCGAGGTCGCATTCCGGGTCCGGCTCGCGGTAATTGGCGGTCGGCGGCACGATGCCGTCGCGAATCGCCATCACGCAGGCGATCATCTCCAGCCCGCCGGAAGCGCCGAGGCAATGCGCATGCATCGACTTGGTCGACGATACCGAAAGCGAACGCGCATGCTCGCCGAAGACGCGCTTGATCGCCGCGGTTTCGATCTGGTCGTTCGCCTTGGTGCCTGTCCCGTGCGCGTTGAGGTAGTCGACATCTTCCGGATCGAGCCCGGCATCCGCCAGGCAGAAACGCATGGCCGCTTCCGGCCCTTCCACGGTCGGCGCGACGATGTCGGAGGCGTCGGCCGAAAGCCCGACGCCGGCGATCTCGGCCAAAATGGTGGCGCCGCGCGCCATCGCGTGATCGTAGCTTTCGAGCACCGCCATGCCGGCGCCTTCGCCGAGCACCAGGCCTGCTCGATCGGCCGAGAACGGCCGGCACGTGTCGGGCGAAAGCACCCTGAGCGCCTCCCAGCCCTTCAGCACGCCCCACACCAGCGGCGCTTCGGTGCCGCCGGCGACCATTACGTCGGCGCGGCCGAGCCTGATCTGGTCGACGGCCGAGGAAATCGCGTGGTTGGCGGACGAGCAGGCCGAAGTGGCGCCGAAGACAGGGCCGCGCAGCCCGAGATTCATGCTGACCTGGCCGGCGGCCGCGCCCGGCATCACTTTCGGCACGGTGAAGATCGCGGCGCGGTTGCGCCCCTCGAGCAAAATGGCGCGGTAATTCTCTTCGATGGTCTCGAAGCCAGCGACGCCGATGCCGACGATTGCCCCCATCCGGTAGGTGTTGTCGGCATGCGCCGTCAATCCGGACTGCCTCATGGCCTCGCGCGCGGCGATCACCGCCAGCAGGCTGAAGCGGTCCATCGACACGACCTGCTTGCGGTCGATGCCATGGTCCGGCAATTCCTTGATCTCGCAGCCGGTCTTGACCTTGAGATCATGCAGCGACGGGTTGTCGATAGGGCCGATGGCCGAGCGGCCGGCGCGCATGGCCTCCCACATCGCCGGCGCATCGTTGCCAAGCCCGCAAATCCCGCCAATGCCGGTGATGACGACGCGTTTTTGCATGAAGTCAGGCTTTTTTCGCGATCAGTTCGCGAACCGCCTCGACCATGTCGCCGACGTTCTTCAGATTGCTCCAGGCGTCGACCGTATTCATCTCGATCTCGATGCCGTATTTTTCCTCGAGATCGAAGATGATCTCGGTCAGCTCCAGCGAATGGATGCCGAGCGTGCCGAGATCGGTGCTGGCGGTGATTTCCTCGCCGCCGGTATCGGCATGGGCCTTGATCTTTTCGATGATCTCGGTCGTCAGTTGGTCAGCCATTCGGTTCCTTCCCTGTCGTTGCCCGACGCCAACTGATCAGCGCCCCTTTTTGATCCCCGGACCCAACAAACGCCGTCGCCTTACCTCGCCAGGCACCGCGCGACCGCTCCAAGGTGGCTTCCCTCTATAGAAACCGAAACGATGTCAAGCAACAAGCGATATCGACAAAGCCGCCGGAGTGCTTAACCTGGGATCGTGGACATGATCGACGACGCCTTGACATCCCAACCTGCCTCGCCCCTGGCGGCCCCTTCCTTGCCTGCCGCGCAACGTGTTGCCGGCCTAGGCAGGCTTTTCTGCGGCAAAAGCGGCGGCCTGACGCGTCTGCAGCGGCTTTACCAGGACGGATCGGCCAAGATCCGCCTGCCGGCGGTGCAAGGCGATCCGCTCGAGGCGGTGCTGATCAACACCGCCGGCGGCCTGACCGGCGGCGACCGCCTCGGCTGGACGATCGAGGTCGGCGCCGACGCCTTCGCCGCCATCACCACCCAGGCCTGCGAGAAGGTCTATCGCGCCGCCGCCGACAGGGCCGAGACAAGCGTCCGCCTGCGGGTCGATCCGGGCGGCCGCGTGGCCTGGCTGCCGCAGGAAACCATCGTTTTCGACCGCGCCGCCTTCGCCCGCACGCTGGATGTCGAGCTTGGCGACGATGCCGAGGCATTGGTGCTCGAAGCCACGCTGTTCGGCCGGCTGGCGATGGGCGAGCGCGCAACCAACGGCAGTTTCCATGACCGCTGGCGGGTCCGCCAGGGCGGCGCGCTGATCCATGCGGAGGATTTTCGCGTTGGTCCGGATATCGCGGCAACGTTGCGGCGGCCGGCGGCGGCCGGCGGCGCGCTTGCCGTCGCCACACTGCTGCTCGTTTCGCCGCAGGCCGAAAGCCTGCTGGAACCGGCCCGTGCTATCATCGGCGATCCCTTTATGGGGGGCGGCGCCAGTTTCTGGCGCGTCGGCCGATCTGGCAAGCTTCTTGCGAGGCTTTGTGCCGGCGACGGCTACCAGCTCCGCAAGCGGCTGGTTCCGCTGGTCGAACTGCTCAATGGGCGGGCGGGCCTGCCCAAATTGTGGTCACTCTGATTTCGATTGCCGGGACATTGCATGAACCTGACGCCGCGTGAAAAAGACAAGCTGCTCATCGCCATGGCGGCGATGGTGGCGCGCAAGCGGCTGGAGCGAGGCGTCAAGCTGAACCATCCCGAAGCCATTGCCCTGATCACCGACTTCGTCGTCGAAGGCGCGCGCGACGGCCGCCCGGTCGCGGAATTGATGGAGGCGGGCGCCCATGTCGTCACCCGCGCCCAGGTCATGGACGGCATCGCCGAGATGATCCACGACGTCCAGGTCGAGGCGACGTTTCCCGACGGCACCAAGCTGGTGACCGTGCACGAACCCATAAGGTGAGACCGATGCTGGAGCTCAGGCCGAATTGCGAATGCTGCGACAAGGATCTGCCGCCGGACGCGACCGATGCGCTGATCTGCACCTTCGAATGCACCTTCTGCGCCGACTGCGTGGATAATGTGCTGGGTGGCGTCTGCCCCAATTGCGGCGGCAATTTCTCGCCGCGGCCGATCCGGCCGGCGGTCAAGCTGACGAAATATCCGCCATCGACCAAACGCGTGCTCAAGGCCGAAGGCTGCGGTCCGCGCAAGGCCGCTTGACCAGGTCAATTGGAAAGGCAGAAAAATGATTCCCGCTTCGACGAAACGTACCACGCTTGCCGCGATCCTTTTCCTGGCAGCCGCCATGCCGGCCTATGCCCATGTCGGCGTCGGCGCGACCTCGTCCTTTACCGCCGGCTTCGCGCACCCTCTGTCCGGCCTCGACCATATGACCGTGATGATCGCGGTCGGCCTGTGGGCGGCGCTGAAGGGCGGCAAGGCTATCTGGGCCTGGCCGCTCGCCTTTGTCGGCGTGATGCTGGTCGGCGGCGTGCTCGGCATGCTGCATGTGCCGGTGCCTTTCGTCGAGCCGGGTATCCTCGCTTCCGTCGTGGCGCTCGGTCTGCTGGTGGCGCTGGCGATCGACCTGCCGGTCTCGGCCGGGGTCGCCGTCATCGGCCTGTTCGCGCTGTTCCACGGGCACGCGCATGGCACGGAAGTGCCGGAAAACGCCAGTGGCCTCGAATATATGGCGGGCTTTGCCGCCGCCACGGCGCTGCTCCACGGCGTCGGCATTGCGGCCGGTCTCGGGCTAGGCTCGCGTTTCCGCCGCCTGACGCGCGCCGCCGGCGCCGCTTGCGCGGCGATCGGCCTCGGCCTTGCCTTCGGCGTGCTGTGAGCGCGCGATGATCCCCGGCGAAGTCATCGCGGCCAAAGGCGACATCGAGCTGAACAAAGGCCTGCCCATGGTGACGCTCAAGGTCGCCAACAGCGGCGACCGGCCGATCCAGGTCGGCAGCCATTATCATTTCTTCGAGACCAATGAGGGCCTGAAATTCGACCGCGAACGCGCGCGCGGCATGCGGCTCGACATCGCCGCCGGCACCGCCATGCGCTTCGAACCGGGACAGGAGCGCGATGTCACGCTCGTGCCGCTGGGCGGCAAGCGCGAAGTCTATGGTTTCCAGCAGAAGGTGATGGGCAAGTTGTGAGGTCCGCCGCCGCGCTGATATCACTTCGGAGGCTTGGCTGCGGCGTAGATGACAATCCTGCCGGGATTGTCGAACTCCACCGCAAGCACGTCCTCGGCCAGAACACGGCGCGAATCGATCGCGTTGAAGAGCAGGGCGTTCGCCTCGATCTCCTGGCGAAGTTCGGCGACATCGTCCTTATGCTGCTTCACCTTGTTCTCGATGACGGGCGGCGGCCCGCCTTCGCTGCGCGCCGCGTCGGTCAGGAAGACGATGTCGACCGTGTCGAGCTTGGTGGTCTTGCGCACCGCGCCGATGTTGTCGCGGGTGCGGTCGATGGCCGTGATGACCTTTCCGGCTTCCGTCCTGGAGAGCGCTTCCTCCTGGCGGATGTTGGAATCGACGATTGCCGCGGCAGGCCTGTCGCTGTCCAGTGGCTGCGCCGCGAGTGCAACATGGGGCGCGGCCACGAAAGCGGCCGCCAAAAGCGTGGCGGCAATCACGGAACTCCATTTCGCAAGGCGCGGGGCGTTCGCCATCGCTCGCTCCTGACTGAACTCGTGGCGGGGCGAAAACAGCGAAACGGTCCTGCCTGGCCGGTGGTTCCCTTCAAAAGCTCGCCGGCGGACCGCGAAGCGGCCCGCCTGGTCGTGCAATCAGCTTGCCTTCTTGGTGATCAGCGTCAGCGCGCCATTGGGCTGCAAGCTGGCGGCGATCACTTGCGCCGAACTCACCCCCTTGGCTTCGAGAGCGGATTTCACCTTCGGCGTCGCGTCGATCGATTTGCGCAATGTCTGCAGGCCGGCGTCGCCGCGTTGCGCCACGATCTGATTGACCTGCGTCTGCGTGTCCTTGGGCAATTCGGTGATGTCGACCACGTTGACGCTCTGGATCGACGGCGCCGCGGGCTGAGCCTTCGGCGCGGCGGGCGCGGCGGGCGCGGTCGGCGCGGGGCTGGGCTGCGGCGTCGGCTGCTGCTGGGCTTTCGCGGCGCCCGCCATCAACGTGGCGGCGGTTGCGGCGAGAACAATCGCTTTGAGCATGGATATTCCTTCCATCGATTTGGCAAACGGTCGTTTTGGGCTGACCGGGCCACCTCAACCGCCAAATGGGAGCGCAAGGTGTCGCCGAGCGGGTCATTGCGTGACCATTGGATGGCGACAATGTGCAGTCCGCGCCCAAACAACCTTACTTTTGGCAACCTGAATTTCGGGAGCAATCGCTGATGGCCAGGATAACCCGCGCCGCCTATGCGCAGATGTATGGGCCGACCATCGGTGACAAGGTGAGGCTCGCCGATACCGAACTGTTCATCGAGGTCGAGAAAGACCTCACCGTTTACGGCGAGGAAGTGAAATTCGGCGGCGGCAAGGTCATCCGCGACGGCATGGGCCAAAGCCAGGTGACGCGGGCCGGCGGCGCGGTCGATACCGTTATCACCAATGCGCTGGTCGTCGACGCGCTCATCGGCATCGTCAAGGCCGATATCGGCCTCAAGGACGGCCGCATCGCCGCGATCGGCAAGGCCGGCAATCCGGACACGCAAGCCGGCGTCACCATCATCATCGGGCCGGGCACGGAAATCATCGCCGGCGAGGGCAGGATCCTGACGGCCGGCGGCTTCGACGCGCATATCCACTTCATCTGCCCGCAGCAGATCGAGGAAGCGCTGATGAGCGGCGTCACCACCATGCTTGGCGGCGGCACCGGCCCGGCGCACGGCACGCTGGCCACCACCTGCACGCCGGGACCGTGGCACATGGCGCGCATGATCCAGTCCTTCGACGCCTTCCCGATGAATATCGGCCTGTCGGGCAAGGGCAATGCCTCAAAGCCGGCGGCGCTTGAAGAGATGGTGCTGGCCGGCGCCTGCTCGCTGAAGCTGCACGAGGACTGGGGCACGACACCCGCCGCCATCGACTGCTGCCTGTCGGTCGCCGACGACTATGACGTGCAGGTGATGATCCATACCGACACGCTGAACGAATCGGGCTTCGTCGAAAACACCGTGGCGGCCATCAAGGGCCGCACCATCCATGCCTTCCACACCGAGGGCGCCGGCGGCGGCCACGCGCCTGACATCATCAAGGTCTGCGGCCTGCCCAACGTCATCCCGTCCTCGACCAATCCGACCAGGCCCTACACGGTCAACACGCTGGCCGAGCATCTCGATATGCTGATGGTCTGCCACCATCTGTCGCCCTCGATCTCCGAGGACATCGCCTTCGCCGAGAGCCGCATCCGCAAGGAGACGATCGCCGCCGAGGACATTCTGCACGACATCGGCGCCTTCTCGATCATCTCCTCCGACAGCCAGGCCATGGGCCGTGTCGGCGAGGTGGCGATCCGCTGCTGGCAGACCGCCGACAAGATGAAGCGCCAGCGCGGCGCGCTGCCGCAGGAAACCGGCGGCAACGACAATTTCCGCGTCCGCCGCTACATCGCCAAATACACCATCAACCCGGCCATCGCGCACGGCCTGTCGAAGGAGATCGGCTCGATCACCGTCGGCAAGCGGGCTGATCTGGTGCTGTGGAATCCGGCCTTCTTCGGCGTCAAGCCGGAGATGGTGCTGGTCGGCGGCTCGATCGCGGCCGCTCCGATGGGCGACCCGAACGCCTCGATCCCGACGCCGCAGCCGATGCATTACCGGCCGATGTTCGGCGCCTATGGCAAGGCGCTGACCAACTCCTCGGTGACTTTCGTTTCGAAGGCGGCGCTCGACGCCGGCCTGCAGGGCAGGCTGGGCGTCGACAAGGCGATGATCGCGGTCGAGAACACGCGCGGCGGCATCGGTAAGCATTCCATGGTGCTCAACGACGCCACGCCGCATGTCGAGGTCGACCCGGAAACCTACGAAGTGCGGGCCGACGGCGAGCTGTTGACTTGCGAGCCCGCGACCGTGCTGCCGATGGCGCAGCGGTATTTCCTGTTTTGAGACCGATTGCGTCTGCCGAAGTTCATGAACTCGATCAAGTACAAGCCCAATTTGTAAAATGAGCCTTCGTTGAAAGCGCATGGCCTTTGTCAAATGTGGCCGTGAAGATATTGCGCGGGGGGGCCGAACGGGCCCTGCCTTTTCTCGCTGGGCTTGGAAATTGCTCGCCTTGAGAGCAGTATCACCCAAATGGACAAGATTTTTCGAAAACAGCAATTGACGCCCTATGAGGCCGATTATGCTCAGTGGTGCGCCGAACAGGGCGCGCTGTTGCGCGAAGGTCGTCTCTCCGACCTCGATCGCGAGAACCTTGCCGAGGAGATCGAGAGTTTGGGGCGGAGCGACAGACGGGAAATTACGAAGCGATTGGGTACCTTGCTTCTGCACTTGCTCAAATGGCATTTTCAGGTGGAAATGCGGAAAGTTGGCTGGTTGCTTACGATCCGCGAGCAGCGGCATCAGATTAAAAGCTTGATTGATGAAAGCCCAAGCTTGAAGGCTCATCCTCGAAAGCAGCTAGCTGCCGAATACGAGTTTGCGCGGCTGAGAGCAGCCGACGAGGCGGGCTTGCCGAAGAAGAGTTTCCCGGCCGACTGCCCCTATCAGATCGCGGATATACTCGATCAAGATTTTCTCCCGGGGGAGCCGTGGCTGCCGGAGCAGCTTGCTCGCGACTGAGAGGTTCGGACTGCCTCCCTGCCTGCATTGCTGTGATCTAACGGAGGGCCGGTTGCGGCTCGCGCCCGCAGACCGCAATATGCGGCCTCATTCGAACAGCCGCATTGTGATCAGGCATGCCCACCGAAATCGCCTCTCCCCACGACATCTTCCCGCATATCCGCATCGTCATGGGCATAGTGATCGGCCTCGGCGTCACGCGGTTGCTTTCGGGAACGGCCCGCATCGTCCAGCACCCCGGTCAGTACCGACTCTACGCGGTGCATCTCGCCTGGGTAGGCTCGGTGCTGTTGATGCTGGTGCATTTCTGGTGGTGGGAGTTCGGCCTCTACGCCATCGAGAACTGGACCTTCGGCAAATATCTTTTCATCATCTTCTACGCCATCACGCTGTTCCTGCTGTGCGCGCTGCTGTTCCCGGATTTGATGCTCGACTACACCTCCTACGAGGATTATTTCTACTCGCGCCGCGCCTGGTTCTTTGGCCTGCTGGCGGCGACCTATCTGCTCGACGTGGTCGACACGCTGCTCAAAGGTCCGGAGCATTTTGCCCGCTTCGGCAACGAATATCTGATCCGCACGCCGGTCTTCGTGGCGCTCTGCCTGATCGCGATCCTGGTGCGCGACCGCCGCTTCCACATCGCCTTCGTCGCGGCCGCGCTGATCTATCAGGTCTCATTCATCCTGCGGCTCTTCGACACCATCGTGTAAGTGGCGTTGGGCCGACGCCTGCGTTGGTCTAGGATTTGGGGAAAGGCAAGAGTTCAACCATGTACAAGGCCGTCGGATCGCGCGGCTCCCGTGTCAGCCGGGTGCTCTGGATGCTCGAGGAGCTCGGGCAGCCCTACGAGTTCGTCGAGGTCAAATTGCGCTCGCCGGAGGCCTATGCGCTCAACCCTTCCGGCAAGGTGCCGATCCTGATCGACGATAACCTCAAAATCACGGATTCGGCGGCGATCTGCGTCTACCTGGCCGACAAGCATGCGGATCAGGGCATGGGCGCCAATCCGGGCCTCGCCGGCCGCGCCGAGATGGATTCCTGGATGCATTTCGCCCAGAGCGAATTGGAAGCGCCGCTATGGAACAAGCTGCGCCATCGCTTCCTGCTGCCAAGGGACGTGCGCGTCGATGTCGGGCCGGCCGCGGCCTATGATTTCGCATCGGAAATAAAGGCGCTGGAACGGCGGCTTGGCGGCAGATCCTTTGCATTGGGCGAACGGTTTTCCGCCGTCGATGTCCTGCTCGGCGACATGGGCGGCTGGGCCCGCGCCGGCCGCTTCCCGATCGACTCCGAACGGGTGAATGCCTATTTCGACCGTGTGCTGTCGCGACCCGCTCGTGCCCGTGCCCAAGCTAATGGCGGAGCCATAAAATGAAGCTCAACATCACCACCGATTTCACCAAATTCCCGCGCGCCGTCTCGGTGTTGCCAGCCGGCGAGGCTGGCTCAGCGCCGCCCTATGACAAGGCCGTGCTGCCGCATGACGAGCGGCATCTGCGCCGCCGCGCCATCGAGACCGCTGCCGGCGAGAAGGTGCTGGTCGACCTGCCCGAGCCGGTGGCGCTGAACAATGGCGACCGGCTGGAGCTGGAGGACGGCCGCCAGCTCGAGATCGTCGCAGCGCCCGAAGAGGTCTACGACATCCGCGCCCGCGACGCGGTTCATCTCGCCGAGCTTGCCTGGCACATCGGCAACCGTCACCTCGCGGCGGCGATCGAGGCGGAGCGCATCCTCATCCTGCGCGATCACGTCATCAAGGCGATGCTGGAAGGCCTCGGCGCGACAGTGCATGAGGTTTCGCAGCCGTTCAGCCCGGTGCGCGGCGCCTATTCCGGGCATGGGCACGACCACGGCCATTCGCATGACCATCACGATCATGACCACCAGCACCATGATCATCACGACCACGACCACGACCACGGCCACCACCATCATCATGACTGAGGAGCTTTCCAGCATCGCGCTGCTGCGGCTGATGGCCTGGCTGTCGCCGTCCTTTCCGGTCGGCGGCTTCTCTTACAGCCACGGGCTCGAGCGCGCCGTGCATGATGGGCTGATCGCCGATCGGAAAGATCTCGCTGGCTGGCTGGAGACGCTGGTCGAGTTGGGCTCCGGCTGGAACGACGCCGTGCTGTTCGCCGAAAGCTGGCGCCGTGCGCGCGACGGTGGCGATCTGAGTGAGGTAGCCGCGCTGGCCGAAGCGCTTGCCGGGTCGCAGGAACGGCACATGGAAACCATGCTGCAGGGCGCGGCCTTTCTCCAGGCGGTGGCCGCCTGGTCGCCTCCGGTGTTGGGACGTCTGCCGGCCGACTGCCCCTATTGCGTTGCGGTCGGCGCTGTTGCCGGCAGCGGCGGCATCGACCTTGCGCAGGCGCTGTCTGCCTTCCTGCAAGCTTTTTTCTCCAATCTCGTGCAGGCTGCAATCAGGCTGGGTGTCGTCGGTCAGGTCGACGCCGTCACGTTGTTAGCCGGCTTTGAAACCTCGGCCATAGACACGGCTGCCCGCGCGGCTGCCTCGACGCTTGACGATCTGGGCGGCGCGGCCTTCATGTCCGACATCATGGCGATGCAGCATGAGACGCAATATTCCAGGCTGTTCCGCTCATGATCGTGCTTGCCGTCATCCTCTCCTTCGTCCTGCTCCTGATCACCACGCTGCATGTCTATTGGGGCATAGGCGGCATCTGGCCGGGCACGGACCAGGCCTCCTGCGCGCGCGCCGTCGTCGGCTTCCGTGGCGTCG
Source organism: Mesorhizobium sp. B3-1-6 (assembly GCF_006439555.1). Classification (NCBI taxonomy): domain Bacteria; kingdom Pseudomonadati; phylum Pseudomonadota; class Alphaproteobacteria; order Hyphomicrobiales; family Phyllobacteriaceae; genus Mesorhizobium; species Mesorhizobium sp. B3-1-6. The sequence goes on along the minus strand of NZ_VFTM01000029.1, from coordinate 58,497 downwards.
ACGAGATGCCCTCGACCTTCGCAAGCCTCGCGGTCGCCGCCTGCCTGGCGCTCGCGACGCTCTGGCCGCTGGCGCTCGCTGGTGTGTTCGCCACGCCCTTTCCACGGGAAGGCCTGGCGGCCACCGCGTTGATGATCGGCCTCGTTTTCCTCGGTCGCGGCATTGCCGGCTTCATGCCCTGGTGGCGCTGGCTTGCGCCCGAACAGCCTTTCGCGCGGCTTGACCAAAGCCTTTATTCGCCGCTTTGCCTCTTGATCGGGGCAGGCTTCGCAATCCTTGCCATCACGGAGTTTCCCGCATGACGTCGAAAAACGGTCCTCTTCGCATCGGCATCGGCGGGCCGGTCGGCTCCGGCAAGACGACGCTCACCGAAAAGCTCTGCAAGGCGCTGCGCGACGACTTTTCGATCGCCGTCGTCACCAACGACATCTACACCAAGGAAGACGCGATGATGCTCGCGCGGCTACAAGCATTGCCCGAGGAGCGCATCGTCGGCGTCGAGACCGGCGGCTGCCCGCACACCGCCATTCGCGAGGACGCCTCGATCAATCTGCGCGCCATCGCCGAGTTGAACAAGAAGTTCCCGGACCTCGACATCATCTTCATCGAATCCGGCGGCGACAACCTCGCCGCCACCTTCTCGCCCGACCTTGCCGATCTGACGCTTTATGTCATCTCGGTCTGCCAGGGCGAGGAGATCCCGCGCAAGGGCGGTCCGGCCATCACCCGCTCGGATTTCCTCATCATCAACAAGAGCGATCTGGCGCCCTATGTGAACGTCAACCTCGATATCATGGAGAGCGATGCCGGCCGCATGCGCGGCAAGCGGCCTTTCGGCTTCACCGATCTGTCGCGCGGCAAGGGCCTCGAGGAGGTCATCGACTTCATCGTCGAGCGGGGCGGGCTGCAGTCGGCGCGCCCGGCGGCTTGATCCGCTGAGCCACCACTTATCGGTTGCTGGCGGCCGCCACGCGCGGCATTGTCGTAAAACAAAACCCAAGCGGAGGATTTTCGATGAGCCTTGCCCGCCTGCACAAGGAACCGCTGAGCAACCTGCCCTATTATGAGGAGCGGGTCGATCTCGCCGCCGCCTTCCGCTGGACGGCGCGGCTCAACATGCACGAGGCGGTGGCCAACCACTTCTCGCTGTCCGTCAACGACGACGGCACCAAATTCCTGATGAACCCGAACCAGGTGCATTTCTCGCGCGTCAAGGCGAGCGACCTGCTTTTGATCGACGCCAACGATCCCGAAACGCTGTCCGGTCCCAACGCGCCCGACCCGACCGCCTGGGGCCTGCACGGCGCCATCCATCGCAATGTGCCGCATGCGCGCTGCGCCATGCATGTCCATTCGATCCATGCCACGGTGCTTGCCTCGCTGGCCGATTCGACGCTGCCGCCGGTCGACCAGAACTCGGCCATGTTTTTCAACCGCCATGTCGTCGATGCCAATTATGGCGGCTTGGCCTTCGAGGAAGAGGGCGAGCGCTGCTCGCAGCTTCTCGCCGACCCCAAGGTCAAGGTGATGGTCATGGGCAATCACGGCGTCATGGTCATCGGCGACACTGTCGCCGATGCCTTCAACCGCATGTTCTATTTCGAGCGCGCCGCGGAGACCTACATCAAGGCGTTGTGGACCGGCCGCCCGCTGCGCACGCTCTCCGACGAGATCGCCGAGAAGACCGCGCGCGAGATGGACGATTATCCCGGCCAGGCCGAGCGCCATCTGGCCGAGCTGAAAGCGATCCTCGACGAGGAAGAGCCGGTCTACCGGAATTGATGCTCCCCCGGCTACGCTATGCACACATCTCCTGTGACTGGCGCGACTGATCAGGCCGAGGCTTGATTGCCATGTGGTTCCCCAATCCGTCGCTGCTTCGCAGCGCCACCTTCCGCCTCCGGAGGGAAAGGAAGGGAGCGTTGCTGGACGGGCGTTGACGGCAAAAGGCTTGGCGCCCTTCCTCTACCCCGTCGATCGGGGGAGAGGTGTCTCGGCGAAGCCGAGACGGAGTGGGGGTCGACCAGCGCTACATAAGACAATGCATGCGCCAAGCTGCCATGCACGCTATCGCCAGAGACCAGCTGCTCGGAGATGTGTGCCGTAGCCCGTTTCACGGGGAGAAGGTGCCGGCAGGCGGATGAGGGGCGGCGCCGACGTCTGAAGCTGCTCAGAGCCCCAGTTGCGTGCGCAGCTCCTCGGCGCTGTTGATGACGATGGCCCCGGCCGGACCCTCCATCGGCGCTTCTGGCCAGAAGATCGTCTTCATGCCCGCCGCCAGTCCGGCCATGGCGCCGGTCAGGCTGTCGTCGACGGCAAAAGCATCCGCCGGATCGACGCCGGCGAGATAGGCCGCGCGCAGGAATGGTTCGGGAAGCGGCTTGCCGTCGATCACGTCGTTGCGGCTGACCGTCATCATGCCAGGATAGGTGAGGCCGACGGCGCGCAGATTGGCATCGACGATCAGCCGGTCGGAATTGGACACCACCGCCTGCTCGACGCCGAGCGCCCGCAATTCGTTGAACACCTCGATCGCGCCGGGCCGTGGCTTCAGCGTTTCGGCCATCGGCAGATAATGGTCGTATTTGCGCCCGATCCAGTCGTCGAAGGGCAGAGCGAGGCCGAACTCGTCGCGCAGCATCTCGTAGACCGGCCACGCCGCGATCCCCAGCACGCGCTCATGCAGGTTGACCGGCGGCGCAATCCCGACGCTGCGCAGCGCGGCCGCAAGGGCAGCCGCATGCAGCGGCTCGCTGTCGACCAGCGTTCCGTCCATGTCCCAGAAAACCGCTTTCGGCATCACGCGAGGCTCCTTTTCCGATCCCTTAAAGCGTTTCCCGGTAGAGATAAACCGTCCCCATGGCAAATGGCTCGGACAGGGGCGAAACGGCCGCCTTCCCAGAGTCAAAATTACCAAGCAATTGCTCTTTCGATAGACAATTGCGCGCCGCTGCAATCGCTGTAAGCTATGGCGCCCGCTTGAACGTTGCACGGGGTTGGGGAGGCAGGACGTGAATTCGCGACAGGACACCGGCAGCACAAGGTTGGACGACGCCGCGCGCGCCGGCTGGCTCTATTATGTTGCCGGCAACACACAGGACCAGATCGCCGCCAAATTGGGCATTTCCAGGCAGACGGCGCAGCGGCTGGTATCGCTCGCCATGTCGGAAGGCCTGATCAAGGTGCGGGTCGATCACCCGATCGCCAACTGCCTCGACCTCGCCGCGCGGCTGAAGTCGCGCTTCGCGCTCGACCTCGTCGAAGTGGTGCCGAGCGATCCGGCTTCGAATTCGACGACGATCGGCATCGCCGAGGCGGCGGCGGCCGAGATCGAACGCCGGCTGCGCTCGGAGGCCCCCATCGTCATGGCGATCGGCACTGGGCGAACGCTGAAGGCGGCGATCGAGCAACTGCCGCCGATGGAATGCCCGCAGCACAAGGTCGTGTCCTTGACCGGCAACATCTCGCCCGACGGCTCGGCCGCCTTCTACAACGTCATCTTCACCATGGCCGACCGCGTCAAGGCGCGGTCCTTCCCGATGCCGCTGCCGGTCATTGCGTCCTCGCCGGAAGAGCGCGAGATGCTGCTCAACCAGCCGATGATCCAGCCTACATTGGCGCTGGCGGCCGAGGCCGATGTCACCTTCGTCGGCATCGGCGACCTCGGGCCTAAGGCACCCCTCTACGAGGACGGCTTCATTTCGGAAAGCGAGTTGAAGGCGCTGCAGAAGGCCGGCGGCATCGCCGAAATCGTTGGATGGGTGTACGACCGGGAGGGTCGCATGATCGAGGGCATCACCAACGACCGGGTGTCCTCCGCCGCGCTGCCGTCGCGGGAAAGGTCGCTGGTCATTGCTCTGGCCATGGGCGACCGCAAGCTGCCGGGCATCCTGGCCGCCGTCAACCGCCGGCTGGTCAACGGCCTCATCACCGACGAACGGACGGCCGAAGCCTTGCTTGATGGCTGATTGCCCATAAAAAGAGCCGCCTATTGCGAGGGGCCGCGCGGATCGTTGCCGTCGAGAAAACCCATGTCGCGCTGCAGATGCTCGGATAGTTCCCTGACATCGATATAGCCGCGCCTGCGGCCCGAAAACCTTGCAAATTCCCGCACGAGCGTGAAAAACCAACCGCGTGCCGGGGTGGAGACGAGTTTTTCCTGTACCGTGGTCATGATCGTCAGCCTTCGCTTGAGCAATTCCAGGACAAGTGTGAGCGGTTTTCCGTCCGGAATTGCGTAAAATCAGAGAGTTGGAGCGATTTGCCGTTTCGGTGAAACGGCGAAGCGCTCTGGCGCTTGAACTGGGTTGATCGTCGACCCCAAATATCGGTCTGGCCGGTTCGTGCTTCCAATTAAACCTCGATCATGACCCATAAGGAGGCCTTATGCCCGATCTCAGCTCTCCGCAGCTTGCGCCGCTGCCGCCACTGCAGGCGATCCGGGTGTTCGAGGCGGTGGCCAGGCACCTGTCCTTCACCAAGGCCGCGCAGGAGCTGGGCATGACCCAGGCGGCTGCGAGCTACCAGATCAAGCTGCTCGAGGAGCGCATCGGCGCGCCGCTGTTTCTGCGCCGTCCACGGCAGATCGAGTTGACCGAGCCCGGCCAGCGCCTGGCGCCCGCCGTCAGCGAGGCCTTCGCCATCCTGGGCCAGGCCTATGCCGCGGCGCGCGGCGGCGCCGACGGCCTGCTCTGTGTCACCACCGTGCTGACCTTCGCCTCGAACTGGCTGGCGCAGCATCTGGGCTCGTTCCAGCTCGCCCATCCCGCACTTGCCGTGCGGCTCGACACGTCGAGCCGCCTGACCGATTTCGCGCGCGAGGATGTCGATCTCGCTATCCGCTCGGGCGGCGGCAAGTGGCCGGGCCTAGAGGCGCATAAGCTGCTCGATGCCGATTTCACCCCGATGCTGAGCCCGAAGCTCGCGGCGAGCATCGGCGGCGTCAACGAGCCGGCGGATCTGCTGCGCCTGCCGATCCTCGATCCCGGCGACGTCTGGTGGGCGCAATGGTTCGAGGCCGCCGGCGTGACCGGGCACGACCTCGCAAAACGGCCCGGCTCCAGCATGGGCGCGCAGGCCTATGAGGCGAATGCGGCCATGGCCGGCCACGGCGTGGCGATCCTGACCAGGGCCCTGTTCAAGAACGAGATCGCCGACGGCCGCCTGGTCCAGCCCTTCGACCTGGTCGGCGACGACGGCCATGCCTATTGGCTGGTCTATCCGACGGCGCGTCGCAACGTGCCGAAGATCCGCGCCTTCCGCGACTGGATCCTGGCCGAGATCGCCTGCCCGTAATCCGGCACCCCCCTTAGCTTCCTCCTCCAAAGATGCCGGCCGCATCGCTGGATCGGGGTCACGTAACGTCATTTCTGCTGCGTTGCAGCATAGATTCAGGGTTGACATAATTCACGCCAAGTGAGTAATTGCCCAAAGCCAAGGCAAATGCTCAACTTGGTTTATGGGAGGAATTTGATGAAACTTCGCACGCTCACCCTGGGCCTGTTGTCGGCCAGCGCCCTCGCTTTCGCCGCGCAAGCCGAATCCATCACCATCGCCACCGTCAACAATGGCGACATGGTCCGTATGCAGAAGCTGACGGACGACTTCACCAAGGCCAACCCCGACATCCAGCTCAACTGGGTCACGCTCGAAGAGAACGTGCTGCGCGAGCGCGTCACCACGGATATCGCCACCAAGGGCGGCCAGTACGACGTCATGACCATCGGCACCTATGAGGTTCCGATCTGGGCCAAGCAGAGCTGGCTCCTGCCGCTCGACAAGCTTGGCGACGACTATGACGTCAAGGACATCATCCCGGCCATCGCCGGCGGCCTTTCGGTCGACGGCAAGCTCTATGCCGCGCCCTTCTACGGCGAAAGCTCCTTCGTCATGTACCGCAAGGACCTGATGGAGAAGGCGGGCTTGAAGATGCCCGATGCCCCGACCTGGGACTTCATCAAGCAGGCCGCCGACAAGATGACCGACCGCGCCAACGGCGTGAACGGCGTGTGCCTGCGCGGCAAGGCCGGTTGGGGCGAGAACATGGCTTTCCTCACGGCCATGTCGAACTCCTTCGGCGCGCGCTGGTTCGACGAGAACTGGAAGCCGCAGTTCGATCAGCCCGAGTGGAAGAACACGCTGCAGTTCTATGTCGACCTGATGAAGGCCGACGGTCCGGAAGGCGCTTCGTCCAACGGCTTCAACGAGAACCTGGCGCTGTTCCAGCAGGGCAAGTGCGGCATGTGGATCGACGCCACCGTCGCCGCCTCCTTCGTCTCCGATCCGAAGGCCTCGCAGGTCGCCGACAAGGTCGGCTACGCGCTGGCGCCCGACAACGGCCTCGGCAAGCGCGGCAACTGGCTGTGGGCATGGTCGCTGGCGATCCCCGCCGGCACCCAGAAGGCCGATGCCGCCGAGAAGTTCGTCTCCTGGGCAACCAGCAAGCACTATGCCGAGCTGGTCGCCTCGAAGGAAGGCTGGGCCAACGTTCCTCCGGGCACGCGCTCCTCGCTCTACGCCAATGCGGAGTACCAGAAGGCGGCGCCCTTCGCGAAGATGACGCTGGACTCCATCAACGCCGCCGACCCGACGCATCCGACCGTCAAGCCGGTGCCCTATGTCGGCGTGCAGTTCGTCGCCATTCCTGAATTCCAGGGCCTCGGCACCACCGTCGGCCAGCTCTTCTCGGCCGCCCTTGCCGGCCAGTCGAGCGTCGACGATGCGCTGAAGCAGGCTCAGGACGCAGCCACCGCGGCGATGACCGAAGGCGGCTACATCAAGTAAGGCTCCTCCCGGTGCCGAACGCCGGTCGCGCATCATGACCGGCAGGTGGCCGCCCGAAACCCAGTTCGGGCGGCCACCCTTCAAAATCGGGAAAATTCTGGCACAACTCTGAAAATCCGGCTGACCTTGGGAGGGTGACCGTCATGGCTACTCAGCAAACCCGTTCGCTTGCGCGTTTCATGATGGCGCCATCGGTGATCCTGCTGTTCATCTGGATGATCGTGCCGCTAGCGTTCACGCTGTGGTTCTCGTTCCTGCAATACAATCCGCTGAACCCGATCCGCGACGGCTTTGTCGGTTTCTCCAACTACAAGCTGTTCTACGACAATCCGGCGTTCTTCGCCGCCATTCTCAACACGCTGACCATCGTCGTGGCGGTCCTCCTGATCACCATCATCGGCGGCATTCTTCTTGCGCTGCTGCTCGATCAGCCGATCTGGGGTCAGGGGATCGTGCGCATCCTGGTCATCTCGCCGTTCTTCGTCATGCCGCCGGTGGCCGCACTGGTCTGGAAGAACATGATCATGCACCCGCAATACGGCGTCTTCGCCGACATTGCGCGCTTCTTCGGCGCCCAGCCGATCGACTGGTTCGGGCAGCACCCGCTGACGGCGGTCATCATCATCGTCGCCTGGCAGTGGTTGCCCTTCGCAACGCTGATCCTGCTCACCTCGCTGCAGTCGCTCGACGGCGAGCAGAAAGAGGCGGCCGAGATGGACGGCGCCGGCTTCCTCAGCCGCTTCTGGTATCTGACGCTGCCGCACATGTCGCGCGCCATCACCGTGGTCATCTTGATCCAGACCATCTTCCTGCTCTCGATCTATGCCGAAATCCTGGTCACCACCAATGGCGGTCCGGGCTACGCCTCCACCAACCTGCCCTTCCTCGTTTACCAGAAGGCGCTGCTGGAGTTCAAAATCGGCCAGGCGTCCGCCGGTGGCGTGATCGCCGTCATTCTCGCCAACATCGTTGCCTTCTTCGCCATGCGCGCCGTCGGCAAGAACCTCGACAAGTAAGGGAGGACAAGATGGCCCGCGCAGTCACCACCCAGCACAAGACCATCGCCACGGCCGCGGCCTGGATCGTCGCCCTGCTGATCTTCTTTCCGATCCTTTATACGATCATCACCTCGTTCAAATCCGAGCAGGAGGCGATCCAGGGCTTCGCCCTGATCCCGTCCGGGACCTTCGAGAGCTATTCGGAGGTCCAGCAGCAGAGCGGCTATTTCAAGTTCTTCTTCAATTCGGTGCTGCTGTCGGTCGGCTCGACCATCCTGGCGCTGCTGATCGCGGTCCCTGCCGCATGGTCGATGGCCTTCTCGCCGACCAAGCGCACCAAGGACATCCTGATGTGGATGCTGTCCACCAAGATGATGCCGGCCGTCGCGGTGCTGTTCCCGATCTACCTGATCTTCCGCGACACCGGCCTGCTCGACAGCCGCATCGGCCTGATGGTCATGCTGATGCTGATCAACCTGCCGATCGTGGTCTGGATGCTCTACACCTATTTCCGCGAGATCCCGGGCGAGATCCTCGAGGCCGCGCGCATGGACGGTGCCTCGCTGTGGAACGAGATCATCTATGTGCTGACGCCGATGGCCGTTCCGGGCATCGCCTCGACCATGCTCTTGAACATCATCCTCGCCTGGAACGAAGCGTTCTGGACCATCCGGCTCACCACCACCAATGCCGCGCCGCTGACGGCCTTCATCAGTTCCTTCTCCAGTCCGCAAGGCCTGTTCTGGGCAAAGCTTTCTGCGGCCTCGACACTGGCGATCGCGCCGATCCTGATCATGGGCTGGTTCAGCCAGAAGCAGCTGGTGCGCGGCCTCACCTTTGGCGCCGTGAAGTAACGACGCCCGAGCGGCGGACGACGAAGACCATCCCCGGGAGGAAACCATGGGAAACATCACGCTCAAGAACGTCTCCAAGTCCTTCGGGTCGACGGTGATCATTCCGGACATCGACCTCAACATCGATGACGGCGAGTTCGTCGTGTTCGTCGGCCCATCGGGTTGCGGCAAGTCCACGCTGCTCAGGCTGATCGCCGGGCTCGAGGACACCAGCGGCGGCACCATCAGCATCGATGGCCGCGACGTCACCGGCGAGGCGCCGGCCAAACGCAAGCTTGCCATGGTGTTCCAGTCCTACGCGCTCTATCCGCATATGACGGTCGCCAAGAACATCGCCTTCCCGTTGAAGATGGCCGGCGAGGACCAGGCGACCATCGACAAGAAGGTGAAGGACGCAGCCCGCGTGCTGAACCTCACCAACTATCTCGAGCGTCGCCCCGGCCAGCTGTCCGGCGGCCAGCGCCAGCGCGTCGCCATCGGCCGCGCCATCGTGCGCCAGCCTTCGGCCTTCCTGTTCGACGAGCCGCTGTCCAACCTCGACGCGGCACTGCGCGGCACCATGCGCCTGGAGATCAGCGAGCTGCACCATCAGCTCAAGACGACGATGATCTACGTCACCCACGACCAGGTCGAAGCCATGACCATGGCCGACAAGATCGTCGTGCTCAACGCCGGCAACATCGAGCAGGTCGGCTCGCCGATGGAGCTCTACAAGACGCCGAAGAACCTCTTCGTCGCCGGCTTCATCGGCTCGCCGAAGATGAACCTGATCGAAGGCGCGCCGGCTGACAAATACGGCGCCAAGACCATCGGCATCCGGCCCGAGCATCTCAACATCTCGACCACGTCGGGCGACTGGAAGGCGACGGTCGGCGTCGCCGAGCATCTTGGCTCCGACACTTTCCTGCACGTCCAGGCGGACGGTATCGGCACCGTCAATGTCCGCGCCGACGGCGAGGTCGGCGTGAAACACGGCGATACCGTCTACCTGACCCCCGACAAGGCCAAGCTCCATCGCTTCGGCGCCGACGGCAAGGCGCTGGCCCGGTGAGGACGGGAAAGTGAGGCTGAAAGGCAAATCGGCGCTGATCACCGGATCGGCGCGCGGCATCGGCAGGGCCTTCGCCGAAGCCTATGCGCGCGAAGGCGCGACGGTGGCGATTGCCGACATCGACCTCGACGCGGCGCAAGCGACGGCGAAGGCGATCGGCCCGGCCGCTTACGCGGTCCGGCTCGACGTCACCGATCAGTCTTCGATCGAGGCGGCGGTGAAGGCGGTCGAGGCGAAGACCGGTGGGCTCGACGTGCTGGTCAACAACGCCGCAATCTTCGACCTGGCGCCGATCGTCGAGATCACCAAGGCGAGCTACGAAAAACTGTTCTCCGTCAACGTCGCCGGCACGCTGTTCATGCTGCAGGCGGCTGCCCGCTCGATGATCGCGCGCGGCAAGGGCGGCAGGATCATCAACATGGCGAGCCAGGCCGGCCGTCGCGGCGAGCCGCTGGTCGCCGTCTATTGCGCCACCAAGGCCGCGGTCATCTCGCTCACTCAATCGGCCGGTCTCGATCTCATCAAGCATCGCATCAACGTCAACGGCATCGCGCCGGGCGTCGTCGACAGCGACATGTGGGACCAGGTCGACGCGCTGTTCGCCAAATACGAGAACCGGCCCAAGGGCGAAAAGAAGCGTCTGGTCGGCGAAGGCGTTCCTTACGGTCGCATGGGCAAGCCCGAGGACCTCGCCGGCATGGCGGTTTTCCTCGCCAGCGACGAGGCCGAATACATTGTCGCCCAGACCTACAATGTCGATGGCGGCCAATGGATGAGTTGACCGGGATGGGCTGAGGGGGAAGGCGCTTCTCTTCTTTCCTCCGGAGAAGACGCCATGGGGCGGGTGAGGGGCGGCATACTGGAACACCAGGTGTTGCCCCTCATCCTCGCTCTCCCCAAGGAGGCGTAAACAGTCGGGCTGCGGATCGGCCAAAGGGTAAAATGAGATGACCGTGAAACTCTCTTCCTCGAACCTCGCCAGGCTGCCGGCCAAGGTCGCCGGCCCGAAATACGACCGCTCCGCCCTGAAGGCGGGCATCGTCCATTTTGGCGTCGGCAATTTCCACCGCTCGCACCAGGCGGTCTATCTCGACGACCTGTTCGGCACCGGCGAGTGCCATGACTGGGCGCTGATCGGCGCCGGCGTGTTCGAGGGCGAGAAGATCGGCCGTTCCAAGCTCCAGGAACAGGACTGGCTGACCACGGTCGTCGAACAGGACCAGGGTCATATGAGCGCCCGCGTCACCGGCGCCATGATCGATTTCCTGACGCCCGGCGACGCGGCCGCGATCATTGACCAACTCGCCGATCCGGCGATCAAGATCGTCTCGCTGACCATCACCGAGGGCGGCTATTTCATCGATCCGGCCTCCGGCAAGTTCAATCCGGCCCATCCCGACATTGTCGCCGACGCCCAGCCGGGTGCTGTGCCGAAGACCGTCTTCGGCATCATCATTGCCGGCCTGCTGCGCCGGCGCGCCGACGGCATCGTGCCGTTCACCGTCATGTCCTGCGACAACATCCCCCATAACGGCCACGTCACCTCCGACGGCGTGATCGGCCTTGCCAGGCTGATCGACGAGGATCTGGCGAAATGGGTGGAGGACAAGGTCGCCTTCCCGAACGGCATGGTCGACCGCATCACCCCGGCCACCAGCGACCGAGAGCGCAAGATCCTCGCCGACGATTTCGGGCTGGAGGACAATTGGCCGGTGTTCTGCGAGCCGTTCAAGCAATGGGTGCTGGAGGACCGTTTCACCGCCGGCCGCCCGGCGCTGGAAAAGGTCGGCGTGCAGTTCGTCAAGGACGTCTCGCCTTACGAGCTGATGAAGATACGCATCCTCAATGGCGGCCACGCCACGATCGCTTATCCGGCCGGGCTGATGGACATCCATTTCGTCCATGAAGGCATGCAGGAGCCGCTGGTGCGCGGCTTCCTGTCGAAGCTCGAGCATGACGAGATCATCCCGACCGTGCCGCCCGTGCCCGACACCGATCTGGAGGACTATTACCAGCTCATCGAGCGCCGCTTCTCCAACCCGAAGATCGGCGACACCATCCGCCGGCTTTGCCTCGACGGCTCCAACCGTCAGCCGAAATTCATCATCCCGACGATCGCCGACCGGCTGAAGGCGGGCGAGGGCGTCGCCGGTCTCGCGCTGGAATCGGCCTTGTGGTGCCGCTACTGCTTCGGCACGACCGACAGCGGCGCCGTCATCGAGCCGAACGACCCGAGCTGGGACCGCATGCAAGCGACCGCGAAAGCGGCGAAGGACGATCCGAAGGCCTGGCTGGCGATGGAGGATATCTATGGCGATGTCGGCCGCTCGCCCGTCTTCGGCGAAGCCTTCGCCCACGCCTTGAAGGTGCTGTGGGCGCAGGGCGCGCATGAAACCCTGACGCGCTATCTCGCCGGCAAGCTCTGAAAGCCTCGATCTCTTTTGACGCAATTCCGGGCGGAAAACCGCCCACACTTTTCCTGGAATTGCTTAGCTGGAAGCAACAGCCATGACGCCGGAACTGGTCATCTTCGACTGTGACGGCGTGCTGGTCGATAGCGAGGCGCTTTCCGTCTCGGCGCTGCTTGGCATGATCGAGCTCGCCGGCGGCACGGTCGGCGAGGACGCCGCCTACGAGCATTTCCTCGGCAAGAGCATGAAAAGCGTGCGCGAGATCCTCGGCCGCGATTTCGGGTTGGAGATCAGCGACGAGCATCTGACCGCCATGCGCGTCGACCTGATGCGCAAATTCCGCGAGGAATTGAAGCCGATCCCGGGCGTCAAGGAGCTGCTGCCGAAGCTTCGCCTGCCATGCTGCGTCGCATCCTCCGGCACGCTGGAGCGCATCCGCTACGCGCTCGACGTCACCGGCTTGCTTCCCTCGCTGGAGCCGCATCTGTTCAGCGCCAGCATGGTCAAGCGCGGCAAGCCGGCGCCCGACCTTTTCCTGCATGCCGCCGCCAGCATGCGGGCGCATCCGCGCCGTTGCCTGGTGATCGAGGACAGCCCCGCCGGCGTTGCCGCGGCCCGCGCGGCGGGCATGCGCGTTTTTGCCTTCACCGGTGGCTCGCACGCGTCCAACCCCGTCCTCAAGGCGCGGCTTGCGTCGACGGAACCGGACTTTATATTCGCTGACATGCTGCAATTGCCCGATCTGATTGCAGGCCTGGGAGCGAGAGAAAAAGCATCTTGACGAAGAGTTTCGTTTGCGCGGTCGATGTCGGCACCGGGAGCGCCCGCGCGGGCATTCTCGACTCCGAAGGCAACCTGCTCGGCCGCGCCGATCATCCGATCGCCATGCATCAGCCCAAGCCCGATCACGCCGAGCATGATTCGGAAGATATTTGGTCGGCGGTATGCAAATCCGTGCGGTCCGCTCTGCAGAAATCCAGCGTCGCCGCTGGGGATATCGCCGGCATCTCTTTCGACGCCACCTGCTCGCTGGTCGCGCGCGACAGGCAAGGCAGCCAGATCAGCGTCTCGGTCACCGGCGAGAAGCGCTGGGACACGATGGTCTGGCTCGATCATCGCGCCATCGCCGAGGCCGATGAATGCACCACGAGCGGCCACGCCGTGCTCGATTATATCGGCGGTGTGATGTCGCCGGAGATGGAAACGCCGAAGCTGATGTGGCTGAAGCGCCATCTGCCGAAGACATGGAACGAAGCCGGCTATCTATTCGATCTCGCCGATTTCCTGACCTGGAAGGCATCAGGCTCGCTCGCCCGCTCGCAATGCACGCTGACGGCGAAATGGACCTATCTCGCGCATGAGGAAAAAAGCTGGCGGCGCGACTTCTTCGAACTTGTCGGTCTCGGCGACCTGTTCGAGCACGCCAACCTGCCGGAAAAGGCCAGCCCCGTCGGCGCCGATATCGGTCCGCTGACGGCCGAGGCCGCGGCTGAACTTGGCCTCACTGAAAAATGCCGGGTCGGCGCCGGCGTGATCGACGCCTATGCGGGTGCTCTCGGCGTTCTCGGCGGCTTTGCCGGCGACGAGAAGGACATCGGCCGGCATCTGGCGCTGATTGCCGGCACATCGTCCTGCGTCATGGCGATGTCGCCCGACCCGCAGCCTTTTGCCGGCGTCTGGGGCCCTTATTTCGGCGCGGCATTGCCGACGCTGTGGCTGTCGGAAGGCGGCCAGTCGGCCACCGGCGCGCTGCTCGACCACATCATCCGCTGGCATGGCGCCGGCGGCGAGCCGGACGCGGCGATGCATATGAAGATCGCCGGGCGCGTCGCCGAGCTGCGCGCCGAGGACGGCGATGCGCTGGCCGCAAGGCTGCATGTGCTGCCGGATTTTCACGGCAACCGCTCGCCGCTCGCCGACCCGCACGCCGTCGGCGTCATCAGCGGCCTGACGCTCGATTCCTCTTTCGACAGCCTTTGCAAGCTCTACTGGCGCACCGCCGTCGGCATCGCGCTCGGCGTGCGCCATGTGCTCGAGGCGCTGAACGAGAACGGCTATCTGATCGACACGCTGCATGTCACCGGCGGCCACACCAAGAACCCGCTTTTGATGGAGCTCTACGCCGACGCCACCGGCTGCACGGTTGTCGAGCCGCTGGCCGACGAGGCGGTGTTGCTCGGCACCGGCATGGTGGCGGCGACCGCCGCCGGGATCTATCCCGATCTCAACGCCGCCTGCGTCGCCATGCAACAGGGCGGCAAGATCCGCGCGCCCAACAAGGCCGCTGGAGCTCGCTTCGACCGCGATTACCGGATATTCCTCGAAATGCATCGCCAGCGGCAGATGCTCGACGCGATTGGATAGGGCGATTCCCGGAGCGCTCTCGCCGTTCTACTGCCTGCGCAGCGACTTGCCTGTCTCGGCGTCGAACAGATGGATGCTTTCCTCGTCGAACGTGTAGCGCACCGGCGCGCTCTGCTGCGGGCATTCGCGGGCCGGCACCAGCGCGCTGATCTCCTTGCCGCCAAAGCCGACCGTCACCAGCGCGTCATTGCCATGGAACTCGATGAGGTCGGCGGTGCCTTGCAGCAGGTTTCCCGCGCCGGCTTCCGCCGTCTTCAGATCCGGAGGCCGGATGCCGAGCACCACGCGATCGCCGTGCTGCAGGTAGAAGTCGCTGCCCTCGACCGATAGCACTGTCCCCGCGCCGGTCAACGTCCAGCCATCGCCTGTGCGGCCGACCATGGCCTCGATGAAATTCATGTTCGGCGTGCCGATGAAGCCGGCCACGAACAGATTGCCGGGACGGCGATAGATTTCCGCCGGCGAGCCGATCTGCTCGATCACGCCGTCCTTCAACAAGACGATGCGGTCGGCGAGCGTCATCGCCTCGAGCTGATCATGCGTGACATAGACGGTGGTGGTCTTCAGCGACTGGTGCAGCCGGGCGATCTCGACGCGCATATGGTTGCGCAGCTTGGCGTCGAGATTGGACAGCGGTTCGTCGAACAGGAACACTTTCGGCGTCTTGATCATGGCGCGCGCGATCGCCACGCGCTGCTGCTGGCCGCCGGAAAGCTCGGTCGGCTTGCGGCCGAGATAGGGTTCGAGGCCAAGCGTTTTCGCGACGGCCTCGACGCGCCTCTTGATCTCGGCCGCCGGCACCTTCTGCCGCTTCAGTCCGAAGGCGATGTTGTCGAAGATCGTCATATGCGGATAGAGCGCATAATTCTGGAACACCATGGCGATGCCGCGGTCGCCTGGGTCGAGATCGTTCACCACCTTGCCGCCGATCGACACCTTGCCGCCGCTGATGTCCTCCAGCCCCGCCAGCATCCTGAGAAGCGTGGACTTGCCGCAGCCGGACGGGCCGAGGAACACGACGAACTCATGCTCTTCGATCGAGAGATTGAGATCGCGGATGACCGTCGTGGCGCCATAGGCCTTGTTGACATGGGAGCAAACGATGGCGGACATTCCTTATCCCTTCTCGCCGGTCAGCAGGATCTGCAGCTTGACGTCCTGCGGCTTGCCTTGCGCGGCGCGCTCGAACGCCTTGATGCTCTCGGAGAAATCATAGGTGCCGGTGATCAGCGGCTTGAGGTCGACCTTGCCTGACGCGATGAGCTGCAGGGCGCGGTCGAAGATGTTGGCATAGCGGAACACGGTTTCGATGCGCACTTCCTTGGAGATCGCAGCCGGCACGTTGAGCTCGACCGCATCCACCGGCAGGCCGACCAACACCACCGCGCCGCCCGGCCGCACGACCTCGAACAGATTGGCGAAGGCCTTCGGGCTGCCGCTCGCCTCGAACACGATATCGGCGCCCCAATTGTCGGTCGCGGCCGCAACGGTGTCGACCAGTGACTGCTTGCCGACATTGACCGGTACGATGCCGGGATACTGGGCGGCGATCTCCAGCTTCGGCGCGGAGAAGTCCGAGATCAGCACCTTGGAACAGCCGCCGGCTAAAGCGGCCAGGGCGATCATGATGCCGATCGGTCCGCAGCCGACGACGACGGCGACATCGCCCGGAACGATCCTGGCGCGCGCCGCCGCCTGCATGCCGATGGCGAAGGGCTCGACCATCGCGCCCTCGGCGAAGGAGACATTATCCGGCAGCTTGTAGGTGAAGGCCGCCGGATGGACTGCATAGGGCGCGAGCACGCCATGCACCGGCGGCGTCGCCCAGAAGCGGACGTCCGGGTCGACATTGTAGATGCCGAGCTTCGTCGCGCGCGACGCAAGGTTCGGCACGCCTGGCTCCATGCACACCCGGTCGCCGACCTTCAGGCTTGTGACATTGGCGCCGACCTCGACGATTGTTCCCGAGGCCTCATGGCCGAGCACCATCGGCTGGCGCACGATATAGCTGCCGATGGCGCCATGCGTGTAGTAATGCACGTCGCTGCCGCAGACGCCGACCGTGTGGATGGCGATCCTGACGTCGTCCTGCCCGACGTCTTGCGGCAGCGCGATCTCGCGCAGCGACAGTTCGCCTTTTTTCTCAAGCACCAGTGCCCGCATCGGGATAAGCCTCACTTCAATTTTTCTTTTGCCGGAAAACGGAATTCAGGAAGCCGCTCAAAACACCGAGGAACAGCAGCGGCGGCAGCGACAAGAGCACGACCGAGGCATTGAGGATTCCCCACGGCACGTTCATGCCTTGCTGGGACAGCTCGGAAGCCACGATCGGCAGCGTCTTGGCGTTGGAGCTCGACAGCATCAGCGCGATCAGGAATTCGTTCCAGACCAGCACGAAGCTGAAGGCGACGGCGCCGATCAGCGAGCGCGCCGCGACGGGAAGCGCGATCCGCCAGAACACCGAATAGGCGCCGTAGCCATCGACGAAAGCCGCTTCCTCGATCTCCTTCGGCACGCCCTGGAAGGCTGGGATGGCGAGCCACATGATCACCGAGATGGTGAGCAGCGAATAGGTGACGATCAGCGCCGGCAAAGTGTCGTAGAGGCCGACCTGCAGCCAGATCACCATCAGCGGGATGGCCACCGCCACCGGCGGCAGGAAGCGCAGCGACAAGACGAAGAACTGGATGTCGCCGGCAAAGCGGTTTGGGTAGCGCGCCACCGCATAGGCTGCCGGCAGGCCGAGCGCGATGCCGATCACCACCGCCGCGCCGCAGGCGACGACCGAGTTGTAGAGCCCGGTCAGCACGCTGTCGCGGCCGAGGATGTAGCTGATGTTGGCGAGCGTCGGCGTGAAGATCACTTTCGGCACGCGCGTGATGATGTCGACATTGTTCTTGAGCGCGTTGAGCGCCGTCCAGACCAACGGGAACACGGCCAGGAATCCGGCCAGCGCCAGGATGGCCTTGGCGATCAGGCGGCCCACTCTTATCGGATATGGCTTCATGCCTGCACCCGCTTCCACAGCATGGTGAAGGTGATGACGGTCGCGATCATCATCAGCACCGCCATGGCCGACGCGTAGGAAACCTTGCCGGATTCGATGAAGCCTTGCGAGAAGGCGTACATGTCGAGCGTCTCGGTCGCGACGCCGGGCCCGCCGCGCGTCATCACATAGATGAGGTCGAAGGACCGCAGCGACTCGATCATCTTGACGAACATCAGGCTGATCAGCGGCGCCTTCAGCATCGGCAAGGTGACGTAGGCGTGGATCTGCCAGCGCTTGGCGTGGTCGAGCCTGGCCGCCTCGATCGGCTGCGGCGGCAAGGTTTCGAGCAGCTTCAGCACGATGACGGCGAAGAACAGCCCCCATTGCCAGACATCCACCGAAGCGACGGCGAACAGCGCGGTCGCCGGTTTGGACAGCGGATCGAAGATCAGCCCACCAGTAATCAGCCGGTAGGGATAGGTGGCGATGCCGTAGAGCGGGTGATAGGCGAACTTCCAGACGAAGGCGGCCGAGACGCGCGGCAAAAGCACCGGGATGATGAACAGCAGACAATAGAAATTGCGAAGGCGTGGGCCGGCGACCTCGAACATCAGCACACCCAGTCCGATCGCCACCACCATTGTCGCCACCACGGTGACGATCTCCCATTTCACCGAAACCCAGACGGCGTTGAGGAAACGGCGGTCGGTAAAGAGATCGGCGAAGTTCGAGAACCAGACCCAGGAATAGCCCGTCGTGCTCAGCTCGCGGTTCTGCAGCGCGATGACGATGGCGTAGAGCGTCGGCACCATCGACAGCACGAGCAGGATGGCGAGCGTCGGAACGAGAAATGTGACCGGCAGGGAAGAGCGTCGGCGCATTGCCTATCCTCGGGTATCGGAGCAATTCCAGGAAAAATGTGACGCGGTTTCCGTCCGGAATTGCGTTCAAGCAAAGAGATCGGATCGCTGGCATGAAACCCGCGGCGGGGATCCCGGCATTCCGACGAATGCCGTGGATCGCGCGCCGCGGGCGGGAGGATTACTTCTTCTTCACCAGCTCGTTGGCATAGGCCTCGAGCTCGTTGAGGCCGCCCTTGATGTCGGTGCGCGTGCCGGTGACGAGCTCTTCCAGGATGATGCCCCAGCGGTCGCCGAGATCGGGCCAGCGCGGATCCTGCCAGAAGTTCACCGCCGTGACCTTGCCGGTATCGGCCAGCGCCTGGCCGAGATCGGCGCCGTAGATATCGGCGAATTCCTTGCTGGTGAGGATGCTGGTGCGGTTGAGCTCGCCGAATTGATGCGCGTCGAGCCGGCGCTTCTCGTTCTCTTTCGACGTCGCCCAGGCGATGAACAGGCCGGCGCATTTCTTCGCGGCGTCGTCCGCATTGGCCTTCGTGCCGATGGCGAGCCCGTGGCCGTAGCCGCCGCCGGGCAGGGGCGAGGGCGGCGGCAGGAAGCCGATCTTGCCGACCACCTGCGAGGTCTTCGGGTCCACCGCCATGCCCGACAGCGGCGTCGATTCGACGAGGATGGCGACCTGGCCGGACAGGAAAGCGCCGGTCGATTCATCCCAGCTGCCGGTCTGCGTGCCGGGCGCCGAGTCCTTGAACAGCTTCAGGTAGGTCTCGGTCGCCTTGACGGCGGCGTCCGAATTGAAAGCCGGCTTGTCGCCGTCGAACCACTTGCCGCCATAGGCTTTGAAGAACGGCATCCAGCGCCAGACATTGGCGCCCGAGCCGCGCGCGCCGCGCAGCGCAATGCCGTACATGCCCTTGTCGGCATTGGTCAGCTTAGGCACGTCGGCGATCAGCTCGTCCAGCGTTTTTGGCGGCTGGATGCCGGCGGCCTCCAGCACATCCTTGCGGTAGACCATCAGGTCGCCGCCGCCGGTCAGCGGCGCGAACCACACCTTGCCGTCATAAGTGGCGACCTTCTGGCGGCCCGGATCGAAATCGGCATAGTCATAGTCAGCCGGGTAATAATCGGTCAGAGGCACGATCCAGCCGGAGGACGCAAACAGCGCCACATTGGCCTCGTCGACATAGTAGACGTTGTAGTTGCCGACGGTGGAAGCATCGGCGCGCGACTTGGCGCGGCGGTCGTTCTCGTTGAGGTAATCGATCTGGAACGATGCGCCGGAGAGCTTCTTGAACTCGTCCTTCGAATCCTCCAGCAGCGTCAGGCCGTCGCGCGGCTGCGCCAGCACCTTGACCGGCGCCGAGCAGACCGGCGCCTGCGCCAGGGCTGCGGTTGAAACAGAAGCGGTAAGCACGAAAGCTGCACCGAGGCTGGCAGCGAGCCGGTTTGATTTCATTGATGTTTCTCCTCCAGGAACATGCGCGGGAAGTCGCAAGTCCGCGGGCTAAGCGACCCTCACGTCGCCCGCATGACTGCGACCCGTCGCCAAAATGAGGAGTTGGAAGGGGCGAGACTAGAAGCCCCGTTGCAGCAGACCTGTACTTTTATGCATTGTGCGGCGCAAAAAATGGCACGGGCAGAGTCTGCCCGTCACACGAGTATCAGTGCTATCAAGCGTAGCCGCTCCCGGCTCGATCAGGCCCGCAGCGTCAGCCGCTGCCGCGACAGCTTGCGATAGGAGGAGGGCGTTATCTTGTGCTTGCGTAGGAAGGCGCGGTTGAAGTTGGAGATGTTCATGTAGCCGACCTGGAAGCAGATGTCGGTGATCGGGATCTCGGTATCAGCGAGCAGCTTGCAGGCCTGCCAGAGCCTCAGCTTGGCGACATGATCGCTGAACGAGTTGCCAGTATTCTTCTGGAAGAAGCGCGAGAATGTGCTTTCGCTCATCCCGGCCAATGCCGCCACCTCCGGCAGCTTCAGATCCTCGGCGAAATGCTGGAACAGATAGGTCAGCGAGCGCTGGATGATATCGAGCGATTCCGCGTCGAGCAGCGGCGAAAAGTCCGGCGACGACAACAGCGCGTATTCGTCGGTGGCGGCCAGAAGGTCCAGCAGTTCGAGGAACAGGCGGAACCTCGCCAGCCCCTGCACCTCTCCCATTTTTTCCATCAGGTCGGCGCCGTCGAGCGCGGTCTGGCCATGGAAGACCATGCCGCGCAGCGAGCGTTCCAGGAACGGTTCCAGCTCGCGCAGTTCCGGCAGCAGCCCGGACGAGCCGCGCAGCCGCTCGGGATCGAATTGGAGAACGATGTCGCGACCCTCGATCAGCTCGCCGGGCTGCACCGCGGTCACCCAGTCATGCGGCAGGCCGCCGCCGACGATGGTCAGGTAGCCCGGGCCGAACTCGCCGATATGGTCGCCGACCAGCACCACGCCGGACGATTTCCTCAGAAGATGGATTTCGTATTCGGGGTGAAAATTCCAGACATTGCGCTCCCACGGATAGTCGTCCAGCCGCCACAGGAAACTGTCGCTCGCCTCGGTCACGATATGCTCGAAGGCGGGCGCCGTGCGTGGTATCGCGGCGGTGTTCTTTCTGCGCTTGAAGGGCATCCATTCCTCCCGGCGCGGTGCGCCGGCTATCCGTATCGGCGCTATCCGTAGCAGCCCAGCCCCGGCAAGTGAACGTGCCGTCGGCGCCGGATCCCAGGCTGGCCGGCGAATGCCCTACGCTTTCACCACCCGGTCGCAGACGATGCCGTTGCGCTGCATGGCGTTGCGCGTGTCGATGATCAGTCGCGAATGATTTGCCAGGAGCCCATAGTCGACCCCGTCATGGTCGGTGACGATGACGACCGCGTCATAGGCAGCGATCGAGTCGCGGTTGAGGCGGATGCAATCCTTGCCGGCCAGCATCGGGTGCTTGCGCGTCTTCGGGATGCGCGCGACGTGAGGGTCATGATAGGCAATGTCGGCGGTGCGTGTCTCGAGCAGCTCGATCAGCTTGAGCGCCGGGCTTTCGCGCACGTCCGACACGTTCTTCTTGTAGGCGACGCCGACGATCAGGATGGCTGCCTGGCTCAGCGGCAGGCCAAGCTGTGTGTCGAGGGCTTCCGAGAGCTTCGCCATGACGTAGTGCGGCATGGAGACGTTGATCTCGCCGGCCAGTTCGATGAACTTCGTCGACACTTCGAACTCGCGCGACTTCCAGGTCAGGTAGAACGGATCGATCGGGATACAGTGTCCGCCGAGCCCTGGACCGGGATAGAACGGCATATAGCCGAAAGGCTTCGTCTTGGCCGCCTCGATGACTTCCCAGATGTCTATCCCCATGGCGGAATAGATGACCTTGAGCTCATTGACCAAGGCGATGTTGACGGCGCGGAAGATGTTTTCCGTCAGCTTCACCACTTCGGCCACCTTGATGCTCGAGACAGGCACGACCCTCTCCACGATCGCGCCGTAGAAGAGCGCCACCAGTTTCGCGGCGACCGGCCCGTCGCCGGCGACAACTTTCGGAATGGTGGCGGTTTCGAAGCCGATGCTGCCCGGGTCCTCGCGCTCGGGCGAATAGCCGAGGAAGAAATCCCTGCCGGATTTGTAGCCCGTCGCTTCCAGTATGGGCTTCATCACCTCGTCGGTGGTGCCGGGATAGGTGGTCGATTCCAGCACGACAAGCTGGTGCTTGCGCAGATGAGCCGCGATGGCGCGCGTCGTTCCTTCCACGAAGGAGAGGTCCGGCTCCCGCTGCTTTGTCAGCGGCGTCGGGACGCAAATGGATATCACATCGCATTCTTCGAGGGCCGCGAAGTCCGATGTCGCCTGGAAACGCCCGCCTGCGCTGATGTCCTGCAGCGCCTCGTCGGCAACGGCGCCGATATAGGACCGGCCCGCCCTCAGCCTCTCGACCTTGCTGTTGTCGATGTCGAAGCCGATCACCCGGAAGCCGGCCCGCGCCGCCACCGCGGCAAGCGGTAGGCCGACATAGCCAAGCCCGATGACGCCGATCGTGGCCGTTCGTGATTCAAGTTTCGAATGAAGTGTCGCGCCGCGAGCCTGCTCGACCAAAGTCATTGTTGCCCTCCACCAGGGCGGCTGACCGGAACCGGTGCCGCATTGCAATGCCGTGAATTCTGACGGACAGGACTTCTGTAGCCGGCGTCATAACCCCACGTTGTCATGGGCCGCGATGCAACTCCTGTGCCACGAGTTTTCTTCTGCGGCTGAACCTTGCGCAGGGCCGGCAAACAAGGCGACTGCGGCTCGCGGCGGATCAAGATTCTGCGGATTGTCAAGCGCGCTGCTTGTGCCGATTTCGCACGCAGTCGTTCCACTTTAGGTCATCTTAAAAAAGGAACGCCAAAAAAAGCAACGATTACAAAAAGGTAATTAACCACTGTTGTTTATCATATTATTAACTATCAGTTGCTTTGCCTGGGGAAATCCTCGTTTCATGGAGCAAGGCGCACAATGAGGGGGTGCGGCTTTCTTCTTTTGCAAACGAGGATTGTCGCTCGATGAGCATGAACAGCAACGAAGTCAGATGCCTTATCGCCGGAGGCGCGGGGTGTCTGGGGACCAACCTTGCCCGTCGCCTTCTCGATCAGGGCGCGCAGGTCGATGTCGTCGACAATCTCTCCACCGGTCGCCAGGCGAATGTCGACCAGTTGTCGCGCCATCCAAATTTCGGCTTCATCAAGATGGATATCGCCGATCCGGCAATCTGCCGGCGGTTGCAGCGCCGTCGTTACAGCCATGTCTACAACCTGGCCTGTCCAACGGGCGTTCCCAACATCAAGCGGCTGGGCGAGCAGATGCTGATGGCCTCGTCCGCCGGAACGCTGAACCTGTTGAAGATCACGCGCAGGTGCAAGGCGAAATATCTGTTCGCCAGCACCGCCGAGGCTTACGGCGATCCGGACGTCTTCCCGCAGCCTGAGACCTATGTCGGGCGGGTCGATCCGGTCGGGCCGCGCAGCCCCTACGAGGAAGGCAAGCGCTTCGGCGAGGCGCTGACCCGCTTCTGGGGCGGCAAATATGGAATCGAGGTGCGCATCGTGCGTATTTTCAACACCTATGGTCCGGCCATGTCGCCCAAGGATCAGCGTGTCATCCCACAGATGTTGACCCGCCTCATCGCCGGCCAGCCCGTGCCGATCTATGGCGACGGAACGCAGACGCGAACCTTTCTCCATGTGGACGATCTGGTGAACGGACTTCTCACCGTCGTCGAAAAGGGAGTAAGCGGCGAGGTCTACAATGTCGGCGGCGACGAACAGATCACCGTGCGCGACCTCTTCGCAACGGTGAAAAAGGCGACCGGCTTGCGGGCGAAGCAGCCTTTCGCGAGCATTTCATCGAAGATCACCGCGGCCGCTGGCCGGACACGACCAAGCTTCGGGCCCTCGGCTGGCGGCCGAACATCTCGTTGGAAGCAGGCATCCGCCAGAGCTACCAGGACCTGCTTCGCGCGATGGGCATCAAGCCTGCCCGCTCGGCTCTCGGCCCCGCGCACAGGAGGGACGGCGGCGCGCCGGTCCCGGGCGATCGGTTGCAGCCCGCCGCGCCATGAGCCCGACGGCCGCCCTCAATATGACCTTGATGGTTCTCAGCGCGTCGCTGGGCATAAACATCGCATTCTGGTGCACGGTCGGGCTGCTGCGCTTCATCGCCGAACTCGGCAGCAGCAAGGCCGCCGCGATCCCTCGCGCCATCAGGGTCGCCGATGTCGCGGTCGTCATTCCCGCGCATAATGAAGAGATCGCGCTTCCCAAATGCATTGCCGCCCTCAAGGCGATCATCCCGGCCCGGCAGATCTATGTCGCCAGCGACGGATCGAAAGATGCCACGGTTTCCATCGCCCGGAGCCTGGGCTGCAGGGCTCTTGATATCCGGCCCAACGGTGGCAAGGCCAAGGCCATAGACCGGGCGATCAAGCACTATCGCCTTTGCGAGCGGTTCAAGGCGGTGTTGATCCAGGACGCAGACTCCGAAATCGACCCACACTATTTCGACCACGCCCTTCCGCTGTTCGACGATCCGGGTGTCAGCGTCGTCGCGGGCCATGTCCTGTCGCGCTGGCGCGATCAGCGCCTGCCGACGCTGGATATGCTCTTCGCTGCCTATCGCACACGTCTCTACAGGATCCTGCAGACGGCGTTCCAATATGGCCAGTCCTGGAAATGGACCAGCGTGAGCTATATCGCGCCCGGCTTTGCAAGCATGTATCGCACCCAGGCCCTGACCCAGATCGACATCACGGCCCCGGGCCTTGTGATCGAAGACTTCAACATGACCTTCGAGGTGCAGCACAAAGGGCTGGGCCGCGTCGCCTATACGCCGAGAGCGCGATGCTCGTCGGAAGATCCGTTCAACCTCTCCGACTACCGCAAGCAGGTGCAACGCTGGTATCTGGGTTTCTGGCAGACGGTGCGCCGGCATGGCATCTGGCCAAGCCGCTTCTGGCTTTCGCTCGGCGGCTTGCTGGCGGAATTGCTCGTCATATCGGTTTTCGCGCTCGCCTTGCCGCTGGCCGTCCTGGCGTATCTCGCGACAGGCCTTGAAGTGCCCGCATTGTCGATCGGCCAATTGGCGATACGGCCGGTCTCGCCCGTCATTCTCCTCGCTCTGTTCCTCGCCGTCGATTATGCGCTCACACTGGTCGTCGCGGTCATCGAGCGGCGGCCGAGCCTGATGCTCTACGGCATCGCCTTTCCCGCCATCCGGCTTCTCGACGCCGCTCTTTTCCTGCGTGCCCTCGCCAAATCCTTCTCCGCGAAATCCGATGGCCGCTGGGTGAGCCCGGCGCGGTACGCAATTCCCGCCGCCGACAGGAGGCACTCATGAATATAACCAGGCGTTCGGTCCTTCTCGGCGGCATCGGCATCCCGCTCCTGGCCGTTGCCGGACGAGGTGTCGCCACGGCCGCGGCGCGCCTGCCCAATCCGCTGATCGTGACCGTCAGCGGCGTCGGCGCCCGCGCCGACACAGGCAAGCTCGAAGCTGTCGCAAACGCCTTCTCGTCCGCCGGTCTGCCGATCGCCATGACCATCAAGATGGCAGGCGATCCCGGCGACATCCCAGGTTACAGCTCCGGCCTGGCCAAGTGGATCAGGCAGTCCGTGGAACTGGCTCCAAACGCCATCGAATTCGGAATCCATGCCACGAAGATCGCGCCGGCCGATCCCTATCTGCAGGCCCGGCAGGCCGGCGAGATGCAGGCCGCCTTCTCGCTCATGATCAACGCGTTCGACCGTTACAAGTCCAAGGCCGTCATCACCGCGCTGACGCTGACCACCAATCAGCCGCTGCAATCGCCTCAGGACGCCGCCTCGATGAGGTCGGCCGGCATTCGCACCGTCATTCGTCTTGCGGGCGAGCCAGACGACAAGGTCGGCCAGCAGCCTCCGGATGGAGGCTATTGGATGACCAACACCGGCCTTGTGAACACCGTCGCCTCGGTGCGAACATCCGCCACATCGGGCAATGCGACAGCCGCGCTGACGGCCTCGGCCGCGCTTGCGCGGAATATCACGGCTCTTGCCGCCAACATCGACCCGGTCATCATTGAAATTCCCTTTGACGCGCTCGCCGGCCTGTCCAACACCGATGCGGCCGACTACGCGGCCGGCGTCGCCAAGGCGGTGCTTGCGGCCACCTCATCCGGCGCCGTGCGTGTCCTGACGCCGCAGAGGCTCTATACGCAGAGCCGCGCTGCCGGCAGGCGCTACATCGTGGTCAGGGTGGATGACCTGCGTCTCGACAGCGACACCGATCCGAGCCACATGGCCTTCGTCAAGGGCCTCATCGAAGCCGGCTATCCAGTCACCAACGCCATCATCCCGGCCCCCAAGGCGGGCCTGCTGTCGGCGGACGAAAACAGCAAGGCCTTTCTGCGATCGATGCTGGCGGACCAGCGATACGATATCGCGGGGCATGGCTGGCATCATACGCCTTCCGAGCTGCTCGGAAACTCGCTCGCGAAGGACGTCGACCTCATCAGGGACTGCATGAGCGAAATCTACCGCTCCACCGGCAGGCTGCCGCTGACTTATATCCCTCCGAACGACGATTTCGACGACAACACGCTCGATGCCGTGGCCGGCACAGGGACGCCGATGTTCGCCGCCGAGAAGGGCGACATGCGCTGGTTCAACGGTCTCGACAGGCGTGGAATCCTGCATGTGTCCAATACCGTCAAGTTCGAAGCCGCCTGGACGGGCGACCTTCCCTATTTCTCGCAAGAACAGGTCTTCGATTATCTTGGAGAGGACAATGATGCGGTCTTCTGCATCCATCCGGACACCGCCAAAACGCCCGAAAAGAAGCAGGTGATACTCGACTCCATCACCCGGATGGCAGGCCTGCCGGGGACGACGCTGGTCAATTTCGCGCAGTACTACAAAGCCGTCTGCCCGGCCATGCCGAAGGTGGATCGGATCAGGCAAGCCCGTGCCGAGGTATCGGTGAAGGACTGGAGAAAACCCGATCCGTATTGGCTGGAGGAGGAAGCGCTAAGGGCCGATGCCGAACTGGCCTGGACCTATTTCGACTGGGGCGCAAGGCATTACAACGGCATGGCGCCGGCCACGTCCTGGATCGAATCCGGCAAGCAGGCCGGATATCCGTTTGTCACCATGTGGGATATCGGATCGCACATCCTGGCGGCGGTTTCCGCCCAACGCCTGCGCATCATCGACCAGACCGAATTCGAGACGATGATCAATCGGATCCTGGCATTCCTGGGCCAAGGTGATTTCAGCTTCGCCGGGGTGAAGATTCCAAATACCGAGCGGCGGCTGAGTTCAAGGGGCGGCGAGCGCGATGGTTTCGATAGCGCCGATACCGGGCGCCTGCTCGTCGCGCTGAAGATCCTGGACAGCTACACGGCGGGTGCCTTCCCGGTGTTCAAGCTGGTGCAGCATTGGTCATTCGGACCCGTCCTCAAGGATGGCGAGATGCATGTGGTGAGCGACACCGGCAAGATTTCGTCGGGACAGTACAACAGCTATGCCGGCTATGCCGGCCGCGGATACAGCCTCTGGGGCGAGGCGATATCGCCGGTCTTCGGCACCGCGGATCCGAGCAACGACATGGACGCCGCCCTCGCGGCCATGGTGGAAATCCAGCGGCGCGGCCGCATCGCGACCGAGCCTCATGTCACCGAGGAAATCGAGCTGGGCGCATCACCGCATGGGC
This sequence comes from Mesorhizobium sp. B3-1-6, assembly GCF_006439555.1. NCBI lineage: Bacteria > Pseudomonadati > Pseudomonadota > Alphaproteobacteria > Hyphomicrobiales > Phyllobacteriaceae > Mesorhizobium > Mesorhizobium sp. B3-1-6. The sequence continues at coordinate 30,989 of NZ_VFTM01000029.1, read as the reverse complement.
GGCTGATCGCGGACATCCTCTACGCCGCCCAGATGAAGCGCTTCCAGGACACCGGCATCCTGACCTGCGTTTCAGAGACCGCCATGGCCGGGCCGCCCTATTTCACCTACCAGGGCTACCAGTTGACCCACGATGGCGGCACTTTCCCGGTCGACACGTTGAAGACCTCCGCGCCCGAGAAGGCGGCGAAGCTTTCCGACTCGCTGCGGCTGGTCAACTCCAAGGGCGCCTATCTGTGGCTCGCGGCGCGGCCGGGCGACTACGCGCAAAAGCTCGTAGCCCATGTCAGGGAGCGCGCCAGGATGAAGGGAATAGGTTTTTCCGCCGGCATATCCGAGCGGACCGGCAAGCGGATCGAGGTCACCGATATCAACACCAACGGCGTCATCCTCGAGTCTGTCGCCTATATACTCGGTGGCCGCAAACCCCTGATTTCACGCGCAGAGGCCTGAACTGCGCCGCTCCTTGCGGCGGTGGAATCGCGCTGCCCGGCGTTTCTGTCACCTGGCACGGAAGCGGCAGCCGTCGCGCCGGATTGCGTCGGCTGGATCAATCGCTACCCGGGTCCCTCCCTTGCCAACATGTCGCATTTCGTTCACAAGGCGACGCAAATGGCGCCATTTCGCGCCGTTGTTGTGCGGCTTCCGGCCCTTTGGCCGACGCGCCGTGTTCTGAAAGAGCAGAACAATGTCTGCGATCGAAGCCGGCGCTCGCGCGCCGGAAAACCTTTGGCGTCAGGAAATCAGGGCGACGATCACGCTTGCCTGGCCGATGGTGCTGACCAATCTCGGCCAGACCGCCATGACCGCGACCGACGTCATGATGATGGGCCGTCTGGGGTCCGATACGCTCGCCGCCGGCGCGCTCGGCGCCAACCTCTACTTCATGCCGCTGATCTTCGGCCTCGGCCTGATGCTGGCGACCTCACCGATGATGGCGACCGAGCTCGGCCGCCGCCGCCATTCGGTGCGCGACCTGCGCCGCACCGTGCGCCAGGGCCTGTGGCTGGCGATCCTGATCTCGATCCCGATCTGGATTTTTCTCTCGCATGGCGAAGAGGTGCTTTTGGCCATGGGCCAGAAACCGGAGCTCGCGCATCAGGCCGGCGTCTACCTGCACTGGCTGCAATGGGCGGTGCTGCCCTTCTATGGCTATATCGTGCTGCGCTCCTTCATCTCGGCGCTGGAGCGGCCGGGCTGGGCGCTGATCATCGTTTTCGTCGCGGTCGCCTGCAACGCCTTCTTCAACTGGGTGTTCATGTTCGGCAATCTCGGCGTCAAATCGATGGGCATCGCCGGCTCCGGCCTTGCCACCACTCTGTCCAGCACGCTGATGTTCGTCGGCATGGCGGCGGTGGTGATGCTGGAGAAGAAGTTCCGCCGCTACCGTCTGTTCGGCCGCTTCTGGCGCTCCGACTGGCCGCGTTTCCGCGGCCTGCTGAGACTCGGCATGCCGATCGCCGGCATCCTCGCCTTCGAGGTCACGATCTTCAATGCGGCGGCGCTGCTCATGGGGCTGATCGATGCGGATTCGCTGGCCGCCCACGCGATCGCCATCCAGATCGCCTCGATCTCCTTCATGGTGCCGCTCGGGCTCAACCAGGCGGTCACCGTGCGGGTCGGCCTGGCGCACGGCGCCGGCAACCCGGATGGCGTTTCGCGCGCCGGCTGGACTGCCTTCGTCATCGGCGTCTCGTTCATGGCGCTGATGGGCCTGGTGATGATTCTCTGGCCGCATGCGCTGATCAGCGCCTTCATCGATCTCGCCGATCCGGCCAATGCCAGGGTGATCACGCTTGCCGTGTCGTTCCTTATGTTCGCCGCGCTGTTCCAGATTTTCGACGGCGCCCAGGCGGTCGCGGCCGGCATGCTGCGCGGCTTGCACGACACCAAGGTGCCGATGATCTACGCCGCGATCGGCTATTGGGGCGTCGGCCTGCCGCTCGGCGTGCTGCTCGCCTTCCATTTCGGCCTGAACGGCGTCGGCATCTGGATCGGCCTGGCCTCGGGGCTGGCCGTGGTGGCGGCGCTGCTCCTGGCGCGCTGGCTCAGGCGCGACCGCATCGCGCCGGCGCTGGCCTTCGGGCATTGACAGGAAAGGCTGCCGGCACGATCGGCAGCCTTGCGCCGGCTCAACGCGCTCCGGCGCGTTGCTCCAACCGGCGCGCGTATTGCGTCAGCGGGAAGCACAGGGCGAAGAAGATCAGCGCCACCAGCCCGTAGACCTTGAACGGCTCGAAGGTCGCGTTGTTGATGGCGTTGGAGGTCCTGACCAGTTCCTCGAAGCCGATGATCGAGGTCAGCGCCGTCGATTTGATCAGCTGCACCAGGAAGCCGACGGTCGGCGCGCGGGTGATCGCGAAGGCCTGCGGCAGGATGATCAGCCTGAGCTCCTGCAGATAATGCAGCCCGAGGCTCGCGCCCGCGTCCCACTGACCGCGCGGCAGCGCGTCGACGCCGCCGCGCCAGATCTCGGCCAGATAGGCGCTGGCGAAGAAGGTGAGCCCGAGCGCCGCCGCCGTCCACGGTTCGATGCGCAGCCCCAGCATCGGCAGGCCGAAGAACATCAGGAAGAGCTGCATCAAAAGCGGCGTGCCCTGGAACAGCGCGATATAGCCCGAAGCGATGCGCCGGCTCCATTTGGTCTTGGCGATACGGAAAAACAGCACGATCAGCCCGACCAGCGCGCCGCCGATGAAGGCGGCGAGCGACAACAGCACCGTCCAGCGGGCGGCGAGCAGCAGGTTGCGCAGGATGTCCCAGAAGGTGAACTCGATCATGAAACACCTGCTCCAAGCGCCTGGCGCCCCCCGGCAACGAGCAGCCGGCGCAGCCCAATCGACAGGCCGAGATAGACCAACGTCACCACGAAATAGGTCTCGAAGGCGCGGAAGGTGCGGGCCTGCAGCATGTCGGCCTCATAGGTCAGCTCGCGCACCGCGATCTGCGACACCACGGCCGATTCCAGCATCATGATGACGATCTGGCTGGTCAGCGCCGGGTAGATCACCTTCAGCGCCTGCGGCAGCACGATCTTGATGAACACCTGGCGAGGCCTGAGGCCGAGCGCCAGTGCGGCTTCAGCCTGGCCGCGCGGCACGGCGTCGAGCCCGGCCCCGACGATCTCGATCGTATAGGCCGCCATGTTGAGCGTCATCGCCAGCATCGCGGCCAGGATCGGGTCGAGCCTGATGCCGAGGCTGGGCAGGCCGAAGAAGATGAAGAACAGCTGCACCAGGAACGGCGTGTTGCGCATCACCTCGACATACCAGCCTATGGCCCGACGCAGCAGCACGGGGCCGTTCCGCCGGCCCGCGGCGCCGAGAATGCTGAGCAGCGTTCCCGCCACCGTGGTCACGGCGATCAACAGGATCGTCGTGGCCGCGCCGTGAGCGATGTCGCCCACAGCGCCTGGAAGCCAGCCGAAGGCCACGGCAACTCAATCCTTGAGGTTGTCGGGATTGAGCGGCGTCTTCAGCCAGGCCTTCGAACTCTCGTCGAGCTTGCCGTCGGCGAGCATCTTGGCGACCGCGTCGTTGACCGCCTTCTTCAGCCGGTCCTCGTTCTTGTTGAGGCCGATATGCGAAGGCGAAGTGAGCAACTGGAATTTCTGCTCCGGCTGCAGCGCGTCCTGCTTGGCCAGAACCTGGGCGCCGACATCGTTGCCGACCACCATCAGCTGGGTTTGGCCGGAGATGAAGGCCTGGATAACCGCATTGTAGTTGTCGAAGCGGCGGATGTCGGCGGAAGCCGGTGCTGCTTCCGTCAGCGAGGTGTCCTCCAGCGTGCCGCGATTGACGGCGATCGACTTGTCGGCAAGGTCTTCCTTGCCTTTGACCGTCATTGCCTTCGGGCCGATGACGGCGATGTAGTAGGGCGCATAGGCGGCGGCGAAGTCGATCACCTGCTCGCGTTCCTTGGAGTAGCCAACGCTCATCAGGATATCGACGCGCTTGTCGGTGAGATACGGGATGCGATTCTGGCCGGTGACGCTGACCAGGTTGAGCTTCACCTTCAAGGCATCGGCGATCGCCTGCGCGACGTCGACGTCGTAGCCTTTGATGCTCATGTCGGCGCTGGCCGACGAGAAGGGCGGGAAGTCGGAGAAGATGCCGACATTGATGGCGCCGGCCTTGGTGATGTCGTCGACGGCATCGGCCTTCGCCTGAGTGGCGAGGCCGGCGCCGAGGATGACGGCCGCGGTGATGACGGATTTCAGTGCGTTGCGAAGAGTCATTGTTGTTCCCCTGCTGGAAGCTTGTTTGTTGCATCCGGCCGCCGGCTCCAGCGCGGCGGCCGTGTTGGTATGGCATTAGCCCTTCTTGATGGCCGGGCTGAACACCATCAGGCTGAGAATCTCGAACAGGACCTGGGCGCCGACATGGGCGGTGTTGGTGGTCGCGTCATATTGCGGCGCCACCTCGACGACGTCGCCGCCGACGATGTTGAGGCCCTTCAGGCCGCGCAGCAATTCGAGCACCTCGCGCGTCGTCAGCCCGCCGACTTCCGGCGTGCCGGTGCCGGGCGCGAAGGCCGGATCGATGCTGTCGACGTCGAAGGAGATATAGGTCGGGCCGTCGCCGACGATCTTGCGCGCCTTCTCGATGATTGCCGGGATGCCGAGCCCGGTCACCTCTTCGGCATGCACGACGGTCATGCCGGATTCGTAGGTGAACTCCCACAGATACTCGGCCGAGCCGCGAATGCCGATCTGGATCGTGCGCGAGGGATCGAGCACGCCGTCCAGCACCGCGTTGCGGAATGGGCCGCCGTGGTGGAACTTGGTCATGTCGAACAGCCCGCTGGTGTCGCAATGGGCATCGATATGGATCATGCCGACCGGCGCTTTTTTGCCGACCGCCTTCAGGATCGGGTGGCTGATCGAGTGGTCGCCGCCGACCGAGAGCGGCAGCACGCCGGCGTCGACGATCTGGTTGGTGCGCTTTTCGATGTCTTCATGGCTGATCTCCAGCCGGTAGCGGCTGCGGAACGGCGTGTCGCCGATGTCGGCGACGCGAAGCTCATGCGTCGGCGCGCATTCCAGCACATGGTTGTAGGGTCCGATGCGCTCGATAGCGCGCAGCGCGCGCGGCCCGAAGCGCGAGCCGGGACGGTTGGTGACGCCGAGGTCCATCGGCACGCCGATTATCGCCACCTGCAGGTCGCCGAAATCCGGATTGTCGGCCGATATTTCGCGATAGGGCGCGGCGAGGAAGGTCGGGATGCCGGAATAGGGCGCCAACCTTGTGCCCGACTTGTTGAAGATCTTGTCGGCAACCTTGCGGAATTTCGGGTCGAACATCTCGCCGCCATGGCTCTCGCCATATTTGCGGCGCAACGCTTCGAGCTTGCCGCGATCGTAACCCATGTCCGGTCTCCTCTCTTGCCTGCCCGCAGCACTGCCCGCATGGACGATTTGCCAAGCCAGCCTGTTGTCCGGCTGGATCGTTGCCCGCCGGCTGTGCTGCGGATTCCACGTCTCTTGAAGCTGTTCCGGGCAAAAGTGTCGGGCAGCCGCTTTGAAAAATCAATTGATATTGTTAGGGTCTTGGATGTGAGAAAATCTCACAAAGTAGGAGCCGACCCATGGCCAAGCGCCTGCCGCCCCTGAACCCGCTGCGCGCCTTCGAAGCCGCGGCGCGGCACGCCTCGCTGACCAAGGCCGCGGGTGAGCTGAATGTCACGCACGGCGCCGTCAGCCACCAGATCAAGGCGCTCGAGCAATCGCTTGGCGTGAAACTCTTCGAGCGCACCGGTCAGCGCGTGAAGCTGACGCCGCATGGCGCCGAATTCCTGCCGGCGGTCTCGTCCGCCTTCGATGGCATCGCCGCCGCCACCCAGCGCATGACCAGGCCGGCAAGCGCCGGCGCGCTGTCGGTATCCTGCGTGCCGGCGCTGCTCTTGCTCTGGATGACGCCGCGGCTCGGTTCCTTCACGGCGCAATATCCGGACATCCAGTTGACGCTGATCCCATCCAACGACGCCCGTGATATTCGCGCCCCGCAGATCGACGTCTGCGTGCATTATGGCGACGGCAGCTGGAGCGATTGCTGGATACGCAAATGGTCGGGGCTGGAACTTTTTCCCGTGGTCAGCCCGACGCTGATCAACAACCGGCCGATCCGCGGCGTCCGCGACCTTGCCGATCACGTCTTCCTGCACGGCGACGACGGCCGCGAATGGCACACCTGGCTGGCCGCCGCCGATGCGCTCGATCTGGAGCGCGGCCGCCGCCATCATCTGGGCGATGCGCGCATGGCGACGGAGGCCGCCGTGCACGGCCATGGCGTGGCGCTCGGCGATTCCGTCACCGCGCGCGCCTTGCTGGCCAGGGGCATGCTCGTCGCGCCTTTTACCTTGTCGGTGCCGGCGGTTGATGATTTCTACGTCGTCTGCCGCAACGAAATGCGCTCGGCGCCGATCGTCCAGCTCTTCATCGACTGGCTGTTCGCCGAGAAGGAGCAGGATGAGGGCCGGGCCGACGCGCCGGTGGCCGGCCGCGTGCCCAGCCGCAGGAAACGCCCCGCCCTGAAGGTGATCGGGGCTAGAGCAATTCCAGGAAAAGTGTGAAGCGGTTAGGCTCGGCGACTTCGCCGTAGCCTCCGTCTGGAAATGCTCCGGCGCGGCGTCTTGATGGTTGGACTTGCATAGCTGCTTTTTGTCGGGCCAGCTTGCAAAGCAGCAAGCGCGTTCGAAAATACAGTGCTAAGAGGCATTCCCGCGGCCAGAGCATGATCCCGAAAAGTGGGAACCGGTTTTCGGAAAAGATCATGCTCAACAAAAAAGTAGATCAGGATGGCGATTCAACGAAACGTCATCCTGATCTAGCGAGCAACGAAAGCGCATTGAGACATGGCAAAAACCGATATAGCGCGGCGCGTCTACAACCACACCTGGAAGCTCGACCCGATCGTCCGCAGCCTGCTGGACACCGACTTCTACAAGCTCCTGATGCTGCAGATGATCTGGGGCATGTATCCCAAGGTCGACGCCACCTTCTCCCTGATCAACCGCACCACCTCGGTGCGCCTGGCCGACGAGATCGACGAAGGCGAATTGCGCGCCCAACTCGACCATGCTCGCACCTTGCGTTTTTCCAAGAAGGAGATGATCTGGCTGGGCGGCAACAATTTCTATGGCCGCAAGCAGATCTTCGAGCCGGAATTCCTGGCCTGGCTGGAGAATTTCCGCCTGCCCGACTACGAGCTTTCCAGGCGTGACGGCCAGTACGAGCTCTCCTTCCCCGGCCCCTGGATGTACACCACGCTCTGGGAAATCCCGGCCTTGGCCATCATCAACGAGTTGCGCTCCCGCGCGGCGATGCGCTCCTACGGCCCGTTCGCGCTCGATGTGCTCTACGCCCGCGCCAAGGCCAAGATGTGGGCCAAGACCGAGCGGCTGAAAGCGCTGCCCGGCATCCGCATTTCCGACTTCGGCACAAGACGCCGCCACTCCTTCCTGTGGCAGCGCTGGTGCGTCGAGGCGCTGAAGGAAGGCATCGGCGATGCCTTCACCGGCACCTCCAACGTGCTTCTGGCCATGGACAACGACCTCGAAGCCTTGGGCACCAACGCGCATGAGCTGCCGATGGTCTTCGCGGCGCTGGCCAATTCCGAGGAGGAATTGCGCGAGGCGCCCTACAAGGTGCTGCAGGACTGGCAGCGCTATTATGGCGGCAATCTCCTGATCGTGCTGCCCGACGCCTTCGGCACGGATTCCTTCCTGCGCGACGCGCCGGACTGGGTCGCCGACTGGACCGGCTTCCGCCCCGACAGCGCCCCGCCGATCGAGGGCGGCGAAAAAATCATCGACTGGTGGCGCAAGAAGGGCAAGGATCCCAAGCAGAAGCTGCTCATCTTCTCCGACGGTCTGGAGGTCGAGACCATCGAGGAGACCTACAGGCATTTCCGCGGCAAGGTGCGCATGTCCTTCGGCTGGGGCACCAACCTCACCAACGATTTCGAAGGCTGCGCCCCGACGGAGACCGACAGCCTCGATGCGATATCGCTGGTCTGCAAGGTCACCGAGGCCAATGGCCGGCCGGCGGTGAAGCTCTCCGACAATCCTGCCAAGGCGACGGGGGACGAGAAGGAGATCAAAAGGTATCTGAGGATTTTCGGCGAGAAGGGGCGGGTGGAGCAGTTGGTGAAGGTGTAGAGGACATCGGTGATGTCCATGCCTGGATCACCACCTGACGCCAATAATCCTGAAACGTTGAGTTCCCGCCCACCCCCCTCTGTCCTGCTGCTACCCACCGGCTACTACCTCGCCGGCGGCGCGCTTGCCGTGGCCGTCAGCTTCCTCGTCCTGGCGCTGCTGCCGCCCGCCGCCCTCGACAATTTCTGGCGCAAGCGTCTGTCGCTCCTCACCCTCAGCCACCGCCCGCGCGTCATCGTCAGCCTGATTTCCTTTGCCGGCTTCACACTTCTCATCGCCGCCGGCCTTTTCGGTAGCCGGGACCCGCTCTCAAACCCGCTGCCGCTGGTGGTCTGGACGCTGCTTTGGGCCGGATTCACGCTGCTGCAGGGCGTGCTCGGCAACCTCTGGTCATGGTTCAACCCGTGGTACGGGCCGTGGCGCGTCGCCTCTCGTGTCTTCGGCATTCATGCGGGCGATGCAAAGCGGTCAGGCCTGCCGTCATGGCTCAGCTACTGGCCGGCCTTCGTGCTGTTCTTTGCCTTCGCCTGGTTCGAGCTGATCGATCCCGCGCCCGACGATCCCGCGCGATTGGCATGCGCCGCCGGCATCTATTGGCTGGTCAGCTTCATCGCCATGCTCATCGTCGGCTACGACGGCTGGAGCAAACGGGGCGAATTCCTGACCGTCTTCTTCTCCATGGTCGCCCGCTTCGCACCTTTCGAGCATGACGAAGGCCGGCTCTCGCTCTGCTGGCCCGGCGCCAAGCTGCTCGCCGCTGAGCCGCTGCCACTAAGCGGCACCGCCTTTCTCCTCCTGGCCCTGTCCTCGGTATCCTTTGACGGCCTGTCGAAAACCTTCTTCTGGCTCGCTCAGTTCGGCATCAACCCGCTGGAATTTCCCGGCCGCACCGCGTTGATCGGCATCGGCAGCTTTGGCCTCGTCCTGACCTTCATCCTGCTTGCGGCGGCGTTCGCGCTGGCCGTCTTTCTCGGCCAACGCCTCGCCGCCGATGTGCAGTCGTTCGGAAAAGCCGCCGGCCTGCTGGTCTGGTCGATCGTGCCGATCGCGCTTGCCTACCACATCGCGCATTACCTCACAGTGCTGCTGGTTGACGGCCAGTACGCCCTGGTCGCTCTCTCCGATCCCTTCGCGCTCGGCTGGAACCTGTTCGGCACCGCCGACATGATGGTCGAGGCAGGCGTCGTCGCCGGCGCTCAGTCGGCCTGGTGGCTGTGGAATCTTCAGGCAGGCGTCATCATCGCCGGCCATGTGCTGGCCGTGCTCGTCGCGCATGGCCTTGCCTGGCGTCTCCACCCGCAGCCATCGCGAGCCGCGCTCAGCCAACTCCCGCTCACACTGTTGATGATCGCCTACACGATCTTCGGCTTGTGGTTGCTTGCCACGCCGACCGCCGGATGACACAAGGGCGCGCTCCGGTGCCGTCGGGTAAAGCTCGCTTGCCAGGCCAAAGCTTTGGTGATTTAGTTTGTACACATGCAATTTTCCCATCCTCCAGAACGGGATGGTTTAGCCGCCTTATCGCTGGTCAAGACTGAAAAAACAGGGGAACCGACATGGCCGACAAGAACGGATTTTTCGACCTCTCGAAAACCACACTATCCCGCCGCACCGCGCTGAAGGGCATCGCCGCCGGCGCCGGCCTGGCGCTGGCGCCCGGCTTCGTCCGCTACAGCCAGGCGCAGAGCTCGGCGCCGATCAGAATAGGCTTCCAGTCGCACCGCACCGGCATCGGCGCCGCCTATGGCCGCTGGTACGAGAAGACCAGCGCCGCCGCCGTCAAGGCGATCAACGATGCCGGCGGCATCGGCGGCCGCCAGGTCGAGCTGGTCATCGAGGATGACGGCACCGACCCGGCGCGCGGCGCCGAAGTGGTGGCCAAGTTCGCCAAGCAGCACAAGACCGACATCGTCTTCGGCACTTTGTTCTCGCATGTCGTGATCGGCTCGGCGCCCGCCGCCGGGGAAAACAAGATCCCCTATTTCGTGGTCAGCGAAGGTCATCACGTCGCCTCGACCAAGCTCAACCGCTACGTCTTCCAGCCCGGCATCACCGACGTGAAAAGCCAAATCCAGTCGATGGCGCCATGGATCGCGGCGAACGCCGGCAAGAAGGTGACGCAGATCTTCCCCGACTTCGCCTTCGGCTATGACCACCGCGACTACCTGCCGCCGGCGCTGAAGGCGCAGGGCGCCGACGTGATCGCGCAGATCGCCATCCCGCCGACGGAGAGCTCCTTCACCAAATACTTCCCGCAGATCCCGGCCGAGACCGAGGTGATCTATCATGTCATGGTCGGCCCGGCCGTGCTCACCTTCGTCAAGGAGCTTGGCGAGTTCTACGGTTCGCAGCGACCGCAGCTCTTCGGCTTCATCGATTCGCTCGAGGCCGTCGACATCAACAGCCCTGGCCTCGAATTCCTCGACGGCAGCCATTTCTGGGAGGGCTCGCCGCGTTACGCGCAGGCCGATGACTCGGCCGCGCAGAAGGCCTATCGCGCCGCCGTCGGCATCGACGACAATGGCGCCGCCGTCGGCGACCCCAAGGACGTCTCCACCGCCGCCCACATGTTCGGCTGCTGGGAAACGCTCTATGTCGTCAAGAAGGCGATGGAAGACGCCGGCTACAAGGGACCGGAGGACCGCGCCAAGCTGGTCGAGGCGACCGAGGCGCTGAAGGAATTCGCCGAGGGGCCGGAGCATCCCCAGGGTCCAAAGACCTTCAACGGCAAGATCCACCAGTGCTTCGGCATCCAGAACATCTCCAAGGTCGAAGGCGGCAAGCTCAAGGTCGTGCACAAGACCAAGATCGAGGAGGGCCTCTACGAGCCGGAAGGGGATTACACGACGCAGGCGCTGTGAGCTTAGCTGCTCCTGCACACGTGAGCGCCAAGGCACCCCCCTCTGGCCTGCCGGCCATCTCCCCCGCAAGGGGGGAGATCAGCAGTTCGTGCGGCAGCGCCTATTTTCTTCCTTTGGCGATTGGCGAAGCCTTAGGTGAAGGCCAATCTCCCCCCTTGCGGGGGAGATGCCCGGCAGGGCAGAGGGGGGTGCCTCGCGCATCCGTTGGTGCTTAGCATATGCACTTCGGACCCCATCTCCTCCTCGCCGCCCTCGAAGGCCTCGTCACCTCCGCCGTATTGGCGCTGACGGCGCTCGGCCTTTCGCTGGTGTTCGGCGTCATGCGCGTCGTCAACGTCGCCCATGGCGAGTTCTTCATGCTGGGCGCGGTGCTGGCCTGGGCGGTCTCGACGGCGATCTCGGGCCACCCGGCGATCGGTTTCGTGGCCGCGCTGGTGATCGCGCCCGTGCTGGTCGGGCTGGTTGCGCTCGTCGCCGAACGCCTGGTGCTGCGCCGGCTCAACTACAATCCCGAAGGCACCATCGTCGCTACCATCGGCATGCTCTACATCATCCAGCAACTGGCGTTGACCTTCTATGGCCCCGAGGCGCGACCGGTCGAGCCGCCCTTCAGCTACCGCATCCTTTTGCCGTGGTTCGGCTATTCCGGCTACAAGCTCTCCGTGGTTGCCGCTTCCGCCATCCTGCTGGTGATCACCTGGCTGGTGCTGACGCGAACGAAGATCGGCCTGATCATGCGCGCCACCCAATATGACCGCGAGACGGCGCAGGCCTTCGGCATCCCGGTCGAGCGCGTCTATGCCGGCGTCTTCGCCGTCGGCGCCATGCTGGCGGCGATCGCCGCGGTGCTGATCGTGCCGATCAGCCAGGCGCATTACCTGATGGGGCAGGACCCGCTGCTGCTTTCCTTCATCGTCGTCATCATCGGCGGACTCGGCTCGCTGCGCGGCACTGTGGTCGCCGCCGTCCTGATCGGCCTCTCCGACGGCATCATCTCGATGTTCTTCTCGCCGACGCTCGCCAAGATCATCGCCACGCTGGTGGTCGCCATGGTGCTGGTGTTCCGGCCGCAGGGCCTGTTCGGGACCACGCCGCGATGAGGGATGCTTCGCCGACAAAGGCCTACGCCCTGCATATCGGCGTCATCGCGCTTCTCTTCGCGCTGAACTTCATCCTGCCGGACTATCACCAGGGCCTGTCCGCCCGCATCATGACGCTGGCCGTCTTCGCCATGGGCTACAATCTGCTCTTCGGCTATGTCGGCCTGCTCAGCCTCGGCCACGCCATGTTCTTCTCGGCCGGCCTCTACGGCGCGGGCTTGACCGTCTATCATCTCGGCTGGGGTGTACCCGAAGCCTTCGTTGCCGGAGTCGTCTGCGGCGCGCTGCTCGCTCTGGTCATCGGCCTGCTGGCGCTGCGCACCTCGGGTGTGGCGTTCATGATCGTCACCATGATGTTCGCCCAGGTTTTCTACCTGCTCATCCTCTATTTCGCCGCCTGGACCGGCGGCGACCAGGGCCTGGTCATCCAGCAGGCATCGCGGGTGTTTTCGATCGGCGGCACCTCCCTCGACCTGACCGATCCGACCGTTCGTTATATGAGCGCGCTGGCGCTGTTCGCGGTCGTGCTGCTCATCACCCTTGCCGTCGTCCGCTCCCGCTTCGGCCGCGTGCTGGTCGCCATCCGCGAGAACGAGGAGCGGACAAAGATGCTTGGCTACGACACGGTCGCCAACAAGCTCGCGGCCGTCGTGGCCTCAGGCGCCATCTGCGCGGCGTCGGGCGCCGCCTATGCGCTGCTGTTCGGTTATGTCGGATCGAGCTTCGCCGGCGTCCAATATTCGATCCTGCCGCTGCTCTGGGTGCTGCTGGGGGGTGCCGCGACCACGCTCGGGCCGCTCATCGGCACGCTGTTCATGTATTACGTCACCGACATCACCAGCGGCTTCACCTCCGCCTATCTCCTGATCGTCGGCGTGGCGCTCATCCTGCTCGTCCTGTTTGCTCCGAAGGGCATTATGGGCAGCATCCGCCAGCGCTGGCTGGGGTGGCTGCCATGATGCCGCTGCTCACCACCAAGGGCCTGTCGCGCAACTTCGGCGGTCTTCGCGCCGTCGACGGCGTCGACTTCGCGCTGATGCCGGGCGAGATCCGCGCCATCATCGGACCCAACGGCGCCGGCAAGACCACTTTCGTCAGCCTGCTCTCGGGCCGCATCCAGCCGTCGTCGGGCATGATCGTCTTCGACGGTAGCGACATCACCAGCCTGCCGGCCTATGCCAGGGTCCGCCTCGGCGTCGCCTACACCTTTCAGATCACCAGCGTCTTTGCCAACCTCACCGCCTTCGACAATGTCGCGTTGCCGGTGCAGCGCACGCTGACGGATGGCCGCTCCAGGGGCGCGGTCAGGGCCGGCGTGATGTCGGCGCTGGAGCGCACGGGCCTGGCCGACCGCGCCGGCACGCTGGCGGGACAGCTCTCCTACGGCCACCAACGCCTGCTCGAAGTGGCGATGGGACTGTCGCTGAAACCGCGCCTGCTCATCCTCGACGAGCCGACGCAAGGCCTGGCCGACGCCGAGATCGACAATTTCATCACGCTGGTGCACGAGATCGCCAAGGACGCCACCGTGCTTCTGATCGAGCACAACATGCCGGTGGTCATGCAGCTTGCCGACCGCATCACCGTCTTCAATTCGGGAAAGATCCTCGCCGAAGGCACGCCGGAGCAGATCCGCGCCAACGCCGAGGTGCAGGATGCCTATCTCGGAGCGACCCATGGCTGAGCCCCTCATGGCCGACACAGGCCTGCTCGCCATTTCCGGCCTCGACTGCTTCTATGGCGAGGTGCAGGTGCTCTACGGCCTCGACCTCGTGCTCAACAAGGGCGAGGTGCTGTGCCTGTTCGGCCGCAACGGCGCCGGCAAGACGACGACGCTGAAGGCGATCATGGGCCTGGTCCCGCCGGCCGGCGGCTCGATCAAACTGGACGGCAAGGAATTGACCGGGCTCGCCGCGCATGACGTGCCGAAGGCCGGCGTCGCCTATGTGCCGCAGGGCAGGCGATTGTTCGCCGAGATGACGGTGGCGGAAAACATCGAGATCGGCCTGATGGCGCGCGGCAAGGGCAAGGTCGTGCGGGAAAACGTGCTGGACCTCTTCCCGCTGCTGCGCGAACGGCTGAAGCAGCGCTCCGGCACGCTCTCCGGCGGCGAACAGCAGATGCTGGCCATGGCCCGCGCGCTCTGCCTCGAACCGCAGGTGCTGCTGCTCGACGAGCCGACCGAAGGGCTGATGCCGTCGATGATCGCCAAAATCCGCGAGACGGTGGCGAAGCTGCGCGATCTTGGCGTCTCGACCATCCTGGTCGAGCAGCGCGTCGACGCCGTGCTCTCGGTCGCCGATCGCGTCTCGTTCATCGAGAACGGCCGCAACCGCGAGACGGTCGATGTCGAGGAATTGCGCGCCGATCCGTCGGCGGTGCGGCGGTATGTCGGTGTGGGATAAGCGCTGAATGCGCGTTCGTACCAAGACTATCGGCCGCTGCGCTGCCCCTCATTGCCCTGCCCCGTGAACGGGGAGAAAGAAGCTGGCCGCGACCTCGGCGGTCATTCTGCAACGTTGGTGATTGGCGAAATCGGCGATGTCAGCTCCCTTCTCCCCGTTCACGGGAGAAGATGGCGGTAGCCAGATGAGGGGCAGCGCCGACGGTGGAAATTGAGTAGCTCAGCTCATCGAAAAAACAAAAACCCGGCGATCAAGAACGTCGGGATCAGCACCGCACCCGACCACGCCATATAGCCGAAGAAGCCGGGCATCTTCACGCCGCGATGCCGGGCGATGGCATAGACCATGAAGTTCGGCGCGTTGCCGATATAGGTATTGGCGCCCATGAACACGGCGCCGGCCGAGATCGCCGCAAGCGTCGAGGCAGCCTCCGTCATCAAATGCCGGGCGTCGCCGCCGGCGAGCTCGAAGAACACCAGATAGGTCGGCGCGTTGTCGAGGAAGGACGACAGCCCCCCGGTCAGCCAGAAATAGGCAAGGTTGTTAGGCTGGCCATCCGCCGACGTGACCAGCGCGACCAGCGGCGCCAGCGCGCCGTCGTGGCCGGCCCTGAGGATGGCGATGACCGGCACGATGCAGACGAAAATGCCGGCAAACAATTTCGCCACTTCGGCGATCGGCCCCCAGGTGAAGCCGTTGGCTTCCCTGTGGCTCTTGTACGAGACGCGAAGTGACAGCCACGCCAGCGCCAGGATGATGGCGTCGCGCGCGAGGTTCTGCAGTTCGAGGCTGATGCCCAGGACGGAAAAGCTGACGCCGGGCCTCCACGCGGCCGAAAGCAGGATGGCGCCGATAACCCCGGCCAGCAGCGGCAGGTTGGCCAGGCCGCGCAGACGCACCTTCGTGTCCGGAGTGGGATCCTTGATCTTCTGCATGCCGCCCTCGCGGCGATGCAGCACGATATCGAGCGCCAGGAACACGGCGAGCACGACACCGCCGACGAACAACGTCTCCCGCCACAGATTTGCGGTCGTCCAGAAGAAGTCGACGCCGCGCAGGAAGCCGACGAACAAAGGCGGATCGCCGAGCGGCGTCAGCGAGCCGCCGATGTTGGAAACCAGGAAGATGAAGAAGATCACCACATGAGCGTTGAACGGCCGGTTGTCATTGGCGCGCAGCATCGGCCGGATCAGGATCATCGAAGCGCCGGTCGTGCCGATGACCGAGGCGAGCATCGCGCCGATCAGCAGCAGCCCGGCGTTGACCAGCGGGGTGCCGTGGATGTTGCCGGCAAGCAGAATGCCGCCCGAAATCGTGTAGAGCGCGAACAACAGGATGATGAAGGACAG
Source organism: Mesorhizobium sp. B3-1-6 (assembly GCF_006439555.1). Classification (NCBI taxonomy): domain Bacteria; kingdom Pseudomonadati; phylum Pseudomonadota; class Alphaproteobacteria; order Hyphomicrobiales; family Phyllobacteriaceae; genus Mesorhizobium; species Mesorhizobium sp. B3-1-6. The sequence goes on along the minus strand of NZ_VFTM01000029.1, from coordinate 15,118 downwards.
ATATTCGGTAAGCAGCGTGTGCAGCACCGCGTCGCCTGCCGAAGCAAGGCCGAAGGCCACCGCCAGCGGCACGACCGCCAGCACGGCCCAGGCAGCGGCGATCTTGCCGTAGTGATGTTCCCACACATGCGGGAAGAGCAGCGGCCCGGTCGCGATCGACAAGAGCAGGCCGGCAAAGGGCAGGCCCCACCACAGCGACATCGCGGCGCCGGGCAGTTCGTGGATTTCGGCGGCCAGCGCCTGTGCTGGAAACAGCATCGCGATGGCGAGCGCGGTGAAGTATGGAAAAAGCTCCTTCATCCCTCGCCGTCGGCGACACCCTCTCCCACAAGGGGAGAAGGGGGAACCCGCAATCCGGCGGCGCATACCGGCGACCTCCTCTCCCCTCGGGGAGAGGTCGGATTGCACCGAATTGCCCTTCGCAATTCGGTGGGCAATCCGGGTGAGGGGGGCCTTCCCCACAGTCCGGTCAGTCCGACAGATGATCGTCGAGCGTCACGCCGGCCTCGCGCATCCGCCCCAGCATCGCCTCGACGGAGCCGTTGAGATCGATGCCGCGGCAGGCGTCGAGCCGCACCGTCGTCTTGAATCCTTGCTTCACCGCGTCGAGGGCGGAGAAGGCGACGCAGAAATCCGTAGCAAGCCCGACAAGCGTGATCGTGTCGATGCTGCGCTCCTTCAGGTAGCCGGCAAGGCCGGTCGGCGTCGTATGGTCGTTCTCGAAGAAGGCCGAGTAGGAGTCGATCGCGGTGCGGAACCCCTTGCGGATCACCAGCTCGGCCTTGGTCCAGGCGAGCCCGGAATGGAAATCGGAACCGAGACTGCCCTGGATGCAATGGTCCGGCCAAAGCGTCTGCGGCCCATAGGGCATCTCCATGGTTTCGAAAGCCTGCTTGCCGGGATGGCTGGAGGCGAAGCTCGAATGGCCGGCGGGGTGCCAGTCCTGAGTCAGGATCACATGCTCGCTGCGCCGGATCAGGTCGTTGACCAAAGGCACGATCTCGTCGCCGCCGGCAACCGCCAGCGCGCCGCCGGGGCAAAAATCATTCTGCAGGTCGATGACGATGAGCGCTTCTTCGGCCATGCGGTTCCCTCTCGTTTCAGCTTGGGGGCTCCAGTCCAAAAGCCGCTGACGCGACCGGACACGGAACCTTGACCAGATGGCCGGCGGCGTCAACCTCCGGCGCCATAACAATCGCGTTCAGGTGTTCGCGGCGCCAACTCTGGCTTTGACAATTGCCGCCGGCCTGATATCATTTGCATACGAATGAAATTTGATCGGTGCGCATGCCGGCGGGAAGACCCGAAGCAGGCACTTCGGAGGGCCAGGGGAAGGCCCCTTTCGGAAAGGCCCAATTGTCTGGAAGGCAGAGCGTGATCCGTTACGCGAAACCCACCACGGTCGACGAGGCGCTCGCTTTGCTTGGCGAGGACCGCTGGCGCATTCTGGCCGGCGGCACCGATTTCTATCCGACGCAGGGCGCCAAACCCTTCCGCGACAACATCCTCGACATCAATGGTCTCGCCCAACTGCGCGGCATCGCCGAGGCCGACGATCATTGGCGCATCGGCGCCCGCACCACCTGGACGGACGTTGTCCGCCATCCGCTGCCGACGGCGTTCGACGCGCTGAAGGCCGCCGCGCGCGAGGTCGGCTCGGTCCAAATCCAGAATGTTGCCTCGGTAGCCGGCAATCTCTGCAATGCCTCGCCTGCGGCCGACGGCGTGCCGGCATTGCTGGCGCTCGAAGCCGACGTCGAACTGCGCTCGGCCACAGCCGTCCGCCATCTTCCGCTCGGTGAATTCATCCTCGGCAATCGCCGCACCGCCCTGCAGCCGGGCGAGATGGTCACCGCCATTCGCGTGCCGAAGCGCTCCGCCGTCGGCGCCTCGGCCTTCGTCAAGCTCGGCGCCCGGCGCTATCTCGTCATCTCGATCGCGATGGCGGCGGCGCGGCTGGTGGTCGAGAATGGCGTCGTCGCCGATGCGGCGATCGCCGTCGGCGCCTGCTCTGCCGTTGCCCGTCGTCTCGCCGGCGTCGAGGCGGCGTTGCGCGGGCAGCCAGTTACTTCTGCCCTTGCCGATGCGGTGCTATCCGCGCCGATCGACGAACTGTCGCCGATCGCCGATGTGCGTGGCAGCGCGGAATACCGACAGGATGCCGCGCGCGAGATCGTAGCCCGCGCGGTGCGCGCTGCGATCGATCACGGCGAAGGCAAGGTGGCCGCATGAGCATGACCCAGTCCGGCGCTGCCAAATCCGGCATGGCCCAATCCGCCATGGCCCGGTCCGGCATGGAGCGCGCCGAGATTGCCTTCGAGGTCAACGGCGCGGCTGTCAGCGTATCCGTGCCGCCGGTCAGGCGGCTGTCGCAGGTCTTGCGCGACGAGTTGCGGCTGACCGGCACCAAGGTCGGCTGCGATGCCGGCGATTGCGGCGCCTGCACCGTGCTGGTCGACGGCAATCCGGTTTGCGCCTGCCTGATGCCGGCGGCCTCCGTGGTCGGCGCTTCCGTCACCACCGTCGAAGGCCTTGCCAATGGCCGGCTGTCCGCCTTGCAGGCCTCCTTCCTCGAACACGGCGCCGCGCAATGCGGCATTTGCACGCCCGGCCTGTTGGTCGCGGCCACCGCGCTTTTGGAACGCAACCCCACGCCAAGCGAGACCGAGACGCAGGATGCGCTGGGCGGCGTGCTCTGCCGCTGCACCGGCTACAGGAAGATCGTCGCGGCGGTGATGGGCGCCTCGCGGCATATGAACGGCATCGATCTTCGCCTCCCGGAAGTGGGCCACGCCGTCGGCGCCTCTCCCATCCGCCTCGACGGCGTGCCGAAAGTCACGGGCGACGAGATGTTCGGTGGAGACTCCTTTCCGGCCGACGCATTGTCGGTGCTTGTGGTGCGCTCGCCGCACTATCATGCCCGCTTCAGCTTCGGTGATCTCGATGCCTGGACGAAAGCGCATCTCGGCATTGCCGGCGTCTTCACGGCGGCCGACATCCCAGGCCACAACTGCTTCGGCGTCATCGGTCCCTTCGCCGACCAGCCGGCGTTGGCCGAGGGTTTTGTCCGTCTGCGCGGCGAGGCCGTGGCCCTGGTGGCGGGCGAGCGCGAGGCGATCCTCGATCTCGACCTGACGGATTTTCCGATCGGATGGACGGAACTGCCGCATATGCTGCAGCCCGCCGAGGCGAAGGCCAAGGGTGCCGCGCTGATCCACGGCCACCGGCCGGCGAACCTGCTCACCTCCGGCCTGGTCGAACGCGGCGATCCTGAGGGAGCGCTGGCAGCTTCCGCTGCCACCGTGTCGGGCGCCATCGAGACTTCTTTTGTCGAGCATGCCTATATCGAGCCGGAAGCCGGCTATGCTTATGTGGACGGCGACACGCTGGTCGTCGTTGCTTGTACTCAGGCGCCCTATATGGACCGCGACGAGACGGCCAAGGTGCTGGGCCTTGCCGTCGACAAAGTGCGCATCGTTCCAACCGCCACCGGCGGCGGCTTCGGCTCGAAACTCGATGTCTCGCTGCAACCTCTCATCGGCCTTGTGGCGATGAAGACGGGACGGCCGGCGGCGCTCGCCTACACGCGCAATGAATCGATGATGTCGACCACCAAGCGCCATCCGGCCGAGATGAAGGCGACCATCGGCGCCGATGCCGAAGGCCGCGTCACCGGCATGGTCTTCGAGGGCGATTTCAACACCGGCGCCTATGCCAGCTGGGGGCCGACGGTCGCCAACCGCGTGCCGGTGCATGCCTCCGGCCCCTATCTCACGCCGAACTACCGGGCGGCCGGCTATGCCATCCACACCAACGGCCCGATCGCGGGGGCCTTCCGCGGCTTTGGCGTCCCCCAGTCGACGATCATGCAGGAGACGCTCTATGACGAGCTTGCCGGCAAGCTGGGCATCGATCGGCTGGACTTCCGGCTAAGGAATTGCCTGCGTGACGGCTGCGAAACGGTCACCGGCCAGCGCCTCGAGTCGGGCGTCGGCATCGGCGAATGCCTGGAGCAGCTTCAACCGCATTGGGCGCGCGCGCTGGCGGACGCGGAGGCGTTCAATGCGATCCATAGCGCAAGCAAGCGCGGCGTTGGCATCGCCTCCTGCTGGTATGGCTGCGGCAATACTTCGCTGCCCAATCCCTCGACCATCAAGGTCGGCATCTCGGCCTCCGGCGACGTCGTCCTGCATCAGGGCGCGGTCGATATCGGCCAGGGCTCCAACACGGTCATCACGCAGATCTGCGCCGACGCGCTCGGCCTGCCGCTGGGCAGGTTCAAGCTGAAGAGCGCCGATACCGCTATCACGCCCGACGCCGGCAAGACATCGGCCTCGCGCCAGACTTTTGTCACCGGCAAGGCGGCGGAGAAGGCAGGCCGCGCATTGCGCGAGAAAATCCTGCGCTTCGCCAATGTCTCCGGCCAGGCGACGATCGCGCTCGACGATGCCAGCATCTCCATCCGCGAAGGCGATGCCGCGCGGCGCATCGACCTCGCAGCACTCAAGGCCGATGCCGACGGCCTGGTGTTCGTCGCCGAGGAAACCTACGATCCGCCGACGCTGCCGCTCGACGCCAAGGGCCAGGGCAAGCCCTATGCCGTCTATGGCTATGGCGCGCAGATCGCCGAGCTCGAGGTCGACCTCAAGCTCGGCACGGTGAAGCTGATCAGGATCACCGCCGCGCATGACGTCGGCAAGGCGATCAACCCGGTGCTGGTCGAGGGCCAGATCGAAGGCGGCATCGCGCAGGGCATCGGCATGGCGCTGATGGAGGAATATATCCCCGGACGCACCGAGAACCTGCACGATTACCTCATCCCTACCATCGGCGACGTGCCGCCCGTGGAGCACATATTGGTCGAGGTTCCGGATCCGGAGGGACCCTTCGGCGCCAAGGGCCTTGGCGAGCATGTGCTGATCCCGACCGCGCCGGCGATCCTCAACGCCATCCGCCATGCCACCGGCGTCCTGGTCACCAAGGTGCCGGCGACGCCGAGCCGCATCCTTGCGGCGATCCGCGAGAAGGAGGCGCGCCGATGAGCGAGCTTGCCGAACGTTTCGAAACCCACGATCCCGGCGAGAAGCAGGTGGCGGAGAAGATCCGCTGCGATGCCTGTCCGGTCATGTGCTACATCGCCGACAGCCGCACCGGCGCCTGCGACCGCTACGGCAATGTCGGCGGCCGCATCGTGCGCATGGACCCGCTGACCATTCTCGACCACGCGGCCGAAACCGGCGGCGCGGTCGTGCCGTTCGTCGCCGAGGGCGAGGCCTGGAACGGCGAGCTGGTCAACACCGGCCATCGCTTCGTGACGGCCATCGGCGCCGGCACCACCTATCCCGATTACAAGCCGGCCCCCTTCATCGTCAGCCAGGAAGTCGAGGGCGTCGATCTCGTCACCGTCGTCACCGAGGGCATCTTCTCCTATTGCGGCGTCAAGGTGAAGATCGACACCGATCGTCATATCGGCGACGAGACGGCGATCGTGCGCTCGGAAGGCGAAGCGATCGGCCATGTCACGACCGGCGAATACGGCTCGCAGATGCTGTCGCTCGGCGGCGTGCATCACCTTACCGGCGGCTCCAAGGCCGAAGGCCGCGCCACCTGCGATGCGCTGCTCGACCTCTGCAACAGGAGGCCGGTCGAACTCACCATTGACGGCGGCGCGACGGTGATCGTCGAAGCCGGCAAACCGCCGGTCATCGACGGCAAGGTCGAGCACCGCATGCGCGTAGGCTGCGGCTCGGCCACCATCGGCATGTTCGCCACGCAATGGCGCGGGTTGGTCGACGAAGTGGTGGTGGTCGACGACCACATCACCGGCGTCGTCTCCGAGCATCAGGCCGGCAAGGTGCTGGGCTGGGAGGACACCGGCATCAAGATCATCGGCCGCCGCTCGACGCCCGGCCGCTACTTCAAGGTGTCCGAGCCCGGGCTCGGCTGGGGCGGCACCACGATTTCAGACCCATTGTCGATCCTCGGCGACTGGAATGCCAAGAAAGGCGCGCGTCCGGGCCTGTCGCTGCTGATGGTGTCGACCACCGGCGAGCAATTCGCCTATTACGAGCTCGACGACGAACTGAAGCCGGTCGAAAAGCCGTTCCCGGAACGGCTGCAAAAGTCCGTCGGCCTGATCGAGGACAATTGCGAACCGGCTTTGTGCACGGTTCTCTTCATCGGCGGCGCCGGCGGCTCGCTGCGCGCCGGCGTCACCGAGAACCCGGTCAACCTGACCCGCTCGGTGCAGGGCCTGAAGACCTATGTGACCGTCGGCGGCGCGCCCGTCTATGTCTGGCCGGGCGGCGGCATCACGCTGATGGTCGACGTCACCCGCGTGCCGGAAGGCGCCTTCGGCTATGTGCCGACGCCGGCGCTGGTGGCGCCGATCGAGTTCACCATGCGCCGCGACGACTATGTCAGGCTCGGCGGCTACGAAAACGAGATCCGCAGCGTCGAGGACATCCTCGCCAAGGGCGGCGAATACCTCAACCCGCGCAACAACACCGGCGCGCCGGCCGGCAATCCCTGGCCGCCGCTGGCGCAGCTGCGGCGTTCAGCGGCGAATGGTGCCGGCTGATGAACGGCCCACAGGCGCATTGGCTTGCCGACGGCAGGCGGCTCCATCTCAACCATGGGCCGATCGACCTGGTCGTCGAGGCCTTTGGCGAAGCGGATGAACGCCGCGCCGCTTACGAACAGGCAGTCGCCCGCTTTCAGACGATCCTGATCGAGGTGGTCGAAGAGCTGCCCGAATTGCGGCTTCCTGCATTCTTCCTGGCGCCCCGCAGTTTTGCCGGCCCTACGGCGCGCCGCATGGAAGCAGCCGTCACGTCATTGGCGGAATGCTTCATCACCCCGATGGCCGCCGTTGCCGGTTCGGTAGCCGACGAAATTCTTGGCTCAATGCTCGCCGGCCGCCGGCTCGATCGCGCTTACGTCAACAATGGCGGCGATTGCGCCCTCCATCTCGGCAGAAGCCAGTCGATGACCGTGGCCATTGCCGGCCCCGGCAGTCGCATGGCCGATCGCGTCACTATTCGCGCTCAGGACGGCGTGCGCGGCATTGCCACCAGTGGTTGGCGCGGGCGCTCGTTTTCATTCGGGATCGCCGACGCCGTTACCGTTCTCGCCCCGACCGGCGCCGAGGCCGACGCGGCGGCGACGTTGATTGCCAACGCCGTCGATCTTCCCGGTCACCCTGCCATCGCCCGCGCCGCGGCGCGCGACCTGGCGCCGGACAGCGATCTCGGTGAGATGCTGGTGACGCAAAGCGTCGGCGCGCTCGCGCCCGCCGAGGTTGCGCGCGCGCTGGACAACGGCCTTGCCGTCGCCGAAGATTTTCGCCGGCGCGGCCTGATCGCCGCATCGGCGCTGTTTCTGGCGGGCGAGGCCCGCATCAGTGGTTCGGTGGCGCTCGCCGCGCCCAACAAACATAAAGCGAAGGAAACTGCCCATGCCTGACTTTCCGATCCGCAAGGTCGCGGTTCTGACCGAGGAGATTTTTCACGATGGCGGCCCGGTGGCGAAAGAGCCCCGCCTTCGCGCGGCGGCTCTCGCCGTGGTCAAGAACCCCTTCGCCGGCCGCTATGTCGAGGACCTGCAAGGCGCGATGGAAGACCTGAAGCCGCTCGGGCTTCTGCTCTCCGACAGGCTGATCGCGGCGCTCGGCGGCGACGTGAAGAAGATCGACGGCTACGGCAAGGGCGCCATCGTCGGCTCCGCCGGCGAATTGGAGCACGGTGCGCTGTGGCACGTGCCCGGCGGCTACGCCATGCGCGAGCGATTGGGCGACGCCAAGGCCATCGTGCCGTCGGCCAAGAAGGTCGGCGCCTTCGGCTCGCGGCTCGACGTGCCGCTCGGCCACATCAACGCCGCCTATGTGCGCAGCCATTTCGATGCCATGGAAGTCGGCATCAGCGACGGCCCGCGTCCCGACGAGATCCTGTTCTGCCTCGCCATGACCTGCGGCCCGCGCGTCCACAACCGCATGGGTGGCCTGGCTGCGCAGGACATCAAGGCATGGGACGGTTTAAGATGAGCGGCGAGGACAATCTGCTGCGGCTGGTCGAGGCCGAAGACGGCGACGAGAACAACTACCATCTGCAGGACCAGGTCGGCTTCATCCTGCGCAAGGCGCATCAGCGCCACGTCGCGCTCTTCGCCTCGCATATCGGCGACCTGACGCCGCCGCAATTCGCGGCGCTCGCCAAGCTCTACGATATCGGCGAAACCTCGCAGAACCAGCTCGGAACGCTGATCGCCATGGACGCCGCCACCGTGAAAGGCGTCATCGACCGGCTGAAGGCGCGCGGTCTGGTCGAGGTTTCCAAGCACGAGGTCGACAAAAGGCGGCTGCTGGTCAATTTGACGCCGCAAGGCCGCGAGGCGATCGAGCGTCTGATCCCGCTTGCCCGCACGATTACAGAGGAAACGCTGGCGCCGCTGACGGCCAAGGAGACCGCAACCTTTTTGCGGCTGCTGGCGAAGCTGGCGTGAAGGGTTGCTTTCGACGCTGGAGGGACAGCACCCCCCTCTGGCCTGCCGGCCATCTCCCCCGCAAGGGGGGAGATTAGCAGTTCGAACGCCGGCGCTCGTCCTGCAGCGTTGGCGATTGGCGAAAGCGAAGGTGACGGCCGATCTCCCCCCTTGCGGGGGAGATGCCCGGCAGGGCAGAGGGGGGTTGGCGGGAACTCGACCCGGGCGTTTGGCCTAATGCCACGCCCGTCCCCCTACAAGTCCACCCCGAACATCTCCCTAGCCTGCTCGGCCGTATAGTAACCAAGCCTGACATCCTCGGCGACCTGCTTGGGGTCGCGCTCGCGCGGATCGCCATAGCCGCCGCCGCCTGGCGTGCCCACACGCACGCGGTCGCCGGCCTTGAGCGCGATGTCCTGCTCCTTGGAAAGATGCGGTGGCACATGCGCTTCGCCGTTCCGGAACACAGTCACGCTGTTTGGCGCGCCATCCTTGCCGCCGAGCGCGCCCTGCGGCCCGAAGCGGCCATGGTCCATGACGAAGGACGCACGCGCCTCGCCGCGCAATATCTCCACCTCGTAGGCAAGCCCGAAGCCGCCGCGATGCTTGCCCGCGCCGCCGGAGCCTTCACGCAGCGCGTAGTGGCGGTAGAGCACCGGAAAAGCCTGCTCCATGATCTCGACCGGCGGCGACTTCGAGATGCCGATGGTCGAGCAGCCATTGCTCAGTCCGTCATGGCCGGCATTGCCGCCATAGCCGCCGCCGGAGATCTGGTACATGACATAGTCGCGACCGCGCGCCGGATCGTTGCCGCCGAGCGCGAAATTGCCGCTGGAGCCGGCGGGCGCCGCCGTCACCTTTTCCGGCAGCGCCTGCACCATGGCCGCGAACACCGCTTCGGCGATGCGTTGCGACACTTCCGCCGCGCAGCCTGATACGGGCCGCGGGTATTTTGCGTCGAGGAATGTGCCTTCCGGCCGCTTGACGATGAGCGGCTCGAAGGCGCCGGCGCTGATCGGCACTTCCGGGAAGATATGGCGCATGGCGAGATAGACGGACGACAAGGTCGTCGCCAGCACGCTGTTCATCGGCCCGGCGCAAGGCTTCGATGAGCCGGCAAAGTCGAAGGTCAGCGTGTCGCCCTTCTTCTCGACGGCGAGATCGATGGTCAGCGGCTCGTTCACCACGCCGTCGGAATCGACGAAGGCCTGCGAGCGATAAACGCCGTCTGGTATGACGGCGATCGAGGCGCGCATCTGCTCGGCGGCGCGGCGGCGCAGTTCCGCGATCGCCTCGACGACGGTTTCGTCACCGTAACGATCCAGTATTTCATTGAACCTGTCCTGGCCGATCAGCAATGCGGCGGCCTGCGCGCGGATGTCGCCGATACGCTGGTCGGCGACCCGGATGTTCGAGCAGATGATGGCGTAGATCTCGGAATCGAGCGCGCCCTTCTTGAACAGTTTCACCGGCGGCAGCCGCAAGCCTTCCTGTTCGACCGCGGTGGCAGAGGCCGAAAAGCCGCCCGGCACCGAGCCGCCGATATCCGGCCAATGACCGGTGTTGGAAAGCCAGCAGAAGATCTTGCCACCCCGATAGACCGGCATGACGAAGCGCACGTCCATCAGATGCGTGCCGCCGAGATAGGGATCGTTGACGATGTAGATGTCGCCCGGATCCGGCGCCAGGCACCGCCCGTCGGCGATCATCTCGATCACCGTCTTGGTGGAATACTGCATCACGCCGACGAATACCGGCAGGCCCTGGCTGCCTTGCGCGATCAGCGAGCCGTCGACCGCCGAATAAATGCCGTCCGAGCGGTCATTGGCTTCGGCGATGACCGGCGAGAAGGCCGCGCGGGAGAAAGTCAGGTCCATCTCGTCGCAGACCTGTTGCAGGGCAGCCTGCAGCACCGAAAGCGTGATCGTGTCGAGTTTTGCCCCAAACGCTGGCATTGTCAGGCCTCGCCGATGTCGATGATGATGTTGCCGTCCGCGTCCGAGCACGCCCGGTCGCCGGGTTCGAGCACAGTCGTGGCGTCCATCTGTTCGAGAATCGCCGGCCCCTCGATCACGGCGTCGAGCGGCAGCTTTTCGCGCGCATAGACCGGTGTGTCGTACCAGCGCCCATCGTACCAGACCGGCCGGATCTCGCGCCGCGCTTCCTCGAGCGTTGCCCCGCGGCCTGCCGGGTCGATCAGCCGCGACAGGTCGATCTGCGGCCGCACGCCGGTGACCGAGGTGTTGAGGTTGACGAGGTTGGCGCGGATTTCGGGCAGTTCGACCTTGAAACGGGAGAAATAGGCCTTTTCGAACAGAAGCTGCAGCGTTTCTCGTGAAACCGACGAGGAGGGCAGCGGCACGTTGATGATGTGCGTCTGGCCGACGAACTGCATGTCGGCGGAATGCGTGACGCGGATCGCGTCCGGCTTCACCGCTTCCTTGGCGATCAGCGCCTCGCCTTCGTCACGGTGCCGTTCCAATAACTCGCGAAGCTTCGCTTCGTCGAGCAGCGTCACCGGCTGGTTGATGGTGTTGACGAAGTCGTGGCGCAGATCCGCGACGACGCAGCCGAGCGCGTTTGTGATGCCGGGGCGCGCCGGCACCAGCACCCTGGGCAGGCCGAGTTCGCGGGCGAGCGCCGTCGCATGCAGCGGCCCGGCGCCGCCGAAGGCGAACAGCGCGAAATCGCGCGGGTCGTGGCCGCGCGACACCGAAACCATGCGGATCGCGCCCGCCATCTTCATGTTGCCGAGCCGCAGCACCGCGCCGGCGGCTTCGACGCCGGAAAGGCCGGTGCGCTTGCCAATCTTGTCCTCGAAGATCGAGGTGACGCGCTCGACGGTGACCGGATTGTCGACCGCAAGCAGCTTCTTCGGCGCCAGGCGGCCGAGCACCAGATTGGCGTCGGTGATGGTCGGTTCCACGCCGCCGCGCCCGTAGCAGATCGGGCCGGGATTGGCGCCCGCGCTTTCCGGGCCGATCTGGATCAGCCCGGCCGCGTCGACGCGCGCGATCGAGCCGCCGCCGGCGCCGACCGTGTGCACCGCCACCATCGGCACATGGATCGGCATCGCATATTCGATCTCGATCTCGTTCGACACGGCGGGTTCCGCGTTGCGGATCAGCGCCACGTCGGTCGATGTGCCGCCCATGTCGTAGGTGACGAGGTTGCCGAAGCCGGCGCGTTTTCCCGTATAGGCGGCGGCGATCACGCCGGAGGCCGGACCGGACATCACGGTCTTGGCCGATTCCAGCGTGACGAAGCGGGCCGAGATCATGCCGCCATTGCCGTTCATGATCAGGAAGTCGCGGGCGTAGCCCTTCGCGCCAAGTTCCTTGCGCAGCCGCTCGACATAGCGCTCCAGGATCGGCTGCACCGACGCGTTGACTGCCGCTGTCACGCCGCGCTCGAACTCGCGCGCTTCCGAGAGCAGCGCATGTCCGGTGGTGATGTGGCCGTTCGGCCAGGCCTCCGCCGCGATCGCGGCGGCCCGCCGCTCATGCGATGGGTTGGCGTAGGAGTGCAGGAAATGGATGACCAGCGATTCGCAGCCGGCGTCGAGCAGCTTTTTCACCGCATCGCGCATCTCGGCTTCGTCGAGTTGAATGCGCACGGCGCCCGACGCCTCGACCCGCTCCGACACTTCGAGCCGAAGGTCGCGGGGAATGACCGGCACGAAAGTTCCCGTCATGCCATAAGCCTGCGGCCTTGTGCGGCGGCCAAGTTCGATCACGTCGCGAAAGCCGCGCGTGGTGATCATGCCGGTCCGCGCCAGCCGGCGCTCCAGCACGGCGTTGGTGGTGGTCGTCGTGCCATGCACGATGAGGTCGATGCCGTCGATCGGAAAACCGGTGGCGCCAAGCGCTGCGACCACGCCGAAGGCCTGGTTCTCCACCGTGGTCGGCGTCTTGGCGATATGGACCTTGCCGCCTGCCTTGCCGTCGATCAAGAGCAGATCGGTGAAGGTCCCGCCGACATCGATGCCGGCAACGACGCTTCCAGCCGGCGCCGAAAATTTCTCACTCATTGCCGAAACCCGAAATGCCAGAACTACGGATATGCCTTGGTTTGGAAAGGCGTTTTACGCTGCCATCTTGACCTGAAGATCATTTGTATACTAATAAATTCCCGACACAAGAGCTTACCGCTTGGCAGTGTGTGAGGAGCACGCCGGAACCTGACCGTTCGGGCGCGCAGGAAAAAGTTTGGCGCCCAGTGCGTTCCATCTGGGCCGGAAAGTTGGGTTGGAATGAACACGACATCCGCGTTGAACGTCGCAGGCTCGAAGCCGCTGCAGTTCCCGATCCCGGCCAATGTCTACGCCGAGACCGTGGTGTCGGTGAAGCATTACACCGACCGGCTGTTCTCCTTCCGCATCACCCGCCCGCAGTCGCTGCGTTTCCGCTCCGGCGAATTCGTCATGATCGGCCTGCCCAATGCCGAGAAGCCGATCTTCCGCGCCTATTCGGTCGCCAGCCCCGCCTGGGATGACGAGCTCGAATTCTTCTCGATCAAGGTGCCGGACGGTCCGCTGACCTCCGAGCTGCAGAAGATTGAGGTCGGCGACACCGTCATCATGCGCCAGAAGTCGACCGGCACGCTGGTGCTCGACGCGTTGACGCCCGCCAAGCGCGTGGTCATGATCTCGACCGGCACCGGCATCGCGCCCTTTGCCAGCCTGCTGCGCGACCCCGATACCTATGAGAAGTTCGACGAGGTCATCCTCACCCACACCTGCCGCGACAATGCCGAGCTCATCTACGGCCAGGAACTGGTCGCAGGGCTCGAAAGCGACCCGCTGATCGGCGAGCTGACCGGCGGCCGCGTCACGCTCTACAATTCGACGACGCGGGAAGAGTCGGCGCGCATGGGCCGCATCACCGCGCTGATCGGCTCGGGCAAGTTCTATTCCGACCTCGGCATCGACAAGCTCAATCCCGAGGCCGACCGCATCATGATCTGCGGCTCGATGCATATGCTGAAGGACGTCAAGGAACTCGCCGAGAGCCTCGGCTTCCAGGAAGGCTCGCTCAGCCACCCGGCAAGCTTCGTCGTCGAGCGCGCCTTCGTCGGCTGAGACATATCGCGGTCCGCCAGCTCTGTTGGAGGCGTTTGAGATTATTCGCGCTTCGTCATTCTAGGGCGGAGCAAGGAGCGGAGCGACGCGCGCAGACCCTAGAATCCATGCCATTACGCCAAGGCGTTGCGGCGGTTACAGAATTCTGCACCGTTGCACTCTGCGGCAGAGGTCACGGCATGGATACTCGGGTCAAGCCCGAGTATGACGAAGGGATGGGCGTTGCCGCCAATCTCCAACGCCGGAGCGCCTACCCAGCATGATGTTTTGACCATAGGGTCAAAAATCTGCTGCCTGAGCGGCCTTTTTCCGCTATGACGCTTTGAAGGACTCGTGAAGCATCGCTTCGCGGGCTATCTTCGTGTCTGTCGCCCAATGACACCACGAAGGCATAAAAGCGCAAAGGCGCTGAAATGAAAGGGCAGGAGATGAGCAGCACCATCCGCGAAGCCGGCGCAGGCGCAGGTGCGTCCAAGGTGATGCCGCTGCCGGCACGCGCCGCCGCCAACACGCCGCTGCCGCTGGAACACGGCATTGCCCGCAATCCCGGCATGAAGCTCGATCTCGGCTTCCTGGAATCGGTGCACAGCGTCAACCGCTCGGCGCTGGAGCTCCGCGTCGCGACGTTGACCAAGCGGCGCTCGATCAAGGCCGACAACCAGGCGGCCTGGCTGCTGCGGGCCATCGCCTGCATGGATCTGACAACGCTGAACTCCAACGACACCGACGAGCGCGTGCGCCGGCTCTGCGCCAAGGCGATCAATCCGCTACGCAAGGATATCGTCGAGGGTCTGGGCATATCAGGCGAAACCATCCGCCCGGCGGCGGTCTGCGTCTACCATCCCTTCGTCGCCACCGCGGTCGACGCCGTGCGCGGCACCGGCGTCCATGTCGCCGCCGTCTCGACCGCTTTCCCGCACGGCCTTGCGCCGCTCTCGACCCGCCTGCAGGAGATCGAGGCCTCGGTGAAGGACGGCGCCGACGAGATCGACGTCGTCATCCCGCGCGGCCTGGTCTACGGCGCCAAATGGCGCGAACTGTTCAACGAGATCGTCGCCATGCGCGCTACCTGCGGCGATGCGCATCTCAAGGTCATCCTTGGCACCGGCGACCTCGCCACGCTGCGCAACGTCATGCTTGCCTCCATGGTGGCGATGATGGCAGGGGCGGACTTCATCAAGACGTCGACCGGCAAGGAAAGCGTCAACGCCACGCTCCCCGTCGGCCTTGCCATGGTGCGCGCCATCCGCGCCTATTTCGAGGAGACCGGCTACCTGATCGGCTTCAAGCCGGCGGGCGGCATCTCCACCGCCAAGGTCTCGCTGGACTGGCTGGTGCTGATGAAGGAAGAGCTCGGCCGGCCGTGGCTCGAACCGGACCTGTTCCGCTTCGGCGCCTCAAGCCTGCTCACCGACATCGAACGCCAGCTTGAGCATCATTTGACCGGCCACTATTCGGCCAACCATCGCCACGCGATGGCGTAGGGCGAGTGAAGCCCTTGAACGCCGAGTTCCTTCGCGCCCCCCTCTGTCCTGCCGGACATCTCCCCCACAAGGGGGG